>NZ_OZ060452.1:996445-1328594 GCF_964059235.1 Candidatus Tisiphia endosymbiont of Nedyus quadrimaculatus
TCTAGAATATCTTCTAGAGTAATAATACCTTGTAGATCACCATATTCGTCAACAACACAGGCAAAATGGCTCTTTCTTTCTCTAAAAGCATGAAGTTGATGAGTTACCAAAGCATTATCAGGTATAAACCAAGGCTGATTTACTAATTCTTTGATATTAATTTTTTTTGCATCGTTATTCTTTTCATAAAGAGCCCGAAGTAGATCTCTCATGTGAAGTACACCAATTATGTTGTCCTGAGTGTCCTTCCATAATGGTATTCTTGTATGAGGACTAGATAATAATGCTCGCCTCACTATCTCCTCTTTAGGCAAATCTACATTAATGGCTACTATGTTACTTCTATGTATCATAATTTCAGATACTGTCATTTTCCTAATATCTAATATACCCCCTAACATGTCACGGTCAGATTTATAAACATTACCTTCTTGATGATAATGTTCAATAACTCCTCTGACTTCTTCTGCTCCCGAGATATTTTGTTGTAGATTAATACGGAAAATAAAACAGAATAGCTTAATTATAACTTCAAAAATAGAATTAATTGGTTTTAAAAGCTTTAGAAAAAATATAATTGCTGGAGAAGTGAATAATGCTAACTGTTCTGCTTTTGCTACAGCAATAGCTTTAGGTATTATTTCGCCGAAAACAATTATCACGAAAGCCATAACTGCTGAAGCTACGACAGTGCCGCCATCACCTAGCCAATCGATAAATATACTGGTAGCAATGGTAGTGCAAACAGTATTAAGCAGAGTATTACCAATCAATAATGTGCCAATTACTTTTTCTTTATTCTTTAGAACTTGTAATACAGTGTTACGTTTAATACCTTTTGCCTTAAATTTTTGTATTTTCCCCGGAGAAGACGCGGTGATGGCCGTTTCAGTAGCTGAAAGCAATGCGGCACATCCTATCATTAGAACAATAATGATTGTCAAAAAAATAGTCATTGATCCTTGTGTAAATTATTAGCGTAAATCTAATTATATTGGCAACTGTGCAATTCCCCTAATACTTTTTTAGTATATACTCTTAACCTTAGGGGTAATTAGAGAGTAGACGTAAGCGTTACCACTTACGCCCCTCATTAGAACCTCATCGTGCGGTTTTCCCGCAATGGGTTCAAGATAAATTCCTTCACCTGATTATTTTAATCTAGCTATCTAACACAGTTTAGTTGTCGTCAATTATTGAAAGTCTGTGCTTTCATAACGTTTCCCTGTGTTAGTCGAACTTACCCACCAGCCTTCCCTCCATTGGCATTACCCAATTTCATCAGTACTATGCTGGATCTGACTTCCTATATTCTTTTTTAGCTCCCTTGCTTTTTATACTTGTCGGCTAATACTTCTTAAAAGAAGAGAATATAGGATCTCCCACGTTTATAAATAAACTTTTTTTATTACATGCCATGCTCTTAGACCCCGGAGATCTAACACATACCTGCCTATTTATGGTATGTATTATGTTGCATTCCTGCCTTTTAACACAGTCTGCGATCCCAAAAGAATTGCTTAACGAGGCTCAATCACTTTAACCTTTCGGCTTACGGTCTATAATATTTCTGTCTACGCTTAACTGACTTTGTTACCAAAATCAGCTCAAGACTCGATACATAGTGTGCTAGGTCAACACTTCTATGGCTGCTCTTTCAACAGCTAGCTTATTTACACTTCGTGGTGCACTAAAAGTCGCAACTGTAAATAACCTGAACCTACTAACTTGTTACATCGAATTTAGGTTATGTTATTATATCGCCAAACTCATTCTTTAAAATAGATAACTTTTCCAAAGCTTGCCATTTTTGACTAAATGTATCCTTAATCTTATTTGAAATCTCTAAAGTTTTATCCTTATCCAATGGGATTGGTATTAAAAGCTCCGTCCACCTGTCTCCTATGTTTGGCAATGTTGTGTCTATGAATATTTTGTTATATAGTTGTTTTTGTGTAATCGAATGAGACATTGCAAACATAAAATAGTATGGCGTGATATTGTAAATGTTATGCTGATTAATAATTCTAAAAGTTGTAATTTCATTAGTTAATAATACATTGGTATCAAATTTTGAAATCATTGCAACCGAACCTATTCTATAACTTCCTCTACGAACAAAGACTACATCTTCTTCTTGTAAAGATATGCCATTCTTACCCTTGATTTTACGATATATATGTTCTGGTATTAATGAAGTTGGATTTTTATAAATTTCCCAATTGATTATATCGGCAACTCTAATATATGGCACTGTTCCAGTTCCCTTGTACTCACTTGGTGGTGATCCGTGTCCATTAAATGCTTGCAAAATATTTTGTTTTAACAATTCGTCAATTGTAATCAATTTAAAATTTTGATTGTTGGCAATATCTTTAATTTCTTCTTCTTTTCTTTTCCAGTAATAGCGTGGCACATAAACGCTATTTATGATATTAGAACTCGAGGTTGTAAAAGTATTTTTATTGAATTTTTTAGCTAATAACTCATTTCTTATAGTTTCTGTGTCATCCCAAATTTCCTTTGTAAACATCTCTGTTTTACTATCATACCTATAAATCAATCTTCCTGTGTGGTCATGACCCATTTCCTCTGCAACAGCCATTATAATATCATTATTTTGCATTTTACCCTTTTCTAACACTAATAGACAAGTTTTTGCATTACAATAAGGTCTAAAGGTGTTATGTGGTAAATCTACAACTGCAATAATATTGTTGTTTTTGGTTAAAAAATCTAAAACATGCTTCTTAGAAGGTGCATGAAAGTAAGTTTCCGGCAAAACTATTGCAAGTTTACCTCCATCTTTTAGTAACTGCAAACATCTTTCTATAAATAATTCCTGAGGTTCGGTTTCTTTTACTTTGTTAGTTTTTATAAAACTATTACCTTCTTTTTTATACTGATACCCTAATTCAAAATATTTACAGTCTTCTTTTAAAATTTTGATTTTACTACCAAACGGTGGATTTGTTATTACAAAATCAAAAGTATTTAGTTCAATTTCACCATCTTTTTTAGTTGTAATTAATTCTTTTGTTTTTGCTTGAAATTCATGAATTGGATGCAATGTATTTTCTTGAACAATTTTACTTTTGCCGTCACCTATGATAGTCATATATGCTTTACATATTTTAACCAAATCTATTTCCTTATCTAATCCATAAAAACACTTTTCGGCAATTTGTTTTTTTAATCTATTGATGTCTGTTGAATTTTTGTACACTCGATTGTTGTCCATTTTTCTCCAAACATGTTCAAGTGCATATATTAAAAAACCACCACTACCGCAGGCAGGGTCTATAATGGTTTGATTTGGTGATGGGTCTATAATTTGTACTGCAAGCTTTACAATTTCTCTAGGTGTAAAAAATTCGCCTTTTTCACCAACCAATTTACTTTCCGCAAAGGTTTCAAACGCTTCACCAACTGTATCTTTTTCTGTTTTTAATAATGCAATTTGCTCTAGTTCACCAACGACATAAACAATTGATTTTGCATCAAGTGTTATTTCTTCATTTTGAACAAAAATTCCATCATCTCCTAACTCTTCTTTTACTTTTATAAATAATTTTTGTATCCGTTTTTTAACTTTATTATATTGTACTATTTTAATTTCTTCATTTTCACTTTTGTCATTATTGATTGCTTCCATTTCTTCTATTGTTATTCTAAAACTCGGTAAACTATTAATGTCATATTTCTCATCAATAATCTTACAAAAGATTAATTTAATCATTTCGCTTCCAAGTTTTTCTTTTCTGCTAATATTTGTATTAGAATATAGCGTATTCAGTATGCGTCTAAAAACAGGTTTTAAATTTTTAACTGGTTTTAATTTATCTTTTGTTATATTGCCTATCTCTTCTATTGTTTCTCCTTTTTTCGGTATATTAAATAAGCAATCTCTTTTTACTTCTCCTTTAGAATTTTTATGTAGATATTCAATTTCTTCTCCATTAGTCCAAACCCCAAACACAGCAGAAGTAGCTTGCATATAACTCGTCAATTGTTCTAAACCATCTTTCCTACTTCTCTTTTTAACCTCAATAATACCAAGTATGTCGCTATATTGGTTTCTATTTTTTAATTCATTCTTGTATATTACGATATCTGCTTTTTTTACAGTACTACCCATTTGTATTGAAACCTCAATATCAAGTTGCTCTTTGTCATAAAAATAATCATCATACAATATCTTTTCATATTCTTGACGCACCTTTTCTTCCGGTTTTTTAAAATCTACAACCTTATTTGTTGCAAAATCATTAATGTATCCGTCCTTTAACATATTATCTATCTAACACAATTAACTAACAATATATCAAAAATACTAGTGTTATTTCTATTATTTGTAAATCATCGTTATCCTTTTTTTTCTTTTTACCGTAATTCTTTATTATCCGCCACAAATAAGGTCTCTTTTATATCTTCCCAATCCTCAAATGAAATTAAAACTGCCTTGTTTCTTTTACCTTTTATCGTTGCCGGTTCATGACTTATACCATTTCCCATTATTAACTACGCTATTTAGCACTACAGTTGTAGTACTAATGTCAAAACGATGTCATCCCAGCGAAAGCTGGGATCTAAAAAAATAAGCCTGAAAGACTATTAAGTAATATAGATCCCTGCCTTCGTAGGGATGACATCGGTAGTGGCTAAACTTGCATTTATAGCAACTAACGATTGTGACTTTTAAATTACCCTGCAGAAATTGCAAGTTTTAATACTTGTTCTTTAAAAGATTCTAATTCTTGAAACTCTTTATCAGAAACTATTACAGCTATAGGCTTGCCATTTCTACTAATGCTGATAGGTTCTGTTTGCACTTTGATAAGTAATACACCAAACTCACGTTTTGCTTCAGTTGCATTTAATTGTTCCATGATAATAATTATTTTAACTTCAGTTCGATATAAGAATTAATAATTCTTATATCGAACTGGCTTTGTTATAAGGAAAAATGCACTCTTGAAGCGGCTGACGCGAGTGCATTTTAACTTTTTTCATCATTCAATATGTGATTTTAATAATTAAAATCACATATTGAATGGAGTGTTATATTTTAACAATCAGGTGGACAGCCGCTTCAAACCTGATTGTTTCTATATATAACACGAAAGTTCGATGTAACAAGTTACATCGAATTCATACAATAAAAAAGCCATGATAAATATAACGTGATCAGTTATATATAGTGGTAGGATGGGTAAACTGTATCTCGAATTGAAGCTTTGAATTTTAAAGACTTCGTACCTGAGCAAAGACCCATCCTGTTTGGATAAAGACTACGAACGGATGTCAGAAGGTTTAAACCTTGCGTATGAGTATGTAGCGTATCCTATTATTAATATAAATCATGAGGCTCTATATGGCAACAACTTATATTGGTGTGGACGTTAGTAAAAAAACTTTAAGTATCTATATACCAGCTACTAACAAGGCTTTTGAAGTTACCAATGATCAACAAGGCTTTACTACTATGCTTAGCACCATTAATAAACACTATACTGCCTTATCTGAATTAAATGTTGTCTTTGAACCTACTGGTGGATATGAACATAATTTAAGAGAATTTTTAAAAATAAATAAATTGCCTTTTGCTACAGTACACCCTAATAAAGTGCGTAGTTACGTTAATTCGGGATAAGGATTAGTAAAAATAGCAGACATATATACACTACGAAGAGCAATTAATGTATGAATTCACAGAAATGCAATTTATACATATCCAAAATCTTGTATTAGTTATAGCTAAAGCATTTTTACTAATCCTTATCCGGCTCTGTCCAAAAAACTGTGTAAATTTCGAAATAGGTTATATATAAAAGTATAACAAAAAAGGAAATTACATGAATAAAAAAACTAATGAATCAATAAAGCAAGCAGTAGATTTATTAATAGATAATGATACAGATGTAAGTACAATACTGAAAGAAGGAGGTTTATTAAAAGAATTGACCAAACGTTTAATAGAGAAGGCACTGCAGTCAGAAATGAATAATCATCTAGGCTATGATAAATACAGTTGTGCAGATAATGATAATGCTCGTAATGGTATAACTAGCAAAAAACTGATCTCCGAACATGGAGCTGTAGAAATAGAAGTACCAAGGGATAGGCATAATACCTTTGAACCCGCAATACTACCAAAACGCCAGAAACGTTTTGATGGTTTTGACGATAAAGTACTATCATTATATGCTAAAGGCATGAGTATATCTGATATTAAGATTCAGTTACAGGAGTTATACAGTGTTGAAATAAGTGAAGGCTTAATCAGCCAAATTACTGATGATGTAATGGATGAGGTTAAAGCTTGGCAGAGTCGACCATTAGAAGAGATATATCCGATAGTATTTTTTGATTGTTTAGTAGTAAAAGTCAGGCAAGATAAAAGGATAATCAATAAGGCAGTATATGTTGCATTAGGAATTGATTTATCTGGTAAAAAAGATATATTGGGATTATGGATCAGTGAAAATGAAGGGGCAAAATTTTGGCTCGGTAATTTTACCGAAATGAAAAATAGAGGGCTAAAAGATATACTGATTGCCTGTAGCGATAATCTTACTGGTATGTCTGAGGCAATAGAAGCAGTTTATCCAAAAACAGAACATCAATTGTGTATTGTACATCAGATTAGAAATAGTTTAAAATATGTGTCGTATAAAGATAGGAAGCAACTGTCTAGCGATTTAAAGCCGATATATACTGCAGTAACGGAAGAACAAGCCCATTTAGCTTTAGTATCTTTTGAAGAAAAATGGAATAAACAATATCCACAAATTGCCAAATCATGGTATAATAATTGGGACAATCTAATGATTTTTCTAGGGTATCCTGAGTCAATTAGAAAGGTAATTTATACAACTAATTCAGTTGAATCTGTCAATAGTCAATTGCGTAAAGTAACAAATAATAAGCGGGTTTTTCCTAATGATAATGCTGTTTTTAAAAGTTTATATTTGACAATTGACTATATGACCAAAAAATGGACTATGCCCATTCCAAACTGGAATGAAGCTATGGCTCATTTGATGGTTAAATTTGAGGATAGGCTTAACAAAATTTAATGACCTATTTTTTCGAATTTACACAGTTTTTTGGACAGAGCCGATTATTTTGCTTCTGCAGTTCAGAGGGGTTCAGATTAACACATAGATATTGTTGACAAAGTTTTATTAGTTCTTGCTCTACTCTTGGTATTTCCAAATATGCACAAAGTGTTATAAAATGTCCTATTGTCTCTTGAATTATCTTCTTAGCTTTTTCCGGTGATTTAGCTCCTAGAGTTTGCAAGTTATGTTTTCTGTCAAGAACTTTAATCAATGCTACATCATATTTTTTTTGCTGAATTAATAAATCTAGTGTTTCCGCTGAGCTAATCTTGCCATAAGGTTTAACCCTAGTCAAATCTTCTACTTGACTAGCCACTTGATTGCCAAAAATATAGGCAATCATGGGTTCGGTCAGTTTTGTATCTTCAATGGTATCGTGCAGTAATGCGGTAACAATCATGTCGGTTCTAAACAATCGTGGAATTTCTAGGGTTGTGTACTGGGCAACCATATAAGCCACTTCAATCGGATGCGAGTAATATGGCTCACCGGATTGTCTCATTTGACTGCCATGATATTTTTTAGCATAGTAGATGCCTTTTTTTACTACATCAATGTCTATTGGTTGCTTTACTTTTGTATTTAGCAAAATTAATTCATTAAGCAACCTCTCAGCATATGAACAAAACTGGTATTACGTCAATTCGGGATAAGGATATTGAGAACATGTAGATTAAAATCAAATTTTGTTGAAGGTTTATTTTTCTTTAATGAATAAGCAACAAGAGTAGATAATATATGGACAAAGGCATTTATTGGTGATCTATGTCTAGTATGTTCAAGGTTCATTTTATTTTTTAGATAATCAAAAACTGTTTCAATTAAGTTACGCTTTCGAAGTAAGATTTTTTCTTTCAAATCCATTAATTTATTTTCCATATTCTTCTTAATTCCATGAATCATTTTTAAGCCTCTTTCATATAAATTTAAGAACAAATTTTGCTTAATATAACCTTTATCAGCTGCTATAATTCCAGTTAATCTTTTTGTTAACTCCGGTACTGGAACCCTATCATCTACATTGCCTTTGGTCACTTTTAATGCCATAAACTCCCCTTTATTATTGATTATTACATGTAATTTAAAACCATAAAAATACCCCATAGAGGATTTACTATGTTTGGCTAATCCTTTAAAAACTTTATTGCTATAACGCCTTTTATTGTGACAAGCTTTAATCGTTGTAGAGTCAATAAAATAAATACCTGTTTCCTCACCAAACAACAAATGAATCAACATATTTAGCGGTATGAATAATCGTGCCATTAATTCAACAAATCTATTATAACTCAAGGCTTTAGGGAAATCATCCTTATGCATGCACTCTATATAACTTTTATAGAAAAATTTAAAATTCTTAGCATAGGATGTATGAAACATAATTATTATTGTTAACATTTCACTTAAACTCATGCTACAACAGCGATTTCTCTGCTTATTTGATGGTAATAACTTTCTCTGTTCATACTCCAAATAAATTTTACAAAAATCATCTATAAAACTATATAATTCTGTGATATCTTTTTTCATGCCTGTAGTTTGTTTTTTTGTTTAAAAATATAAATACTGCAGGCACTCCTTTTTGACAATCCTTTTATCTATTACTATTTCATCTATATCTTATCCCGAACTGACGTGTATTGTGAATTATCCCAATAGTTAATATCTTCCATAAAAATCATAATATTTTAATTATAAAGTTATAATAAACTAAGATTTTTATTACTCAAAGCATTAACTACTTTTGATTTTTAAAAAGATACAATATTTTCTAATCTTGTTGTAAAATTACAGTTTCTTATCCATAAAAGTAATATCCAATAATTCGCTAACATGCTATGCAGTTTTGATAGTCAACATCTCTTTGATCTTAAGCCTATATTTTTACCAAATATCTCTTTTTCCCTTTCTAATTTATTTATAGAAATGTGATATTGTTACAACTAAGATTTATTATTTCAATTTTCTGTATTATTTTTTCTTGCTATCGTTCAACCAAATCATCAATATCTATAAACTAATAAATATATAAGGTGATAAATGCTAGGAAATTATAAAGAACAAATAAGCTTAACAAAAGAACAGAAAGAAGCGGTTGGGTTATTATCAATCGGTAGTTTTTTGGAATATTTTGACTTGATGCTTTATGTACATATGGCAATATTGATGAATGAGTTGTTTTTTCCAAAAACTGATCCTCATACGACAAATCTTCTTGCAGCTACTGCCGTTTGTTCGACATTTGTCTTACGTCCCATAGGTGCTTTGATTTTTGGCTGGATTGGGGATAATATTGGACGTAAAACAACAGTAGTGATAACAACTTTTATGATGGCGATTTCATGTTTTATTATAGCTGTTTTACCTACTTATGAACAAATAGGAGCTACTGCTGCTTGGTTAATGACAATGTGCCGTATTATGCAAGGTGTGTCTTCTATGGGAGAAGTGGTAGGAGCAAAACTCTATTTAACAGAACTTATTCAAAAATCACCCATGCAATATTTTGTGGTAGCATTAATAATGGTAAGTGTAAGTTTAGGTGGAGTATGTGCCTTAGCTATTGCTTCTTTATTTACTAGTTATGGTTTTAACTGGCGTATGGCCTTCTTGGTTGGAACAGGCATTGCTATGATTGGTGCAATAGCAAGAACAGCACTTAGAGAAACGCCAGAATTTGCTGACGCGAAACGACGGATAAAAAAAACTTTCGAAGAGTTTACTATAAATACAAAATCATTAGTTGCTAATCCTGTTATTCAAGAAAAAGTTAGTAAAAAAACTGCAATATCATATTTTTTTATGGAACTAGGACAACCTGTGTGGTTTTATTTTATTTATATCTATTGTAGCAATAGTATGAAGAATTCTTTTAATTTTGATGCTGGTCAAGTTATTCATCACAATTTCTTAGTTTCTATGGTAGACCTACTAGTAGTTATCACACTTACATTTTTAGCCTATAAGGTACATCCTTTAAAAATTTTAAAAACACAGTCAATAATATTTTTTGGCTTGGTTTTAGTATATCCACTTCTCCTAAATAATATTAATACTGTACAAGGTATATTTATAATTCAAGCACTAACAGCTGTATTTGCCCCTAGTACATTCCCAGCTAATCCTATTTTTTATAGAGCCTTCCCTATTTTTAAACGTTTTAGTTACGCTAGCTTTACATTTGCTATATCCCGTGCATTAATGTCTGTAGTGACTTCTTTTGGAATTGTTTACCTTATAGAATATTTGGGTAATTATGGGCTGTTAGTTGTCATGCTCCCCATAATCACATTATATGGGATTGGGTTATTACATTTCATAAATCTAGAGAAGGTAACTGGTAGTTATGACTCGACTGTAACTTGATACCTAGACTATTTTTACAAAGTGTAATTATGTCATTGCTTATTTGTGGCATTTCAAGGTAGGTAGAGATTATTATAAAATGTTCTATAGTCTCCTCAATGATTTTCTTTACTTTCTCTAGAGATTTAGCCCCAATTGTTTGCAAGTTATGCTTTCTATCAAAAAGTTTAATCAGTGCTACATCATGTTTTTTTTGTTGAAATAATATATTTAATGTTTCTGCCGAACTAATCTTGCCATGAGGCTTAACCCTAGTCAAATCTTGCACTTGACTAGCCACTTGACTAGCCACTTGACTGCCAAAGATATAGGCAATCATAGGTTCGGTCAGTTTTGTATCTTCAATGGTATCGTGCAGTAATGCGGTAACAATCATGTCAGTTCTGAAATATTTTGGAATTTTTAGGGCTGTGTACTGGGCAACCATATAAGCCACCTCTATTGGATGCGAATAATACGGTTCGCCGGATTGTCTCATTTGACTGCCATGATATTTTTTAGCATAGTAGATGCCTTTTTTTACTACATCAATGTCTATTGGTTGCTTTACTTTTGTATTTAGCAAAATTAATTCATTAAGCAACCTCTCAGCATATGAACAAAACTGGTATTACGTCAGTTCGGGATAAGATATAGATGAAATAGTAATAGATAAAAGGATTGTCAAAAAGGAGTGCCTGCAGTATTTATATTTTTAAACAAAAAAACAAACTACAGGCATGAAAAAAGATATCACAGAATTATATAGTTTTATAGATGATTTTTGTAAAATTTATTTGGAGTATGAACAGAGAAAGTTATTACCATCAAATAAGCAGAGAAATCGCTGTTGTAGCATGAGTTTAAGTGAAATGTTAACAATAATAATTATGTTTCATACATCCTATGCTAAGAATTTTAAATTTTTCTATAAAAGTTATATAGAGTGCATGCATAAGGATGATTTCCCTAAAGCCTTGAGTTATAATAGATTTGTTGAATTAATGGCACGATTATTCATACCGCTAAATATGTTGATTCATTTGTTGTTTGGTGAGGAAACAGGTATTTATTTTATTGACTCTACAACGATTAAAGCTTGTCACAATAAAAGGCGTTATAGCAATAAAGTTTTTAAAGGATTAGCCAAACATAGTAAATCCTCTATGGGGTATTTTTATGGTTTTAAATTACATGTAATAATCAATAATAAAGGGGAGTTTATGGCATTAAAAGTGACCAAAGGCAATGTAGATGATAGGGTTCCAGTACCGGAGTTAACAAAAAGATTAACTGGAATTATAGCAGCTGATAAAGGTTATATTAAGCAAAATTTGTTCTTAAATTTATATGAAAGAGGCTTAAAAATGATTCATGGAATTAAGAAGAATATGGAAAATAAATTAATGGATTTGAAAGAAAAAATCTTACTTCGAAAGCGTAACTTAATTGAAACAGTTTTTGATTATCTAAAAAATAAAATGAACCTTGAACATACTAGACATAGATCACCAATAAATGCCTTTGTCCATATATTATCTACTCTTGTTGCTTATTCATTAAAGAAAAATAAACCTTCAACAAAATTTGATTTTAATCTACATGTTCTCAATATCCTTATCCCGAATTGACGTGTATTGTGAATTATCCCAATAGTTAATATCTTCCATAAAAACCATAATATTTTAATTATAAAGTTATAATAAACTAAAATTTTTATTGCTCAAAGCATTTACTACTTTTTATTTTTAAAAAGATACAATATTTTCTAATCTTGTTGTAAAATTACAGTTTCTTATCCATAAAAGTAATATCCAATAATTCGCTAACATGCTATGCAGTTTTGATATTCAACATCTCTTTGATCTTAAGCCTATATTTTTACCAAATATCTCTTTTTCCCCATTCTAATTTATTTATAGAAATGTGATATTGTTACAACCAAGATTTATTATTTCAATTTTCTGTATTATTTTTTCTTGCTATCGTTCAACCAAATCATCAATATATATATGTTATATCTCAATTCTATAGTAAGACATTGGTTTAATAACCTAGGGTGTCACCCCTGCGTAAGCAGGGGTCTAAAGAAATAGACAGGAAGGGTGCTTTAGACATTCTAGATTCCCGCCTTCGCGGGAATGACATTAACCCTAGCGGGAATGACATGTAAGACATTGGTTATTATATAAATATATAAAAGGTGAAAAAATGATAGGATATCAGCAAGAACAAAGAAGCCTAACTAGAGAACAAAAAGAAGCAGTTGGATTGCTTTCAATAGGAACATTCCTTGAATATTTTGATTTGATGCTTTATGTGCATATGGCTGTACTGTTGAATGAGTTGTTTTTTGAGCCTACTGATCCTAAGACAGCCTCTGTAATGTCAGCATTTGCCTTTTGTTCCACTTATGTTTTACGTCCATTTGGGGCTTTGCTATTTGGTTGGATAGGAGATAATTATGGCCGTAAGCATACTGTTGTCATAACAACTTTTATGATGTCGATTTCTTGTATTGCTATGGCTAATTTACCAACTTATGCTCAAATAGGTATTACTGCCTCTTGGTTGGTTACAATATGCCGTATAGCTCAAGGTCTATCTTCCATGGGGGAAGTAGTAGGAGCCGATATTTACGTTATTGAAATCACCAAGCCACCTATACAATACCCCGCTGTAATGGCAACTGGGTCAATTTGTAGTGCTTTAGGCGGAACTTTTGCATTAGGTATTGCATCACTTGTTATATCTAATGGTTTTAATTGGCGCAATGCTTTTTGGGTAGGAGCAGGAGTTGCAGTAATTGGAGCTGCTGCAAGAACAAGGCTTAGAGAAACTCCTGATTTTGTTGATGCAAAACGTAGGGTCAAACAAGCTGTAATCAAAACTAATCAAGATTCTAAAATTGTAGAAAAAAGTGCCATTTGGAAAGAAAAAGTTAACAATAAAACTGCCTTAGCTATATTTTTTATGCAATGTTCATGGCCAGTATGTTTTTATATTGCATATATATATTGTGGAAGTATTTTAAAAAATTCCTTTCACCTTAATGCAGAACAAATTATTCACCAAAATTTTATAGTATCGATGATACACTTCTGTAGTTTGTTAGTATTAACATATTTAAGCTATAAAATATACCCGTTAAAGATCTTAAAAATTAGACTAACAATATTCTTAATTTTTATTATATCTTGTCCATATTTACTAAATAACGCTGAATCAGCATTTGATATATTACTAATTCAAACGTTTATTACCGTATTTGGCACCACGGTAAATCCTGCAATACCACTCTGTTATAAGTATTTGCCTGTTTTTAAACGTTTTACCTACGCTAGTTTTGCATATGCTTTATCACGTGCTTTCATATATATAGTAACTTCTTTTTCACTTGTATATTGTACAAATTTCTTAGGTCATTGGGGAATTTTAGTCATTATAATTCCTGCATCTGTAGCTTTTATATATGCTATATATCATTTTGAAGAACTAGAGAAAGTAGATACTCATCACTTCCAAAGGGAAGAGGCTTTGTAGATTCCTTCCTAGTAAGGTCTATACAAAGTTGAATTATTTTGTTTTCTACATCTCTTGTTTCTAGGTGGGCAGCAAGAAGTATAAATGTACCTATAGTTTCTTCTACTATTTTTTTAATCTTTTCTGAAGATTTTACACCAACAGTTTCTAAATTGTGAATTCTATCAAAAAGTTTAATCAATGCTACATCATGTTTCTTTTGTTGAAATAATATATTTAATGTTTCCGCCGAGCTAATCTTGCCATGAGGCTTAACCCTAGTCAAGTCTTGCACTTGACTAGCTACTTGACTGCCAAAGATGTAAGCAATCATCTTTTCGGTAAGTGGTGTATCCTCAATGGTATCGTGTAGTAATGCAGTCACAATCATGTCTGTTCTGAAATATTGTGGAAGTTCTAGTGCTGTGTACTGGGCAACCATATACGCCACTTCAATCGGATGCGAGTAATATGGCTCGCCGGACTGTCTCATTTGACTGCCATGATATTTTTTAGCATAGTAGATGCCTTTTTTTACTACATCAATGTCTATTGGTTGCTTTACTTTTGTATTTAGCAAAATTAATTCATTAACCAACCTCTCAGCATATGCACAATACTGGTATTGTGAATTATCCCAATAATTTATCTCTTCCATAGAAAATCATAATATTTTTAATTATAAAGTTACAATAAACTAAAATTTTTATTACTCAAAGCATTTACTACTTTTTATTTTTAAAAATATGCATATTTTCTAATCTTGTTGTATAAATATACAGTTTCTTATCCATAAAAGTAATATCCAATAATTCGCTAACATGGGATATGTGGATGATGGTTAATACATCCCTAATTTCAGCTGGTATTTTAGCAACATCTCTTTTGTTGCCCTCCTAACTCGACTAATACTTAAACCGGTAATTTCAGAAATCTGCTTAGGTAAATATGAAAACTTGGCACGTAAATAAATACATTGAATCTTACGAAATGCTATCATATCTGAGGCTGATTTTAACAAAAATTCCATCCGACAAACTGTTTCTGATGGATAAACATATTGATAACCTGACATTAGCTTTTTTATTTTTATTCTATAACTTAAATTATACCATCTTCATTCTATATTGAAAGATAATTAGTATTAGGATAAAAGTAATGTACCATAACAAAATCACTGACTCAGAAGCTCATGAAGCTGCGAGAAACTTAATTGGCTTCTGTCAAGAAATTATTAATTACAAGATGAAAAAGAAAGAAAAGGAAGATAACGAAAATAACAATTAACGGTAAAAAAACTGTTATTGACTTTAGGGGAGTATAGTTTAAAATTAAAAATGAAGTAACTGCAAAGTTACTTTGGGGTGTAGAAACCTGTAATCCATTCATGGTAATCATCAGCCATTAAATGATGAATCCTCGACTTTCATGGTCGGGGAGATGCTAGCTATGTCCAGGGCTTAAGGTATTTACTTTAAGCCTAAAGTCTAGCGTAGCTGTTGAATGGCAGTTTTTCTAACTCCCCGATCGCCAAAGTAATCTATCAAGATTCTTTGGTGGTTAAACTAAATAACTTTAAGTTTAATCACAAAGGGGATACTGCTATGATATATTCAACAACTTTAGCTTCTGAAGCAATCATCTTTTTTGATCCGGCTTATGACCATCCTAAGGATCTGAAACTTAGAAATGATGTCATTACTACCAGCCAACAAGAAGGACTAACAGTAGTAGAAATTATCGAATCTAAAGGCTCTTATGATCATACCACTCTTGGTTAATTAATTCGCCGAGTAATGAGTTGCAATAATAAGCCTGTCACCATCCTAATTAACGAAAATCTGCGGCATAAAACAATTAATACACTACTTTGGGCTGTACTTGGTACTTTGTCATCTGCTAGCTTAATCACTGTTACTACTTACGAAAGATGCTATGAAGAAGTACTCTTGCAAAAGGTAAATATAGAGGATGATTATTTTTTATATGTTGCTGCTACTTATTGTCAAAGACACCATACATTTGGTAGTAAAAAATCAAATTTAAATATAGATGAATAATATCACCAATAAGGCAACTAAGGCTATTCTTCTAGCTTGTGTCTCATCAAAATAACAAGAAAAAGGCTACTCTATTAGCACAAAAATACTATCTGCAAGAATATTGCACTTGTAAAGGTCTAAAAATTCTGAGAATCTATTACTCGATGATCAAGTTTTTTGAAGAACTTATAAATACTAGGTTTTAAGGCAGCTTTTTAAATTATACTCAGCTACTTTAAACCATATCCTGCTATTATTATATTAATTACAAGAGTTTTTATCGTCTTAGAGTTAAGTAAATGGTACTTATTTTTTAGGAATCACTCTTAAAAGGCATAATTTTCTAATTATTTCCTGCTACTCAGAAAAAACTTGATTATCGAGTATTAGAAAAGTTGCACTGTTAAAAAAATTATCTGGATTTTCTAGACCTTAGTTCATTCTATTTTAAGAACATTATGTCAGACTAGTACAGCAAAGATGAAGGAGTTAATACTGAAAAAGAAATATTTTTTACTCTTGGCTCTAATACTAGGATAATTTAATGCAAACTCAACTGAACTTATGTGGTGCTTAATCTATCTTTAAATGCATAACGCTTTTAATTAAACAAAATTTATTATTGTTAAGGGGAAATATGACAGAAACAGCACAAAAAGCTACTAAAGCTATTTTACTTGCTCGCGTTTCAACAAAAGAACAAGAAGAAGGATACTCTATTGAAGCACAGAAATACCGATTGCAAGAATATTGTCTGCGTAAAGGTTTAGAAATTCTAAAGATATTTGAATTCTCGGAGTCATCAACAGTAGGTAATCGTAAAAAGTTTCAGGAAGCTATAGACTTTGCTAAAAAACAAAAAGAGGTTATAGCAGTAGTTGCAGATAAAGTTGATCGATTACAACGTAGTTATAAAGAAACACCTCTACTAAATGATCTAATTGAAAGAGCAAAAATCGAACTACATTTTTACACGGAAAATTGTATCATCCATAAGCATTCTACTTCGCAAGATAGGATGGTATGGAATATGTTTGTAATGATGGCTCAAAATTTCGTTGACAGTCTTAGAGATAACGTAAATCGTGCTATTGCCCAAAAACTACGCCAAGGAGAGTGGGTAAGTACTGCTCCCATTGGTTACTTGCATGTAACAAGTAGTAATAGTAGAGATCGAGGTAAGGGGAAAATAATAGTTGATCCTAACCGTGGTCCTTTGATTAAAAAAATATTTGAAACATATGCTACAGGTAGTCATACTCTACCTGAGATACTAAAGAAAACCAAAGAATGGGGACTACGCAATTCTAGAGGTAATCAAGATTATTTATGCCACTCTCATCTTTATTCTATTATTACAAATCCATTTTATTACGGGGTAATGAGATTACTAAAAACTAAAAAAGAATACCCGCATATTTATCCACCAATCATTAGTAAGGAGTTATTTGATGCTTGTCAAGCAGTACGCCTTGGTTGGAATAAAAAACCGTTTAAATATGGAGAGAAAGAGTATATATTTAGGGGGTTAATAAAATGTGCTGCCACTGGTCGAGTTGTTACTGCTGAAACCAAAAAGAAGACCTATGTTAATGGTCACACTGAAGAATGGATATATTTAAGAACTTGGGACTCAAATGAACCTGATAGGAGGATATACGTGAAAGAAGAAATAATACTACAAGAAGTAGAAAAAGTATTAGCAACACTCCATTTAGAGCCTGAATTGCGATCTGAAGTCATTGGTTATATTAAAAGCTCAGCAAAAATAGAGCAAGGTTTTCATAAAATGCGTATAGGAGAGCTACATACTGAGCATACTAAGATTAAAACTCGTATGGATAGGTTAACTGATTTATTTTTAGACGGTGATATTAGCAAGGAAGATCATGAAGAAAAACGTCAGAAATTAATACAAAAACGTGAAGATATCGTGAAAGAAATAGAAAACCATGATTATGCTAATGATAAATTTTCAGAATGCTTGGTTAACCTAGTAGAACTGGCTTCCGGAGCGTTAGAAACCTTTAAAGGTTCGACTACGGAGGGAAAACGTAAATTGATAAATTTAGTATTTACGAACCTAAAATTAAAAGACGGAAAGCTAGACTTTATGCTACGTCCACCGTTTGACGCATTCGTAAAATGCACTGAAATCGGAGAATGGCGCACCCTAGAGGATTCGAACCTCTGACCTACGGATTAGAAATCCGTTGCTCTATCCAGCTGAGCTAAGGGTGCGTATACTCAAATGATTTAGAGAATTGGAACGGAAAACAAGGGATGAACGAACGGAGCGTACATCTAGTACGTGAGTATGCGAAATCCCCGCAAGTATTTGCAAAAGCCAATTCTTCAAAGCAGAAGAGTATATATACAAAGATGCTTGTTTTATATCAGCTAAGGTGATCTTTTTCAAGTGCAAAAAATAATAACTTTTTCTCTAACATAACCTCAGTTCGATATAAGCACCAAACAAAATGCTGTGCATTATGTAAAAACATAAACAAACTTATATCTTAAAAACATGTTATAAGTAGTTGTAAGAGGGTGACTTGAAACAAGCTAGACTGAAATAGTCGTGAACAGAATAAGTACCCTCTATCGTTAAGTTTGCTTTGAACAAATTGCAGAAGGTACTGCAGTGCAGTAGCCTTGCACAATAAGATGAAGGAGATTATACTATGAAAAAAATAATAGGTCTAGATGTAAGTAAAAAATGGCTTGATGCATGTATATATGTATCAAACAATAAACCAATATATCAGCGTTTTGCAAATGATAATTTAGGTCATGAGGAATTTATAGAACTGACGAAAAATCAAGGAATTGAGCTAATAGTGTGTGAACCCACTGGAGGATACGAGGCTGAAATTTGCAAAAAATTATATAGTAATGGGCAACGAATTCATAAGGTAAATACTTATAATTTTAATTCATTTAGTAAGTCAGTAAATTTTTGTAAAACTGACAAACAAGATGCTTTTAAACTAGCGTATTACGGTGATAAAATGCAACTTACCGCAAATTACTTATATCAAGTTGAATCAGAAACTTTGAAGAGATATCAGCAAAGACGGGAAGATTTAGTATTGATGCTTAGTAATGAAAAAAAGAGGTTGCATAATAGCATTGATGGTATTGACAAAGAGAGCATAGAAAAACTGATTAAATTTTTGCAAAAGGAAATAGCGGAGCTTGATGAAAAATTAAATGAGCTGATAGATGGATCACATAAAAAATATTTAATTTTTTTAAAAAGATAATTGCTTATATCTTTTTCCTTACCCTTCCGAACAATGCACTTATGAAATTCCATTAGAAGAATCACCTATCATAACTATATCCCAACCACCTTCACTTATGCATTGTAAATTTGCTATATTATCATCAGCAAATCCCTGATCTAGCAATGAGGAAGGCACTATTGGTGTTAAAAGGTAATCTTTAAGGTTAATTATAGTATTGTGGGCTACCCTTTTAATTTCGTTTTTTGTGTTGTTAATAGCATCTATAGGGGCTCTGTCCAAAAAACTGTGTAAATTTCGAAATAGGTTATATATAAAAGTATAACAAAAAAGGAAATTACATGAATAAAAAAACTAATGAATCAATAAAGCAAGCAGTAGATTTATTAATAGATAATGATACAGATGTAAGTACAATACTGAAAGAAGGAGGTTTATTAAAAGAATTGACCAAACGTTTAATAGAGAAGGCACTGCAGTCAGAAATGAATAATCATCTAGGCTATGATAAATACAGTTGTGCAGATAATGATAATGCTCGTAATGGTATAACTAGCAAAAAACTGATCTCCGAACATGGAGCTGTAGAAATAGAAGTACCAAGGGATAGGCATAATACCTTTGAACCCGCAATACTACCAAAACGCCAGAAACGTTTTGATGGTTTTGACGATAAAGTACTATCATTATATGCTAAAGGCATGAGTATATCTGATATTAAGATTCAGTTACAGGAGTTATACAGTGTTGAAATAAGTGAAGGCTTAATCAGCCAAATTACTGATGATGTAATGGATGAGGTTAAAGCTTGGCAGAGTCGACCATTAGAAGAGATATATCCGATAGTATTTTTTGATTGTTTAGTAGTAAAAATCAGGCAAGATAAAAGGATAATCAATAAGGCAGTATATGTTGCATTAGGAATTGATTTATCTGGTAAAAAAGATATATTGGGATTATGGATCAGTGAAAATGAAGGGGCAAAATTTTGGCTCGGTAATTTTACCGAAATGAAAAATAGAGGGCTAAAAGATATACTGATTGCCTGTAGCGATAATCTTACTGGTATGTCTGAGGCAATAGAAGCAGTTTATCCAAAAACAGAACATCAATTGTGTATTGTACATCAGATTAGAAATAGTTTAAAATATGTGTCGTATAAAGATAGGAAGCAACTGTCTAGCGATTTAAAGCCGATATATACTGCAGTAACGGAAGAACAAGCCCATTTAGCTTTAGTATCTTTTGAAGAAAAATGGAATAAACAATATCCACAAATTGCCAAATCATGGTATAATAATTGGGACAATCTAATGATTTTTCTAGGGTATCCTGAGTCAATTAGAAAGGTAATTTATACAACTAATTCAGTTGAATCTGTCAATAGTCAATTGCGTAAAGTAACAAATAATAAGCGGGTTTTTGGACAGAGCCCTGTTATGCGCAAATTACTGGCTTTTATGCACTCTATTGTAAAAAATAATTCTTCCTGGAATGAAAATTTATGTTAAGTTACTATTTTTTTATTGACTTCCATTACGGATGCTCAGGTTATTTTAATTAATATGATTAAGTTAATTACAATGTCTTTTTCTTTTGGAATATTATATTATGCCAATCACTAAAAGTTTGATTCTCAGTTCTTGTTCGCACAAAATTATAGAATATTTTTAAGGTATTATAACGATCCCACTTCCATTGACAGCGATAATTTTGATCACTAGGCTTACAACTTGGTACTAACTTATAACCATTACTCACGGATTCTACATATGTTACCAAATCATCGAATGGTTGTAACTCACCAACTTCTTGTTGTTTTAACATCATAAGCTCAGCTGTAGCTGCCGTGGTACGACCATCTCCACCTAAGCAATGTAAATAAACCCATCGACTTGGATTTAATTTTAATTTTTGATCAAAAAGTGCTACCATTTTATCTAAATTATCACGATTGGGTTCTCGATGATCTAATGTGGTAATTCTATAATAATCAATATTCAAACCTGCCATTATATCAGCTTCAGTCTTAGTAGAAATAGGTATACAGATTGCTGGGTCCTTCTTTGTTGGCGTAGTCTTCAAATTATTTACATATATACTAAGTTGCTTGTAAGTTGGTAATATTGAACCAAAAAGATATTGCTCCCGTACTATAATTTCCTCTTGAGATTTATTAGCGTTGACGTCATCATATGGTAAACTGATAAAGGACACTGGGTTTAGGTCGTTGAATCCATGATACTCATTCCTTAAATCAACATCAATAATATCTGTTTTAGATCCAATAGCATTTTTAAATTGGTTAACACTAAATTGCCCACTGGCAATTATATTATATTGTTCGATATATCTAATATTTTTAGGAAGTAATTCTTGTAGTTTATTATGATTATTAAATTGGAAATATGCTAAATTTCCATTATTTAAATATTCTGATGGTAACATGTAAGTAATACAAGATGAACGACTACAGTATGATATAAGCAATAATAACCCCATTATACCAAATGCAATAATAAATTGAGATTTTCTACTTATGTTCAGACCTATTATTTTCTTCATTTATATGATACTAATTTGTTAACAGTAACAGAGCAATCTAATGCAAAAGACTTGGGTATTACTTCCTTCACTAATTAATTCTTTGATAGATAATCCATTTAGCTTCTTACCCTTACGAAAATCTTTTAGCTTTTCTATGATTTTTTCTACACTAATTTTATTAGACGAATTTTATTTCATATAGTTAAGGATAATTGATTTAATATATTAGTTTATATATACTTGTTTGCGAAGTCTAGCATACATTTCTTATAAGACAAATCAATCAAATGTTATAATTAGGCATACGAATTATTTAACTTAAACCTTGTTGGTATTTATGTTGATCATTAAGAAAATAATAAATCAAGGACATGCAGTTTTTGGATACTCTAATTTTTATGAAGCCATAATACTAGGTTTTCGAAACTTTTTTAATTATACTGGTAGAGCTAGTAGGGCCGAATTTTGGTGGTGGCACTTGTTTACGGTTCTTATGTTTGTTTTATTTGCTAATGTTACTAACATTATAGGCATCCTAATAGGTTATGATCGACCTTTTTCAGCAGTTATCTTACCACTTATATTCGCTATTTTGCTGTCATGGTTGTTCATAAGGATTCGACGTTTACATGATATTGACTTAAGCGGTTTGTGGTTATTAATTGGTATTATACCCCTCATTGGTCTACTTCTCCAAATATATTGGTATTGTAAAAAAGGAGATGTGTTGTCAAACCACTTTGGAAGTCCCAGCAAAATTGGTAATCCCGTACTATTTGATAAGTTCTTGTGGACTTTTATTATTTGTTGTGTAATTGCAGTATATTTGCGAAAACTACTTGAATGAATACCTTATACTACTACAATTTTATAGATATTTATAAAAGATATACCACCACTAAACCCCTTGCCGAGCTAGCCTTTCTTCAATCTCATGACGGAAATGACGAATTAACCCTTGAATAGGCCAAGCAGCAGCGTCTCCAAGGGCACAAATAGTACGTCCTTCGATCATTTTTGTAACGTCCAGTAACTGATCTATTTCATCTATTTTTGCCTGACCGCGTACCAGTCGCATCATAACTCGCCACATCCAGCCTGTACCTTCTCGACAGGGACTACACTGACCGCAAGATTCATGCATGTAGAATTTACTAAGCCTAGCAATAGCGTAAATAATATCCGTAGAATTATCCATAACAATGACCCCACCAGTTCCGAGTGCCGAACCAGCTGCCCTTAAACTATCAAAATCCATTGCAACATCCTGACATAATGACTTTGGTAGCAACGGTACTGATGAGCCACCTGGGATAATAGCTTTCAGATTACTCCATCCACCCCGTACACCTCCGGCATATCTCTCAATCAACTCCTTTAAAGGTACGCCCATGGCTTCTTCAACATTACATGGCTTATTTACATGACCAGAAATACAGAAAATCTTCGTTCCGGTATTATTAGGCTTACCGATTCCAGCAAACCAATCAGCTCCACGCCGGAGTATAGTAGGCACAACGGCAATTGATTCAACATTATTAATAGTTGTTGGGCAACCATATAGGCCGAAATTAGCCGGGAATGGTGGCTTTAATCTAGGGAAGCCCTTGTTGCCCTCTAAACTCTCGAGCAGAGCTGTTTCCTCACCGCAAATATACGCCCCAGCCCCTCTATGCAAATGAATATCAAGATGATATCCTGTATCACAAGCATTACTGCCTATAAAACCGGCATCATAAGCTTCATCTATAGCACGCTGTACATTGGAGGATTCGTTATAAAATTCACCACGAATATATATATAACAAGTATGTGCGTTAATAGCAAAGCTAGCGAGCAAACAACCTTCAATTAATTTATGTGGCTCATACCTCAAAATATCACGATCCTTGCACGTACCAGGTTCTGATTCATCAGCATTAACCACTAGGTAACTAGGCTTTGGATGGTCTTTAGGCATGAACGACCATTTGATGCCAGTCGAAAATCCAGCACCACCCCGTCCTCGCAGACCTGATTTTTTTACTTCATCAATTATCCATTCTCTACCTTTAATAATAAAATCTTTTGTATTATCCCAATCTCCACGTTGCTTACTACTTATTATATCATATTTTTCCTGCCCACTAAGATTAGAAAAAATTTTATCGCTAATTTGTAACATAATTAACTCTTAGAATATCTACATATGATATTATATCTGAAGGCAAACAATTGTGAAGAATAAATATTAGCAGGGTTTTCCACAAAAATACAACAACGCCAACTCTGAAATGCATTAAGTATATTTGTTCTATATCAAAATGCTTGCAAAAATCATCAATTCAATAGAGATTCTTTTGTAATAGGGATTATATGTCTTCCAATTTTGTGGTTAATATAATGAAAGGTTTTTATGTCAGACGATAGAGCAACTATAGAATCCGGTAATTTAAATATATCTAATTTTGAGAGTGAGAAGGAGTCTATTCATTCTGAATATAGTACTAATCAAGATGATAATATATCGGTAAGATCTGTTGATTCTGGGTACGAAAGTGATAGCAATTTAGCAGACAAAAAAGATGATATTATTAGAGTTAAGACTAAAAATGAGATAGAAAATATAAATAAATTAATAGGAAGGGCATACACATATAAACTTAAATTTCTAAAAAAACTAACTCCACAATTATCAAAAGAACTCATAGCTAATGAATTACTCATTGATACTAACGAATCATTTATGAGTGCAATAACTGGATTAGCAGTAGAAAATTTTTACCGTAATTTATCTGATCAAAAGACAGAAGAACTTCTTGATAATTTTAGTTTAAATATAGAACGTTCTAAAGGACTTATGAACGACAATGACAAGGCAAAAACAGATAGGCAATTTGCAAACTTAGAAGCTAGTTTAAAGGGATTTGTATTAAATGATATTAAAAGTAGTAACAATGATGAGAATAAGATCGCTCTTGAAGCTGTTAAAAAAGTAATATTAGAGTTAAAAGGCCAAGCAATTCCTAAATCAGATTATGCCAGTACAGTAATTAACAACACTATGGAAAGTTTACAAGCGGATCCAAGAGCTTTTAGTACCGAACAACTTAATATTTTTAACGAAACTATTAACCAAGGAAATAAAACTGTTAAATTTTCTAAAGACTTCAAAGAACTTAATAAGACAGAACTTACAGCTCTTTCTAATGCAGTTAATGAATCTGCTAATTCTTTTATAAAAGAATTAGCAGCTAGTAGGAATAATGGCTTAAGTCCAGAGCTTGTTAATTATAGAGCAAATGAAAGCAAAAGGCTTTTATTGACTCTTAGTACAAAGATACAGGATACGGATACTGGTTCTATGGAAGAACAAAAGAGTAGACAAGAGGCTTTTTGTAAACAGCTTTTACCTTATGTTCATATGCCCAGTGAATTAGCAACTAAGTTATTTGAAGAGTGGACACCAACAGAATTACATAGCTTAATTGGCAAGGAAGCTCAGAAATTTTTTAGTGTAGATAATGCTCCAAAAAATTCTTCGTTTCTAACCTTAGATAAGACAAAAATTACAGAAGAAAATATCAAACGATTTGCCGATTCTATTAATCCAATTATTAAAGCTGAAGATGCAAAATTAATATCACAGCCAATCCTTGAAGAATCTATTAACAAAATTCAAAATAAAACAGATATAAAGATTACAGAACAACAAAATAACAAAATCTCGGAACAATTATCTCCAACTTTAATAGAACTTGGTTCTGAGCAACTAAGAAATCATAAAGAGGGGATAATATCTGACATAACAAATAAAATTGCAGCAGATAAATCTTGGTATTCTTCTGTGATTAAAAAATTACCTATTTCTACAAATAATTTACAGGATATTGCTACATATCTTACAGACAAATATAGCAATCAAACTACACCAACCATGTCAACTTCAGTGTCTACACCACCACCTCCTCTTACTCAACATTCTAGCATAGAAACAAAACAAATACCCGAACCTAGTAGTTCTGATTTTGTGGTGTCAACACCAACAGAAGCTCAGTTAGAAAATAGATCTCTTTCGAAATTCGCTTATGCTGAGGAATTTAAAGAAGCCACGGAACCTCGACCCGCAACGTACTCAGATGTACGTGAGGAGCAGAGTACCGGTAGCACGAATAAATTACCAGCAGAAGTAGAGTTTCGAAAGAGATCTAATATAGAAGCACACAGATTAAATGAAACTACGGACCAACTAGATAACAGAGTTTTGGTGGATAAGTTACAGAGCAATTTGATAGCACAGATGGACAAACCTAAACCTCAAGAGCTAGTTGAGGATACTGTTAGGATGCCCAACCCAAAGGTAGAAGAAGTGCATGATAGGCAAGATACCATAAATACTTCAATGATAGCAATAAAATCAGAGCAAGAAATGCCTACAAAAGCCCCTATAGTTCAGGAAACTCAAACAGATAAATTATCATCAATGAAGCCGCAAAATAATCCAAGCATGTCTAGGATTACTAGTACTATTAAAACAGAAATTCAACAAGTAAAGAAAACGTTAAGGCATATAGAAACAATTAAAAAGGAACTAGAAACACCTACTAAACCTACTCTTAAAGCAGTAAATAAAGGAAGGTTATGGTAAATGACCGACTTTGTCATGGGAGGCACTAGTATACACATGTGCATCAACTATTGGTTATAGCTTTTAAATTACCCTACCATGTGTAATTTGTTTGACAACCGCAAAATAATTTGATAAATATAAATAACTAAGTTAGTATTAATACCAATTCCCAAATTAAGTTAGTTACTCGGAAATACGAATGCTCTCTAGGTCCACATAGTCTAGCTGAACTGTCAAAATTTTGTGTTGCTAATTTCAATAAACTTCTTGCAGAGTTCGTTTATGTGCAAGAATTTAAAGAAGCCACGGAATCTCGACTCGCAGCGTACTCAAATTCCGTTACGGATTCGAGCCTAGACACGACGAATAAATTACCAACAGAAGTAGAATTATGCAAGAAGTCTAATCATTCGAGTAGTAGTCTAACCTTAATCTTTAAGTAACTTGACTTTCGTAGGTTTCGTGATTCTCCCAGTTTTTAAAGCAATAGACCTATTTCAAAACTAGCTATGAAAGGAATTTTTACTAAAAAATTAATCAAAAAATCGTAAGTAGTACTAGTGTACATGAGGATTCCTTCGATTGATTCTAACAACAAAATGACCTAGAAAGAATAAAGTTTCTAGAAAAGTCTGATCTTAACTAATCTAAAAAAAATAGGTATGACCCAAAATACAGTTACTAACAATAAGGAATCATCTGATAATCATTACAATAATAGTATCAAGTACGATAGTCCTAATAAAGATGGTATTGTTACCATCAATCTTAAACAATTAAAGCGTAAATCACCTGAAGAGTTACAAATACAAGCAGAAAATCTTAATATTGAGAACTCTAGTGCTTTGTTAAAACAAGAGCTAGTCTTTGCTATACTCAAGAAATCTGTTGAACAAGGTGATTTGATTTCAGGGGAAGGTGTATTGGAAATTCTACCTGATGGATTTGGCTTTCTTAGGTCTCCAGAGGTAAATTACTCCGCCGGTCCTGATGATATTTATATTTCTCCAAGTCAGATTCGTCGTTTTGGACTACGTACAGGGGACACGGTAGAAGGGCAAATTAGAGCTCCAAAACCAGGAGAACGTTATTTTGCCTTGCTAAAAGTAAACAAAGTTAATTTTGAAGACCCTTCTAAGGCCTATCATAGAGTACATTTCGATAATTTAACGCCACTTTATCCTGAAGAAAAATTATCCCTAGAACTAGAAGATAATAGTAAGGATTTTAGTACAAGAATAATTGAATTGGTTGCTCCCATGGGTAAAGGACAACGTGCGTTGATTGTTGCTCCACCAAGAACGGGTAAAACTGTTCTATTACAAAATATAGCTCATGCTATTACTACCAATAATCCAGAAGTATTTTTAATTGTTTTGTTAATCGACGAACGCCCAGAAGAAGTTACTGATATGCAGCGTTCAGTACGTGGTGAAGTAGTTAGCTCAACTTTTGATGAACCAGCTATTAGGCACGTTCAGCTTGCAGAAATGGTTATTGAGAAAGCTAAAAGGTTAGTAGAGCAT
The DNA here is from genome assembly GCF_964059235.1 of Candidatus Tisiphia endosymbiont of Nedyus quadrimaculatus. NCBI lineage: Bacteria > Pseudomonadati > Pseudomonadota > Alphaproteobacteria > Rickettsiales > Rickettsiaceae > Candidatus Tisiphia > Candidatus Tisiphia endosymbiont of Nedyus quadrimaculatus. The sequence goes on from NZ_OZ060452.1 coordinate 1,024,409, forward strand.
AAAAGAGATGTGGTAATATTGGTTGACGCAATAACAAGACTTGCCAGAGCTTATAACACTGTTGTACCCTCGTCTGGTAAAGTTCTTACAGGAGGGGTTGATGCAAATGCATTACAACGACCAAAAAGATTCTTTGGAGCGGCAAGAAATATTGAAAATGGTGGTTCATTAACTATAATAGGAACTGCTTTAATTGATACCGGTTCGCGTATGGACGAGGTGATCTTTGAAGAATTTAAAGGTACTGGTAATTCTGAAATAGTTCTTGATCGTAAAATAGCTGATAAACGTATTTACCCTGCGATTGATATTACTAAATCTGGTACACGTAAAGAGGAGCTATTGGTTGATAAAGCCATTTTAACCAAAATGTGGATTCTTCGTAGAATCATTAACCCAATGGGAACTATCGATGCAGCAGAATTTTTAATTGATAAACTTAAAAACACTAAAACTAATACAGAATTTTTTGATTCAATGAATTCATAAAATACGCGAAATTATAGATTGCTTCGTCGACCTACAGTCTCCTCGCAATGACGTTTTATAGACGTATATGTCATTGCGAGCAAACGTAGGTGAGCGTGGCAATCCATTTTGCTAAAAACATGATTTTAATCTTTTAAAATCATGTTTTTAGCTTTAGAAAGGTTTAAAATGCATTCGCAAAACCGCTTTAAGAATGCATTTTTCCTTATATTAAAGCCAATTCTAGATAAGAATTAACTAATTCTTATCTAGAATTGTGGTATAAAATGCTTTTCAGGAGGAAGTATGGCTAAAAGAACAAAAATTGCTTTAATTGGTGGGGGAAAGATTGGCGGAACACTTGCACATTTGATAGCCTTTAGAGAACTTGCTGATATAGTTATGTTTGATTTATCTGAAGGTCCTTCGCAGGGTAAGACTTTAGACATATCACAAGCTGGAACAATTACCGGATCAGATATAATTGCCAAAGGTACTAACGATTATAAAGACATAGAAGGTTCAGATGCTATCATTGTTACAGCTGGAGTACCACGTTCACCCGGAATGAGTCGTGATGATTTAATTAATGTTAATACTACTGTTATAAAAACTGTGGCTAGCAACATTAAGCAATATGCACCGAACGCTTTTGTCATTGTTATAACCAATCCACTTGACGCTATGGTTTACGTAATGTTAAAGGAAAGTGGACTAGCTAGCAATATGGTGGTTGGTATGGCTGGAGTGCTTGACTCATCAAGATTTAACTTTTTCTTAGCCAATGAATTTAATGTTTCCGTAGAAAATGTTAGTAGTTTTGTACTTGGAGGTCATGGTGACTCAATGGTTCCTTTGGTTAGATATTCGACAATTAACGGCATACCAGTTTTAGATTTAGTAGAAATGGGGTGGTCGACGAAAGAACGTATTAATGCGATAATAGATCGCACAAAAAATGGTGGTGGAGAAATTGTTTCACTACTTAAAAATGGTTCTGCCTATTACGCTCCGGCAACTTCTGCTATTGAAATGTTAGAGAGTTATCTAAAAGATAAACGTAAAATATTAAGTTGTGCTGCTTATCTCCAAGGGGAATATGGAGTAAAAGATATGTATGTCGGAGTACCAGTTATTATTGGTAAAAATGGTGTAGAAAAAATAGTGGAAATAAAATTAAATAATGAAGAGCAAGATCTATTTAATAAATCAGTAGATGGAGTTAGAAAATTAATTGAATCAGTTAAGTTGTAATACCATTTCCCAAAACTAAATTGCTACTCGGAGTACGAATGTCGGCTACCTTCGCGTACAACTAGTACGTGAGGAACGGAGATCATGAAGTACGACGACGTGATGATTAGTTTTCGGACATGGTATAAATTTTTTGTCTAGATTACAGATATGTTAAGTATAATTTCACCAGCTAAGACTCAGGATTTCATCTCGGAAATACCGGATTTACCATGTACGCAGCCGCATTTCCTTACTAAAATGCAGTATCTCTTACAGATATGTAAAAGCCTATCACAAAATCAGATCAAGCAGATAATGAATGTAAGTAGCAAACTGGCTGAGCTTAATTATCATAGATTTCAAGATTTCGATAACCATCCTCAAAAGCAAGCGATATTTGCCTATGATGGGGATGTTTATGATAATATTGATAGACGAAGTTTCTCTAAAGAGCAATGGGATTTCTTGCAAGGACACACGTTAATTATATCAGGTTTATATGGACCACTAAGAGTTTTAGATAAAATAAAACCCTATAGGCTAGAAATGTCAACAAAATTGCCAAATTTAGAAAAATTATCCAGTTTTTGGCAAGTTGATATTACCAATTATCTAAATCAAATATTAGCAACTCATCAAAATAAATATCTAATCAACCTAGCCTCTAATGAATATTCCTCTGCCATAAATCAAAATGATCTTAAATATCCAATAATTAATATATATTTTAAAGAAATAAGAAATAATAAATTACAAATAATAGCTATAAACGCCAAGAAAGCTAGGGGCAGCATGCTTAACTTTATTGCAGAAAATCTTATAGATGTACCTGAAAAATTAAAACAATTCTCTAAACAAAACTATTACTATAGTGAAACTGAGTCTTCCGATAAAGATTGGGTATTTATTAAAAATGAGTTGTAATATTACAACTACATTTAAATTTAAAGATAATAACTTGCAATTATATTATGTTAATTCTATTTAAATTCTTTGCTATTTTGATTATTATTTAATTAATAGTTTGTAAAATATTAGGGTTAACTATGAAATTTAATCGTAACAAAGCAATCATTGGTTTCCTTAAAGCCAATGAAGGTCAGAAATTTACTTCTAGAGAAATAGCTGCATGGCTAGTAAAAACTTATCCTGAGGAAGTCAAGAGAAAAGCGGAGAACAGTAAATGCAAATCAATGCTCAATGTAACTGATCCAGCAAAAATAGCTCAAATTATAAAAGGATTCTTTAGTGCAGAAATGAAAAGAGAGTGGTATGATGACTACATACAGAAACAGGAACCTAATATTAAAAGAATAGAAGAACGTCCGCGTAGCTATTATTATACTAAAGAAACTGATCAGGCAGAGATAGAAGATGCTGGGAAAGAACCAAACATAAAAGAAAAAGAGATATATTTAAAACTTTCAGAATTTCTTTGGAATAAGCTTGGTATTTATAACATGATTATTAATGAAAAATGTTCTTCAAGTCGTAAGGGTACTAATGGTAATAAATGGTTATATCCTGATCTAGTGGGAATGGAGTATCTTACTAAAGATTGGGAACAATCGATCAAAAATTGTGTTCAACAATCTGCTGATAAGAAAGCTAAACTTTGGTCTTTTGAGGTGAAAGTAAAAATTAATCACTCCAATGTACGAAAATCTTTTTTTCAAGCATTATCAAATTCGTCATGGGCTCACTATGGATATTTAGTAGCTTTCTCTCTAGTAGAAAGCAAGGATAGTAACACTTCTCGTGAACTGGAAATTCTTTCTGCTAGGCACGGTATAGGATTTATTTTATTAAACATAAACAAATCCGAAAAAGGTCGAATACTAATTCCTGCTAAAGAAAGATTAGAGATTGATTGGAATATGGCTAATAGGCTAGTTAAAGAAAATTCGGATTTTAAACATTTTATAAAAGAAGTCACTTCTTTTTATAAAACCGGAGAAACTAAACACTCCGACTGGAAAATAGGCTCTGTCCAAAAAACTGTGTAAATTCGAAAAAATAGGTCATTAAATTTTGTTAAGCCTATCCTCAAATTTAATCATCAAATGAGCCATAGCTTCATTCCAGTTTGGAATGGGCATAGTCCATTTTTTGGTCATATAGTCAATTGTCAAATATAAACTTTTAAAAACAGCATTATCATTAGGAAAAACCCGCTTATTATTTGTTACTTTACGCAATTGACTATTGACAGATTCAACTGAATTAGTTGTATAAATTACCTTTCTAATTGACTCAGGATACCCTAGAAAAATCATTAGATTGTCCCAATTATTATACCATGATTTGGCAATTTGTGGATATTGTTTATTCCATTTTTCTTCAAAAGATACTAAAGCTAAATGGGCTTGTTCTTCCGTTACTGCAGTATATATCGGCTTTAAATCGCTAGACAGTTGCTTCCTATCTTTATACGACACATATTTTAAACTATTTCTAATCTGATGTACAATACACAATTGATGTTCTGTTTTTGGATAAACTGCTTCTATTGCCTCAGACATACCAGTAAGATTATCGCTACAGGCAATCAGTATATCTTTTAGCCCTCTATTTTTCATTTCGGTAAAATTACCGAGCCAAAATTTTGCCCCTTCATTTTCACTGATCCATAATCCCAATATATCTTTTTTACCAGATAAATCAATTCCTAATGCAACATATACTGCCTTATTGATTATCCTTTTATCTTGCCTGACTTTTACTACTAAACAATCAAAAAATACTATCGGATATATCTCTTCTAATGGTCGACTCTGCCAAGCTTTAACCTCATCCATTACATCATCAGTAATTTGGCTGATTAAGCCTTCACTTATTTCAACACTGTATAACTCCTGTAACTGAATCTTAATATCAGATATACTCATGCCTTTAGCATATAATGATAGTACTTTATCGTCAAAACCATCAAAACGTTTCTGGCGTTTTGGTAGTATTGCGGGTTCAAAGGTATTATGCCTATCCCTTGGTACTTCTATTTCTACAGCTCCATGTTCGGAGATCAGTTTTTTGCTAGTTATACCATTACGAGCATTATCATTATCTGCACGACTGTATTTATCATAGCCTAGATGATTATTCATTTCTGACTGCAGTGCCTTCTCTATTAAACGTTTGGTCAATTCTTTTTATAAACCTCCTTCTTTCAGTATTGTACTTACATCTGTATCATTATCTATTAATAAATCTACTGCTTGCTTTATTGATTCATTAGTTTTTTTATTCATGTAATTTCCTTTTTTGTTATACTTTTATATATAACCTATTTCGAAATTTACACAGTTTTTTGGACAGAGCCGGAAAATATAAATTAACCTCAGTTTGATGTAAGAATAATTATTATTCTCTGCACGCTCGATGTCGTCATCCCTGCGAAGGCAGGTATCTAAAAATGTTTAAGCACTTAATCCTTGCTACTTCTTTAGACCCCTGCCTACGCAGGGGTGACATCACCCACAATAGAGATGATACTGGGTCTAGCATTAACTTGTTACATCGAATTCAGGTTAAATTATTAATTTTTGTATTAGAGTATAGCTAGGCAGTATCGTTAGCCTAATTTAGAATTTCCCAGTCGAACCAAATCCACCAAGACCTCTAGATGTTTCATCTAACGAATCAACCTCATCCCATAATATCTGCTCATATCTAGCGATAACCATCTGAGCAATTTTCATACCACGCTCAATTATAAAATCTTCTTGAGCATGATTAATTAAAATTACCTTTATCTCACCACGATAATCAGCATCAATTGTACCAGGTGAATTCAGCACGGTAACGCCATGTTTTAGTGCTAAACCTGACCTTGGTCTGATTTGAGCTTCTAAATGACTAGGTAATGCTATACAAATTCCCGTGGGTACTAACTTTACTTCTTGTGGTTTTATAGTTATTGGTTCAATATTTGCTGCTACTAGATCCATACCAGCACTATGTTCAGTAGCATAACTGGGCAAAATATCTACAGAATGTTCTAATTTTTTAATTTTAACTTTAATGTTCATATAGTAAAATACATTGAATTAGGTGACAAAAAACATAGAAATAGCTTCGAATAATTTACTAGTTGCTTATATCACATAAACCCACCTAATTCAATGTGTTTCACTATAAAATAAAAACTTGATTATCGAGTATAACACTATTCATAAATAGTTGGGGTGAAAATTTTCCATTCCATGATTGTTATAGCTAACACGAAAAGGTTTAAGGCATAGTAATGGTGATAACCTCGATGTCATTCCCGCGTAGGCGGGAATCTAAAAAAATAAGCCTGAAAGACTATTAAGTAATATAGATCCCTGCCTTCGCAGGGATGACATCGGTAGTGATTAAATTTGCATCTATAGCAACTAATGATTGTGGCTTTTAAATTACCCTGCTAATTTTAAAGTCAGTGTGCCAAGAATCCATCAACGGTTAGTGATTATACAACCTTGCTGATTGTCAGATAGTTTCTTACAGATCGCTTTAGCTTGGCTTATACTTTGGTAGTTACCTACTAATACTAAATAGAAAAAACTTCCTGTACTAGATTGTATCTTCTTAATATTTACTACCGTATTATTAAGGATTTTTGCATATTTTTTTTTGATTCTTTCTCCTTCTTGATTAGCTTCTGATTCAGACTTTACCGAAGCTAATTGAATTTTATAACCACCTTGATTTGACTTATTTAACTGTGTTTCATCAATTTTGCGATGTGATTCAGTAACTTTTATTACATTTAAACCAGCTTTATTATTAGATTGTTGAACTATTGGAACAGATTTTTGTTCTATTAAATTCTCTTTTTGCACCAAGTCATTTTTTATTATATTAGGCAAAATTGTTTCCGTTCCTTCTTCATCTTTACTTAGTTTGTGTTTTTCATACTTAGCTTGATCAGTTTCTACTATACTAAATAAAATCGTGTCTATCGAGTCAAGTTCTTCATCACTTTCTGCTAGTTTTTGTTTAGCGATATTTAATGGCTTTTCCGGTTCAGGTTGTAATATTACAGGTTTGTTGGTCTTTTTTTGTTGTAAACTCTCATAAATTATATTATTCGCATTTGGTATTACTATCCCACCACTATCTTGTGGTTTAATTTTTGTAGGTGATGGATCAGGGTAAATTGTTACTATTTGGCCACTATTTTGGCTGTAATTAGTATAAACTAAATATGTAATACCACTAATTATTGAGAGAATAATTAGTAAGAGTAAAGTGCGGTTAGTCATCAACTTATAAATTACAATACTTCATTACATTTTATTCATAGGCGTTACCCCTATAACACCAAAACCAACTTTTATAATCTTTTGAATAGACTTTGCTAAAGCAAGCCGAGCAGTGGTTAACTCTATATTATCTTCAATTAGAAACCGATAATCATTATTTTCTTTGCCAAAATTCCATAAAGCATGGAATTTTGAAGCCAAATTAATCAGATAAAAAGTTACTCTGTGGGGTTCAAAATATTTCGCCGAAATCTCTAAAACTTTTGACCATGAAGCAAGAAGTTTAATTATTTCTATTTCCTCTTCGCTGGAAAGTAACGACAAGTCATACTCATTCTCTAGGAATTTACTATATGCTTTTGGCATAGATTCTTTAGCTTTTTCCAGTATAGACATTGTCCTAACATGAGCATATTGTACGTAAAATACAGGATTATCTTTTGATTGTTCTTTTACTTTTACTAGGTCGAAGTCAAGAGTAATATCATTTTTACGGGTTAGCATTATAAATCTTATTATATCTTTACCTACCTCATTTGTTACATCTCGTACACTAGTAAAATTACCGCTACGTTTTGACATTTTTATAGCGATACCGTTTTCAACAAAATTTACTAACTGGCAAATCTTAACATCAACTTTAACTTTTTTTCCACCAAGAGCTTTAACTATTGCCTCAATTCTTTTTACGTAACCACAATGATCTGCACCTAGAATATAAACTAGATGATTAAAACCACGATCTATTTTATCCTTAGCGTAAGCTAAATCAGAGGCAAAATATGACCAACTACCGTCAGATTTTTCTATTGGTCTATCTTGATTATCACCAAAAGCCGTAGATTTAAACAATTTCTGAGTTCTTGAATCCCAAGATTCATCTATTTTTCCTTTAGGAGGGGGCAACTGCCCCTCATATATTAGTCCCATTTTAGTAAGCATTTGTACAACTTCATCAATCTTACCACTATTATGCAGTGACTTTTCCGAGAAGAATACCTCGTGTTCAATATCTAGCTCCTTTAAATCCTGTTTAATTATAACTAACATTTCTTCTACTGCAAAATTCTTAACAAGTTCATGACGTTGTCTATCAGTCATTGTTAATAATTTATCACCAAATTTTTCCACCAACTTTTGTCCAACATCTACCAAATATTCTCCAGGATAAAGGCCTTCTGGTATTACGATCTCTTCTTTTGTTAACGCTTGTTTATAGCGTAGAATAACTGAACTAGCTAAGTCATCCACTTGAGAGCCGGCATCATTAAGGTAATATTCTTTGGTCACAATATAGCCAGTACTATCTAGAACTTTGGCTAAAGCATCACCATAAACAGCACCTCTAGCATGACCAATATGCATAGGACCAGTTGGATTTGCAGATACATATTCAATATTAACCTTTTGATTACTACCAAAATTAATCTTAAAAAAATCCTCCTTATCCAGCAATATGTCATTGATAGAGTTATGCCACATATCTGCTTTGATAGTAAAGTTAATAAATCCTGGACCAGCAACTTCTATAGACGCAATATACGGAAGAGGCGTTAATATTTCCTTAAATCTAATAGCTAGTTCCTTGGGTTTAATATTTTGTTTTGCAGCAATAATCATAGCTATATTACTTGAAAGATCACCATTGAGATTATCTTTAGGAATTTCTATAGCCGCCAATTGTAACACATCTTCATTATCGCATATTTGTCTAGCTGCACTAATGATATCTTCACGTAATTTATTAAATATATTCATAAATCAAATATTATTAAAATTGAAGGAATAAAGATCTTGATATTCTTGAATAGCAAAGCGGTCAGTCATGCCAGCTATATAATCTGCTACTATATCAGCTTTGGATTTTATATCCCCTGGTATAATTAATTCTTTCCAACTAAATGGTAATAAATCAATATCATCCATATATACCCTAAATAACCCTTGTATAATGTTTTGACACTTTAAAGTCATAGAGGTCAGTTTATTATGTTTATATACTTTATTATACAAGAATTGTCTAATTGCTGTTATATGTTCTTTTGTCTCGTCAGTAAAATCAACAATCTGATAATCAAGATGTCGTATATCAGCTGTTGTAGTTATTTTCTGTTTTTGTAAGTTATCATTTGTTTGGAGCAATAGATCGGTAATTAAATCACTCATCAATTTACGTACAATTTCATAAATAAGACGAGAAGTTGTTATATCCTTAAACTTGGACTTAATTTCAAAAGCATATTGATCAATAAATTTAATTTCTGCTAGATGATTAAAATCAATAATCTTAGCACCAACACTATCTTCCAAATCATGAGAAATATAACTAATATCATCAGCTAATGAAGCAATCTGAGCTTCAGCTGAGGAATAGTGAGCTAAGTCAAGATCATGCTGTAAATCATACTCTACTATATATTTAGGTATGTTATTTATTAAAGGACCATTATGTTTAACAATTCCTTCTAGCACTTCCCATGTCAAATTTAATCCATTATAAGCCGCGTATCTTTTCTCTACTTTAGTAAGAATCTTTAATGAGTGAGCATTATGGGAAAATCCACCATAATCTTCCATACATTTATTTAGTGCTATCTCCCCTGCATGACCAAAAGGAGTATGCCCAAGATCATGAGCAAGGGCTACAGTTTCAGCTAAATCACTTGATAAATTAAGGGTGTTAGCAATAGAACGTGCAACCGTAGAAACTTCAATCGAATGAGTAAGGCGATTTCGATAATGATCCCCTTCATGATTAATAAAAACCTGGGTTTTATATTGTAAACGTCTGAAAGCCTTTGAATGAATTATACGATCCCGATCTCGTTCAAATTCATTTCTATAAGATGTAGGATATTCATTAAACAATCTCCCCCTACTCTTGGCTGGATCTACTGCATATGAAGCAAGCATATATTAACTCCTATTTAACAAAGCCAGTATAGAATCACCTACCAAGCTTTTCAAGGTTTTTAAATGAAACTCTTGCAAAATTAGGTTTTTAGGATTATTTTAAAGGTCTTTATAATATAAGATCATGTCAATAAAAGTTACTGATAATGCTTTTAAAAGAGTAGATGAGCTAATAAAATTAGAAAGTAATCCAAGTTTGGTTCTTAGAGTAGTTGTTGATGGTGGAGGCTGTTCTGGATTTGTTTATAATTACGCTCTCGTTCCAAGCAATGACATAACAAAAGATGACTATATTATAGAAAAAGATAATATTAAAGTAGTTATCGATGAAATATCTCAGCAGTTTATGGTTGATTGTATAATAGATTTTATCGAAGAATTAGGTAGTTCCTATTTTGAAATTAGAAATCCCAATGCAAAAACTAAGTGTGGGTGTGGTAATTCATTCTCTGTATAATACTGTATATACTCTTCTGCTTTGTAGAACTAACTCTCTTAAGTAACCCCAAGTATCGATGTAATAAATTAATAGTAGGCTCAAGTAATCATCGCCATCAGGGGTGATGTCACCGCCATTATGTCATCCCAGCGAAAGCTGGGATCTCAAACTATATAACATACCTTCTATGCTATTTTTTTAGACCCTTGCCTACGCAGGGGTGACATCGGAAGGTGCAAGGACACCCTAGGCTATTAAACCGATGTTTTACATCGAATTGAGTTCAGTAAGTTAAGCCAAGCAATCCAGTCACGTTTGCCTAAATCTTCTTCAAATGACAATAAATCTTGCACGGATTTTTTACAAATTTCTTGAGATGGCAAGATTAACTCCTGATTTGTTGAACATGCTAAACATTGGGTCTTACATGCTTGCTCTAGATGATAAGTATAGAACATGGCTTCATGGATTGTTTTACCACAAGCTAACATTCCATGATTACGTAGAAACATAACATAATTTTGTCCAAGATCATCAAGCATTTTATTACTTTGATTAGATTTAAGTAGAAGAGAGTTATAGTCATGATAAGATAGTTTTTCATAAAAATGCAACGCCCATTGACTTATGGGCATCAATCCAACTCGCATGGATGATACAGCAACAGTTGCTGGAGTATGTAGATGAAAGACAGATAAAATGTCTGCTCTTTTTTTGTATATATTACCGTGAGTGACGTAGCCGGTTTCATTGTAACTATCTTCGCTACCCTCTAGAACTGTTCCATCGAAACCAACCCGCAGTAGATTATCACTAGTTACTTCTTCAAACCTTAAACCAAAAGGATAAATATAGTAAAAATCCGCCCCTTCAGGTCTTGCAGATAGATGTGTATAAGTATGGTCATCTAAGGCCAAAATCGCAAGAATTTGATATGCAGAAGCCAAGTTAAATTTGATCTCTTCTAAAGTCATTGTTATCTTAGTTTAAGTTTATACATTACTATTTTGAAATACTTTTAATTTGAATTCAGGAATCACTGCAAACAAATGATCAAAAATATCGGTTTGAATATCTTCATATATATCCCTTCTTGTTTCATTAGTAAAGACGTATAATTCTATTGGTAAACCATTAGGGGTTGGAGCTAACTGACGTACCAAAAATGTAAAATTTTGTTTATATATTGCAGGGTGATTTTTAAGATATTCTTTTACATATAATCTAAATATTTTTATGTTTGTTATATCACCATCTATAGATTCCAAATCCACTTTATTCATTACTTCCTTTGCAAGATATGGCGATTTTTTTAATTCCTGTATAAATACAGTTGGGACAAGTACAATACTGTTTATATCAATACAGATTGCTCTCTGAATTTTTCTTGCCACTGATTCAGTTATGCCACGCCAATTTACTACATTAGTTGTTAAAAGACTAGATGTCGGTATTGTTGAAATAGTTTGATCGGCATTTTTAATCTTAACTACTGTAATAGTAATTTTTTCTACAGTACCTTCAATATTATACTGATGAACAGTAACAAAATCACCAATTCGTATTATATCCTGAGAAACAAGTTGTAAGCTTGCCAACAAACCTGTAACAGTATCTTTAAATAGGAAGGTTAACAACGCTGCTGCTGCTCCTAAACTAGTAAAAAATGCAGCAAGGGAAATATTCAAAATACTAGAAATAATTATAATGATAGCAACAGAGACAATAAGTATTTTTGATATTTGTGTGTATAAACTTAAATAGGCTTGTACAGAAGTTGCCATTTTGTTTCGATAAATATCGGCAAAAGCCTCTATAAGAGATAGGGTTAGCAGTGTAACGAAGCTACCTGTATAGAGTGTTATTACAATATTCTTAATACTAATTATCCAATGTGGAGTAGGAAATGCCTGTAAGATATTGCCCCAAAATATAAGGTATAAACTTAGCAATGTATGTAATAAATAGGTGTATATAGAATATTTTTTAAATATTTTTTCATAATCATAATGCCGTTTATTAATATAGTTTTTTATCATTGAAAATATTACTGTCTTAATAACGATAATCAGTGGAATGATTGAAACTATCATAATTATTAACATTAAAGTTTCTTTATCGTATTTGTGATAAAGATTCCATAAATACTGTGTCATATAAACCTTTTTGATATTTGTTCATTGTATGATATTAATTAGCCAACTATTAGTCTAATTAATTTGATGATTTAGTTAATATTTTTTCCAACACTTGCAATCTATCAAGTTGGTGTATATAATTAACCTCAACTATCGATGTAATAAATTAATAGTAGGCTCAAGTAATCATCACCAGTAGGGGTGATGTCACCCTTGCTGCCATTATGTCACCCCTACTCACCATTATGTCATCCCTGCTTCGGTGCGGGATCTAAAAAAATAGCCAAGAAAACTATTAGACTTTTTTAGACCCCTGCCTACGCAGGGGTGACATAAAAGGAGAGACAGGGACACCCTAGGCTATAAAACCGATGTCTTACATCGAATTGAAGTTAATTACCGTATGCTCTTCCCAAATATCAATCCTGTTATTTTTTCTATTGGACCATTTACCGTTTATTGGTACTCCATGGCTTATGTTTTGGGTATAATAGTTGGGTGGTTCTATGCTTATAAAATTATAAAAAAATTCGACATTGGTGTTACCGCGACAACTTTAGAAAATTTTGTTACTTGGGCTATTCTTGGCATCGTAATAGGTGGTAGATTAGGCTATGTGTTACTATATAATCCAATTAAATATTTTTCTGATCCTATTCTCATTTTAAAAAGCTATGAAGGCGGTATGTCATTTCATGGGGGTATGATTGGTTTAATCGTGTCTAGTTATTTTTTCTGCCGCAAGTATAAAATTAACCCCTTACTTTTAAGCGATATATTAGCCACAGTTTCTCCCATCGGTTTATTTCTAGGTAGAATAGCCAATTTTATTAATGGTGAATTATATGGCAGAGCAACTAAAATGCCATGGGGGATGGTTTTTCCAAATAGTGATCTACAAATAAGACACCCCAGCCAACTTTATGAGGCCTTTTCTGAAGGAGCTATATTATTCTTAATTTTAGCTTATACCACTTTTAAATATAAAAGCATAAAGATTCATGGTTTGAATTTTGCTATATTTCTAATATTCTATTCTATATTTCGAATTATTACAGAAATGTTTCGTGAGCCAGATTACCACATAGGCTTTATTTTTAATAACTTAACTATGGGGCAAATTTTATCATTACCTATGCTAATACTAGGAATTTATTTAATAATACGAATTAGATGCCAATCGACTCCAAGATAAGAAAACTTATTGAACAAAATGGTAGTATTAAGCTTGATGAAATGATGTTCCAAGTAACGTCTGTATCCCCTTCTTCCTATTATCAAAAACAAAATAAGTTAGGTTGTCTAGGAGATTTTACCACAGCTCCAGAAATCTCTCAACTTTTTGGTGAAATGATAGCTCTATGGGCTATTGACCAATGGTATAAAATGGGATGCCCTCGAAAAACTAATTTAGTTGAACTAGGTCCTGGACAAGGAGTATTAATGCGGGATTTGCTCAATGTTGCTAAATTAGTTCCAGAATTCTACCAATCCCTTTCAATAGAATTGATTGAAATTAATCCTCATTTTATCAAGAAACAGAAAACAAACCTCAAATTAGCTGGTTTACCTATTAAACACCATACAGCAATACAATATATATCTAAAATTCCTTCTATTATAATAGCGAATGAATTCTTTGACGCTATGCCAATTAAGCAATATATTAAAAGCAAAGAACTTTGGTACGAGTCAATACTTATCATTGACCCAACTGATGGTAAAATTAAGTTCGATAAGATAGAGCTTGGTAAAGAATTGCAACACTACTTACTGCAAGAACACTCAAACGCATATGACGGAGCAGTAATAGAAGAATCACCTAAATCATTAGAAATCATAAAATTTATTAGCAAGCATATAATGAAATTTGGTGGGGCTAGCTTAGTTATTGATTACGGTTATGATATAGATCCAATAAAAAGAATGCGTAACCAATATGACCCTACTTTACAAGCGATAAAAAATCATAAATATTGCCCACTGCTTGAAACTTTAGGAGAAGCTGACTTGTCAGCACATGTTGACTTCTATGCCTTAAAAACAATAGGCAAAGATATAGGAATAAATGTTTATGGATCAATAACACAACGTGATTTTCTAATTGCTAATGGTATATTATTACGAAGTAAACTATTGCAAAATAAATTACCTACTATAGAGGCAAATATAATAGCAAAACAAGTTGATAGGCTAATAGCTCCCAATAAAATGGGACTATTGTTTAAAGTATTGTGCCTTGTACAGGAGTAAGGTATAATTCCACGGCGTCATTGCGAGGAGACCTTAGGTCGACGAAGCAATCTATATGACAAGCTTCATGGATTGCCACGCTCACGTACGTTCGCTCGCAATGACGGTTTAAGCCTTACAATAGTGCTTCGCTAATAGACGGTTTTTTAACTTTCAACAGTTATGGGTTGAAGACCAGCAAGGTGATAAATATATTGTTGAAATAGAACGATTAAAAGAAAAAGTATAATTTTTATTATTTAATACCATTTTGCTATTAGTGCTAGCATATATTTAGGATATTATACTAAACACGTAATAAATATAAGAAAAAGTTTTGTATGATAGATGATGCTAAAATAGAAAATATAGACTTTGGTAATGCATTATCAGAGCGTTACCTCTCTTATGCTCTATCAACAATTATGTCAAGATCCTTGCCCGACGTTCGTGATGGGTTAAAACCAGTGCATCGCAGATTATTGTACGGCATGCTCCAACTAAGGTTAGAACCGACCTCCGCCCATAAGAAATGTGCAAGAGTTGTCGGTGATGTAATGGGTAAATATCACCCACATAGTGACGTTGCACTGTATGATACATTAGTACGTCTTGCACAAAATTTTTCTCTCAGATACCCACTAATTGATGGACAAGGAAATTTTGGTTCTATTGATGGAGATAACGCAGCAGCTATGCGTTATACAGAATCAAGAATGACAGAAATTTGTACCTTATTAATGTCAGATATAGATCAAGATACTGTCGATTTTCGTGCTACATATGATGATTCCGATACCGAACCGGTAGTTATGCCCGCTATGTTTCCTAATTTACTGGCTAATGGTTCAGAAGGTATAGCAGTTGGAATGGCAACCAGTATACCACCACATAATTTACATGAATTATGTGATGCACTAATATATTTAATTGACCATCCTCAATCAAATGTTAACGATATTTTGCAATTTGTCAAAGGTCCTGACTTTCCAACCGGTGGAATAATTATTGATAGAATAGATTCAATCCGCCAAGCCTATAGCGTGGGGCGTGGTAGCTTTAGAGTAAGAGCAAGATGGGCAAAGGAAGACCTAAGTTATGGTTTATATCAGATAGTAATTACTGAAATACCTTATCAAGTACAAAAATCTAAACTTATCGAACAAATAGCTGCACTGTTAAAAGACAAAAAAATTCCTTTAATAAGCAATATTAGAGATGAATCTACAGAAGATATAAGATTAATTATTGAACCTAGGGATCGTAATTGTGATCCTAATGTTATTATGGAATCATTATTCAAACTTACAGTTTTAGAGAATAGAATTCAGCTTAATATGAATGTTATAGGTTCAAATAATATTCCTAAAGTAGCTAATATACTGGAAATATTGCAGGAGTTTTTATTACACCGACAAAATGTTATTACTCGCAGATCTCAATTTCTTATTGGCAAAATTGAACATAGGTTGGAAGTTCTCAAGGGTCTAAGGATAGCTTACTTAAATTTGGATGAAATAATTAAAATTATTCGTGAAGAAGATGAAGCTAAACAAGTAATGATAGCTAAGTTTGCTTTAACTGATGTGCAAGTTGAAGCAATTCTTAATACAAGATTGCGATCTTTAAGAAAATTGGAAGAACAAGAAATTATTAACGAGCATAATCTACTCGAAAAAGAGCATGCAAATTTACAGAAAATTCTACAAGATCCGAGTGAATTAAAAAAGATAGTTAAGAAAGAAGTTAAAATGGTGCAAACAAAGTTTGGTTTTAGCACTAAATTGGGGTTACGCCGAACTAGTTTTGAAGAGGCTAATATTGTCGCTCAAATTGTTGATATTTCAGCCTTTATAGCCAAAGAACCTCTTACCATAATATGTTCCAAGATGGGGTGGATTCGCTCTTTAAAAGGTCATAATAACGATTTATCAACTGTTAAATATAAGGAAGGAGACGCAGAAAATTTTATTCTAGAAGGCTATACTACCGACAAGATTCTTATATTGAGTGCAGCGGGGCGTTTTTTCACTATCCTAGCCGATAATATATTTAGAGGCAAAGGCAATGGAGAATCTATAAAGCTGATAATAGATATAGGCAATGAAGAAATAGTAAGCATGTTGGTTTATAGGTCTACCCAAAAACTTTTATTGGCAAGTAGTATTAGCAAAGGCTTTATCATTGATTCAGATGAGGTAGTAGCACAAACTAAACTCGGTAAGCAAATTATGCAAATTCCTGCAAATCATTCCTGTATTGCTTGTGTGCCTGTAGAAGGTGATTGTATAGCTTGTATAGGTGAGAACCGGAAATTATTAGTATTTAAACTAGACGAAATACCAATAATGAAACGAGGACAAGGTGTAATTTTACAAAAGTTCAAAAATGCTAAACTTATGGATGTCAAGATATTTGATAGTAGTTTAGGACTAAGCTGGAAAATAGGAGACAAGACTAGGGTAGAGAAAGATCTTTTACCATTTCTTGGACGACGAGGTTCGGTTGGTAAAATCCCTCCTAGTGGATTCCCTAAAAATAATAAATTTTCTTAAGATAAAGATATATGAATAATTCCTCTAATTATATTAATAGACCTCTTACAAAACTAGAGATGAATACTACTCAAAAAAGCTCTAATAGCTCAGTTATGGACTATATCCTACTCATGAAGCCAAGAGTTATGGCACTTGTTGTATTTACCAGCTTTTCTGGTCTATGGCTTGCTCCATACCCCATTCATCCATTTATAGCTTGCATCGCTATGCTCTGTATTACACTTGGAGCTGGTAGTAGTGCAGCTATTAACATGTGGTATGATAGGGATATTGATGCGATAATGAAACGTACACAAAACAGGCCTCTAGTTATTGGGGTTATAGAACCACAGGATGCTTTAGCTTTTGGTGTGGTTGTGGGGTTCTTCTCAGTTTTTCTGATGGGACTTTGTGTTAATCTACTATCTGCTTTATTATTACTAATAACCATATTGTATTATATCTTCATTTATACCATGTGGCTAAAACGTTCAACAATGCAAAATATAGTTATTGGAGGGGTTGCAGGTGCATTGCCTCCTATGATTGGCTGGGCAACAGTAACTAATGAGATTTCACTTTTCTCCTTTTCTTTATTTATGATTATTCTAACTTGGACACCGCCACACTCGTGGGCATTAGCAATTTTTCGCTCAGAAGACTACAAAAATTGTGGTGTCCCGATGATGCCGGTGGTAAAGGGAGAATATTATACCAAGAAGCAAATTCTTGCCTATAGTATAATTATGTTTATTACTTCATTTACGCCCTTTTTTTTAGCAATAAGTAATCTTGTATATTTAGTAACTGCATTTATACTGGGTATAATTTTTTTATACTATGCTGTCTCTCTGTTTAGTGATAAAGATCATAAACAAGCTAAAAAACTATTTGCCTATTCAATATTTTATCTTTTTAGTATTTTTTTAACATTGGATTTCTCTCGAAACTAGCCGTTTGCGGAGGGGGCATTGTTGCATGGATCAAAAACGATGTCATTCCTGCGAAAGCAGGAATCTAAAAAATAGCCTGCAAAGGCTATTAAATATTATAGATTCCTGCCTACGCGGGAATGACATAAACTCTTACCGGGATACACCCTAGGCTATTAAAACGATGTCTTACATCGAATGAGGTTAAATTACCACATGAGCAACTATCCCTCCTACCTCAAAAGCTGTTAATGGCTTTGAAGTAGGAGGAATAATTTATGGGGCTTTATTCACTATTTATGAATAGCCTTAATAATTGCTATTAGCACACTCACCGATGAGGTATGCAGTAGATTCTTCAGTAGGGGGATAATAAAAAGTACTAGAATATTTAGGCAGAGCAACATAAGGACAATTATGTTCGTATGTTTTTTTCATATCCTGACTTAATTCTAGATTGTCTTTTAGAACAGAAAAAGCCTTTGAATATAACGTATATGCTTGATAACTAGGGAATGTTGTAAGCGGCATTTGCTTAGCTAACTGTTTTAATTGCTCAGCAATCTCTTGTCTTTTATTAACATCTGTATGTGTATAACAATCTAGAGCTTGTACTTTCTGATATATTTTATTGGAAGATAAACAGACCTTAACTAAGCACTCCCTCTCTGCAGCACTATATTCATTTTGAGCAACAGTCTTGGATACTATAGTAGTCCTATGATTATCCATTTCATAATTACCGCGTTCATCTTTAAAATAAATACGTATACTAATAGCTTTACTATAAATTTGTTCAGCTTTTGGTTGATTTGAAGATAAAAGAACCCCAGCTAAATTTAGCAAAACTATCTGATCATTGGTAGCTTCCCATATATTTGGATCAAGTTCAAGAGCCTTTTCACAAACTATTCTTGCTTTCTCCATTTTATTTAAAGACAAAAGAGCATCAGCAAGAAGTACCAAAATTTTAGGATTCTCTATCTCTTTATATACATCAGGATTCTTTTCAACGGCTTCATTCAAAAGTTTTTTAGCCTTATCTTTAGCAGGGTCATACTTTGAATCATACCACTCAAGCGACGGAATCAAGTCAGCTAACTTAGTTAACTCATTTTTAACCTCTTCGGCAAGAGGAGTAACGACCGGAGCTGTAGGGGCTGTGGGAGCTGTGGGGGTAACAAGTTTCAAATATGGATGACTACTTATATTGACAGTGCTATACGGTGGTGGTAGAGATGAAGTAGGAGAAAAGTCACCGGCTTCATCCACTTCCACTTTAGTATCTTTTGTATATGAAGCTTTAAGTGCCTCTAATTTAGTATTGAATACAGTGTTAACTTTCTCTAATTCATCTTTTAATTGAGCTTCGTATTTAGCTTTAATTTCCTTTATCTGTTCCTGCTGTTCAGCACGAGTTAAAGCCTTCTCATACTTATTGGAAGCTTCTTCATATTTATCTTTAAGTTTTTCAAGTTCTTTTCCAGCTTGCCTTACCACAGGGTCTACAGATAGAGCTGCAGATGCACTCGGTTTGTATTTTGAAGCATAGCTAGCGGCTTTGGCAGCAAGTTTTGTATCACCAACTATGGACAACTTGTCTTCTAATACTTTAAAGGTATCATGAATAACATCGTATGGTACATCTTTGTCTTTAGATAATTTTGACTTACAATCCTGATAAGCTTTCTCGTAACATTCTTTAGCCTCTAATTTGTTTCCAGCATCTGCCAAGTCATCACCTTGTTCTATAAGAATCTTAACTGGATTCGGTTTGTACTTTGAAGCATAGGTAGCAGCTTCGGCAGCAAATTTTGTATCACCAACTACGGAAAACTTGTCTGCTAATTCTTTAAAGGTATCATGAATAACATAGTATTGTACATCTCCGTCTTTAGGTAATTTTGACTTACAATACTGATAAGCGTTCTTGTAATATTCTTTAGCCACTGATGTTTTTCCATTAGCTACCAAGTCATCACCTTGTTTTATAAAAATCTTAGCGTGCATGGCAAATATCTGAAAATTATTGCTATGTTTAGTCAAATAGTCTAGCTTTGTAACAGCTGCATCATATTTTTTGTCATTAAGTAATGAGTTTACTTCTTCTTTTATCTTAATTAGCGATTCTTTGTATAGTGTTTCAATATTCTTTATACAGTTTTTTGCATTTTTATTTATATTTTTTTTATACTCAACATTCCAGCGTTCTAATGCTATAAGAGCGGATGGTTTAGCAATATTGAACATGTCTTTTAAGGACTTTTCATGTGTTGAAAATTCTCCTTTTTGCCAAGCTATAACAGCTTTATCCTCGCATATCTTAAAGAGTAACGGATTTTTTTTCGTATCTGAAAGTTCAGATTTTTGTATATCTTCATATAAATCTTGATATTCTTTCAGGGGTACTATATCACCATGTTTTTTTAAAGTTCCAAGCACATCTTGGAAAGATTGAAATTTAATCTTTAATTTGGCATCTAAAATAGGATCAGTACTAGTATCATTACTAGCACCCCTTAGGCTAGAACTTCTACCTAGAGTAGCGCTATTACCTACACTAGTAGAACTCTTATCTGGACTAGATTTCTTATGAAACACTTTAAACATAATATCCTCTACTTATTGTTTTATTATTTAATTAGTAGCAGTTAGATTTTATATTATCTAAACCTGCTGGCTAAACTTTAGTTGTGTTACTACACACAGAGCTGTCATCCGAGCTATGGCGGGAATCCAAAAAATAGCCTGCAAAGGCTATTAGATCAGATTCCCGCCGTTGCTGAGAATGACAGCGTTTGTACTACTGGTACTCCAGTACTACAACTTATAGTATGTAGAAATAGGCTCTTGCATAACTTCATCATTGTAAGGCAATCTTGTTGTCAAAATTAAGCAAGGAATTATACATATTTTGATCCACTTATGCTCCTTGCTTAATTTTTTTCCAAAACTTCCTCTTTCATAATTTAGCGATACAAGACGTCTGCAGTAAATTAAGACAGGTTTATAGCCAGTAATCAAGTAATATCATATAACATCACGAAAATTATATTAATAACCATAATAAATAGTAACTTTTTTGTAACGTATGGTATCTTTGCAAATACTTCAAGTTTTTCAGTATAGCGAACTTGAGAAGGTTTTAACCATACTAATAACCTCAATTTGATGTAAAACATCGGTTTAATAGCCTAGGGTGTCATCCCTACCTCTTCAGATGTCACCCCTGCTTTCGCTGGGACGATGTTATTCCAGCATACTATGTCAACCCTGCGAAGGCAGGTATCTAGATTCCCGCCTACGCGGGAATGACATTAACCCTAGCAAGGGCGAGTAGGGGTGACATAATGGCGGCAGGGAGAACATCGTGCTGATGATTATTTTATTCTGTTAACCGATGCCGGTGAGAAGAAATCGCCTTGCATATTATCGACTTTTAAGTTGATTAAAAAATTGGCTATCTCCCCATTTTCAACAAATTCTGCTACAGTTTGAACACCTAAATTTTCAGAAATTTTAATTAATCGTTTAATGAAATCTTGACTTTGTATATCGCTAGTAATGTTACGTACATAACTACCATCAATTTTAATAATATCTATCGGTAGATTTTGTAATTGTTTAAATGAAGTAAACCCAGCTCCAAAATCATCCAAAGCAAATTTACAACTAAATTTTCTTAATCTGTGCATAAAGGATTTTATTTGTTGGTAATGCTGATTAAGGGTAGTCTCAGTAATCTCAATAATTAATCTTCCTGAAACATCATATGTTTGTAATAGTTTTTCTGCTATCTCTAGGAGAGAAACATCTAATATACCAATATTTGAAATGTTAACTGCAAGCACTAAGCTAGGGTTAGCATCTAGTTCTTTAATTGCCATTTCTAGCACTATTTGATCTATTATAAAAATTAAACCTTTCTTTTCAGCTTCTGGAATTATTGCTCCTACAGAAAATAGATTGTTATTTGTGTCAGGAATCCTTAGTAAACATTCATAGTAATGAATTTTCATTGTTTTACGGTCAATAACTGGCTGATAAGCAAAAACCATTGTTTTGTTTAATAAAGCTTTTCTTAAGAGATTCAGCTGCTTATTGGACTCTTTAACACACTCTATATTATAATATTTATGGTCATACTCACGATAATAACTTTGGTCACCTTGATAAGAAACTAGCCAATTTAATAGATTATATACTTCTTCAGCTTTATTGGTAAATTTGGGAAACTCTATGCTAGCACTACTGCAATTCATATAAACTGCAGGTAATAGATCATCGACATAAAGTTGAGATAATAAATGTATTTTTAGGACAACTTCCTTAGCTAGATTTTGGTCTAGTGTAGGTAAAACCAACAATATTCTATCATGCTCAATTTGTTTATAAACTGATATAGAAGGAGCAGTAATTAATTTATTACAAACTTCAGAAATAATTTTATTAAGTTTGTCAATTATATAAATATCTCCTCCCATCATAGCATTCAATTCGTCGTAATTTAATAACTTAAAAGAGATACAATACCCATGCCCTGCTTTATTAAGTTCAGATTGCAAATTTCTAATTTTTGTATCTAATTTTGCCATAACCAACTAAATATAATATTTACTAAATACTAAAATCCCAGTAGAATTGATACAAGTAAAAGTTTTATATATATATAACTATGACCAAAATAAATAGAATAAAAAGAAAACTAGATGTGTTAAAACCACATTATTGCGAAATAGTTGACGAAAGTTACAAGCACGCTAGCCATAATGGTGGCATTACTGAAAGTCATCTTAAGATCAAAATTTTTGCAGCAGCTTTTATAGGAAAAAGTTTGCTAGAACAACATAAAATAATTAACAATCTTTTAGCAGATGAACTAGCTAGTGGACTACACGCATTATCAATTGATACGAAAAACCCCCGCTCACCTACTGATTAATAAACTCTTCTTTTTTTCTTGACAATCGATTATATTACGTAAGAATGGACAAGGTTTATTCAAATAAACTTTTACTCGATCTTGAAATAAATTTATTATACCTAATATGTGTAATTGGAACAAAAATTTACCTATTCTAATTCTTGTTATTTTAGCTTGTGTAATGTGGTATATACCAGCCCCTGAAGGGCTTGATATTAAAGTATGGCATCTTTCTATTATATTTATTACCACTATTGTGGCTATAATTCTTAATCCTTTACCTATGGGGGCTATAGCCTTATTTAGCATACTCTGTTGTGTTCTGACCCAAACCCTTTCCTTAGAACAAAGTCTATCCGGGTTTAGTCATAGCATTATATGGCTGGTGCTGTTTGCTTTTTTTATTGCTCAGGGTTTTATAAAAACAGGCTTTGGGGAGCGGATAGCTTATCACATCATTCTACTTGTCGGACAAAGTACCCTTGGTCTTTCATATGCTTTGGTAATTGTTGATTTTATACTCGCCCCTTTCATTCCTAGTGTATGTGCTAGGGGAGGAGGGATAATTTTTCCTATCGCTCAGTCACTCTGTACCGCTTACTCTGATAAAACAAATTACGAAACATCCGTTTCAAACGGTGGATTTCTCATGAAAGTAGTCTTTCAATCAAATGTGATAACTAGTGCTATGTTTATTACCTCTATGGCCGCTAATCCTTTAGCTGTTAAGTTCGCAGCTGATGCTGGGATTATAATTTCATGGAGTGACTGGGCAATAGCAGCTATAGTGCCAGGCGTGATTTCTCTTGCTGTTATGCCTCTTATTCTTTATTACTTACATCCCCCCTCAATTAAATACGATCCATCTGCTATACAAATAGCTAGAGCAAAATTGCAAGAAATAGGTGATATATCATTGCAAGAGATTATTATGCTAATAACTTTTGTAATTTTAATTTTTTTATGGATGCTTGGCAGCAAATGGGGATTATCAGCTACTACAGTCGCACTGTTGGGCGTATGTATTTTATTATTATGCAAAATAATTAAGTTTGAAGATATTCTTGCAGATAAAGGTGCATGGCATACCTTTATTTGGTATGGCACTTTAGTTATGATCTCAAGTTTTTTGTCTGATTTCGGTTTAATATCATGGGTTAGTGATAAACTTAGAGATAATTTATTATGTTTTTTCTCTCCAATGATTGGTATAATTATACTTTCTGTAATATATTTTTATATACATTACTTTTTTGCCAGTACTACAACCCATATTGCTATACTTTTTCCTACTTTTCTAGCGTTATTTATGCATGCTAGAATGCCTGGTTTACTATCTGCATTGCTACTTAGTTTTTTATCAATATTATCTTCGGGTCTTACTCATTATGGACTCAGTAGTGCTCCAATATATTTTGAGACAGGATATATGAAGATCAGAACATGGTGGTATCTTGGTTTAGTTTTGAGTCTAGTATATGGCATTATATGGATTTTTATAGGCGGTATGTGGTGGAAAACACTAGGTTTGTGGTAGAATTGCTACTAAAATATATAGCAATCATTGCTGAATAATTTTATTTATTATAGAATTATTCTTTAACCTTGTATAATTTGCTGTTAGACTCTCTTTTAAGATTAAACATGATTAGGAGTCTAATACCAATAGGTAGTATATTATGACAGATGACAAAAAAGAATCTACGCCGTTTGAAAACCTTGAAAGTTCTGAGATAGATAGTACTACAATTGTACCTAAAGAGATAGAAATAGCTAATACGTTAGACAATCGAACAGTGCAACCCAAGCAAAGAAAAGCAAAGCTTTCCAAAAGCTTTGATGATATGGAGCTTGAACGTGAAAATAAGTTAAGACGTACTATCTCTCACAAATCTGTAAAAAGTAAAGATGATTTATATATAATTGAGCAAGAGAAAAGTGAGAAATTAAAATTGCTTAAAACAAATGAAGTTAACATTTCAGATGAATTTGCAAAATCTTTAGAACAGGAAAGTATAGAACTAAAGAAGGAATCAAGAATTAAACGATTTTTAAATAAAGTTAAATCTGTTTGGAATTGGACAAAGAGTACTAGGGCTTTCGAGGGGATAAAATGGCTGTTAGATACAAAATTGGCTAAAAATTTGGCTAAGGTACTATTTGGTAGTGCTATAGGTCGTGCTGTTACAATTGCATTTGCAATAGTAACACTAGCCGGGGCCTCCCCTCCAGTAGGCTTGGCTGCGGCTACAATAGCGTTAATGGCAGTAACTAGTGAAATAATAGTTGATGTCATCAAAACAAGAAAGCTCCGTAAACTTGCACAAGAAAATGACCTATTGATGCAAAATCGAGGGGACATGGACAAGCAACAATACTTATTACTACTCGATCCCAAATTAGCCAAGGCATTGGAAAATAAATTACATGTCCCAAATAACCACGTTCCAAATGGTAAAGGTAAATATTACCACTATGTAGATCCCAAAGTAGAAATGGTATTTAGTGCAAGCAAATTCATAGTTGATAATATTCAAAATGCCGCTAGTTTAGCGTCTGACATAAGTGCTGCTATTAGTGGCAATCCTGTTAAGATTCTTGCAGCGGTAAAAAGTGGTGCACTTTCAGCTGTCTCTATGATTGGCTCAGGCGTAGCTGAAAAGGACTCAGCTAACCTTACTACAGCATTTAAAATCAATATTAATGATGAACTCCGTAAGGATGATGTTGCCCATTATCGGAATTTACGAGAGCTACGTGAGGTCGCCCAAAAACAACATATCCAAACTGCAACTTTGGCTGAATTAATGCAAGATAAAGATTATTTTAAGTTAACCGATGAGCAAAAACAAAATAAATTTGATATATATCAACAAGCTTTAACTGAACTGATGTTTGACAAAAATTATAACAAGTTAACCGATGAGCAAAAACGAGCTACACTTCATACAACAGTCAATAAGCTTGAAGAAAAACCTAATGAAAAAGCAACTGAACCTGAAACTAAAGAAAAGAACAAAAGTAATAATATACTGACAGCAGCTGCAAAAGGTACACTAAGCATTTTAAAAGATCTAGCTAGGACACATGATCCTTTTTATCAACAACCTAAGGTAATAAGGGATTATAGCCCGTTAACGAAAGCTATGGAGGCTGCTAAGAAATCTGCTAAGGAGATCGTAACACCTGAGGTTATAGCACAGTTACGAAAAAGTAAATCTGTACCAAATTTATCACAAGAAGAAGGTCGCTTTCTTCATCGGAAGAAACTGCAGAGAAGTAATTCTATAGATAACCATAATCAACATTCAATGTGACTCACCTATCATTACTATTACCCCTATCGTGCTTATTTACTAGTGGTTTTACTGGAGGAGTACTAGGTGGTGAAGTAATAGATGAAGTACTAGAACGCAAAGGTTTATGATTATCATGCTTTGCTAAACTATGCCTTAGTCTTTTTGCCTTGGATACTTCTCTGCTCACTTTTTGTTCTTCTTTTAATAATTTTACTTTCTTTTGTGCCTGTATTACTGGGGCTAATATTTCTTGTCTTCTCTGCTTGAACTCCTGTAGATTTTGTTGTTTGGGAGATGGAGTATCCTGATTTTGTGAATTGCTCAAGAGTTCTTTAACAATATCAACAACCTTATCTATAATCTTTGCAAACCAGCTTTTCCCCGGCTTTATATCATCCAAAATAGCGTTTTCCTTTGGAATATCGTATCGTCTATTATTATTGTTAATTTCCGGTGGCTTAGATGGTTTCTGCTCCTGCACCCTACGAGAATTAGCTGCTAAATTATTATTCCTTGGGCGTGGGGCTACTTTACCTATTGGTTTTGTTGACTGAAGTATTTTTTTCTCATCTTCTTTTAATTTTTTCAATGTTTCTCGCAAATCGTCTACAGTTGGAATTGCACCTTCTACAGTTGGAGTTGGTGCAGAATTCTTTAATGTTTCTTCCGTAGGTCTTGTGTCTTTTAGAGCCTTAAGTCTAGCTTCTATTTCACGATCTTTTCGGTTACCTAACTCAGCATATTTATTATCTAAATTAACTTCAGATTGCATTTCCTCTATCAACTTATCTACTTCCGAAGAAGAAACAGAACCACCCATTCTATCTAATGAGTCACTAATCATATTTGTCACCATCTCGGATTCAAACAATTTCTTATCTAACTCGCCAAGTGTTTTCTCAAATTTTTCATCAATATTTTGTATTTTCTTACTCAAATCATTAGATTTTTTCTTGGACATATGAAACTAACCCACTATTTAAATACATGAGTTATTATAGTTTATTCTATTAGATCCTACTAATAATTTTATCAAATATATATTTTTTTAGGGTCTTTGCTTGTAAGATTGTTACTTTTGTGATATAAGTTATATGCTATAATTAGGGCTTATTTCCTATGCAACTAGATCTTGCCCCTCCCCACTATCAAATAAGCAGTTACTTGCATTCTTTGCAATGATAGTAGGAATGTTTATGGCAGTGTTGGATATTCAAATTGTTGCCAGTTCTTTATCAGTCATTGCAGCGGGTCTTTCTGCTTCTAGTGATGAATTATCTTGGGTTCAAACATCATATCTTATAGCAGAAGTGATTATAATACCAATAACCGGTTTTACAGCCAAGCTTCTCTCCACTAGAATTTCTTATTTTATTGCTGCTCTTGGTTTTACCGTTATGAGTATTCTATGTTCGCTAGCCAGCAACATAGAAACAATGATTATTTTTAGAGCTTTACAAGGATTTTTTGGTGGAGCAATGATACCAACTGTCTTTAGTACAGTATTTATAATTTTTCCTGCCTCAAAACGCCCAGTAGTTACTGTGATAGTAGGATTAGTCGTAACAATAGCCCCAACACTTGGACCAACGCTGGGTGGTTACATTACTGAAAACTTATCTTGGCATTTTATGTTTTTACTCAATGTAATACCTGGTATTTTTGTTTGTGTAGTCGTATATTTATACGCTGATTTTGATCAACCTAATTACAATTTGCTTAAGAATTTTGATTTTGTTGGCATTATTTTATTGACTGTTACTCTTGCTTCTTTGCAATATGTTTTAGAAGAAGGAAATAAGAAAGGCTGGATAGAAGATAATTTGATATTATTCCTTATCATACTAATTGTTGTTGGATTTATTATGTTAGTTATTAGAGAACTGACCTTTATTAATCCAATCTTAGATCTAACAACTTTTGCTAACAAAAATTTTACTTTTGGTTGTATCTACTCTTTTGTCATAGGTATAGGGCTATATGGTGCAGTCTATTTATTACCTTTATTTTTATTTACAATAGCTGGTTTTAATACTGTGCAAATTGGTTTTACCATGATGGTTACTGGTATGGCACAATTTCTGTCAGCTCCACTTGCAGGAAAAATGCTTGGCTCTGGACTAGATTTAAGAATTATGCTGGCTATCGGTCTTGCTATGTTTAGTTTAGGTTGTTACCTAAATAGTTTTTTAACAGCAGATGCTAAATTTGCCGAGTTTTTCTTACCGCAATTTATTAGAGGACTGGCGATGATGTTTTGCTTTTTACCTACTAATAATATTGCTTTAGATAGCATGAGTAAAGATAAAGTAGGGAATGCTAGTGGGTTATATAATCTTACTCGTAATCTTGGAGGGGCTGTTGGGCTTGCGGTTATTAGCCTACTTCTTACAGATAAAACTAAGATTTTTAACCAATATTTAAATGAAAATATTTCTTCCACTTCACCCTCTATTCTAATGAAATTACAATTTCTAGGACAATTATTGGATGGTAAAGTGGTTGATCCGGAAAAGGCTTCGTATTTTTTGTTAGCCAGTAATATAAATAAGGAAGCATTTGTAATTGCGATAAATAGCATTTTTAGTATTATAAGTGCATTATTTTTTGTGGTAATGATCTTTCTACCGTTTACATCAACTGTTAAAGGCGGAGGAAAGTATGATGCACACTAAAATCTTTACTTTAATTATTTTGTTATTGCTGTTGTTTGGTCTAACAGGAGTACCTACTGATATTTTTGCATTGTTGGTTTCCTTGATTATTCCCAGTATAGCTTATCTTGTGGCAATAAAGCTCAATTTGATCCCTGATAGGATCTATTTAAATTATCGTTCTATATTATATTTTATTTGGTTAATTAAAGAAATAGTTGTATCTAGCTTAGGAGTAATGAAGATTATATGGCGTAAAAATCTTAATCTACAGCCAGTCTTTGAGTGGATTAATTCAAAACAAAAAAACGATACAAGTCTTGTAATATATGGTAATTCTATTACCCTTACACCAGGAACTGTAACACTTAATATATCAAATAGTATGTTATTAGTTCATGCTCTAGAACAATCATCAATCGACAATCTAAAATTTGGTAATTTTACTATGAGTAAAAGAGTTCAGCACATTTCAAAGAACGACTGAAAGGCTAATAGATAAGGGGGAGAGTACTCAATATTACATCGCTTTTATCGATGTAATAAATTAATAGTAGGCTCAAGTAATCATCGCCATTAGGGGTGATGTCACCCCTGCCTACGCAAGGGGTGACATCCCACAACTTTCGACAGTTGTGGGATGACACCCTAGGCTATTAAACCGATGTCTTACATCTAATTGAGGTTATGTTATAAATATCGGTCATTTTAGAATGTTATTAATAGATGTTAAGTAAAAAATGACTTGATATATACTCGATGAAAATCAACAATTGCGTTGTCGTTGTCCAAGACCTGCGGTGCTCACGTACTAATGTACGCTGTGCTCCTCGGCTTGGACACTCCTAGCACTTGTTGATTTTGATCTTCGTCTACCAACTCTTCATTTACGAACAGTATACCAAAAATTAATAATTTAATTATTGACAGGGAACAGCAATTTTTATTAAAATTGCAAGTTGAAGTAGCTAAATTAATGCTAGAATAATGATGTACCTTTTATGTTATACGAAAATCTTAATGATTTACACAAGATCACAGATAATATTAGTATTAAGTTGCATGAAAACTCTATAGTAGGGAAGATATCCTCTAGGTTAAAAGACCCTTGTTCTATCACAAAGAAGTTGATAAGAAAAAATGTTGGTTTTCACCGATTAACTGATACAATTGCCTCTAGGATTATAGTTGATAAGCAAGAAGACTGTTACAAAGTACTGGATATTCTTAATGATAACTATTGTATCTTTGATAAGGAAGACTATATTGCTAATCCTAAACCTAATGGTTATAGTTCTTTGCATGTCGTGGCTGCTGCTGGTATACTTAGACGTAATACAGAAATACAGATACGGACTAGAGATATGCACCATATAGCAGAATTTAGCACCGCTAATCATGATGAATATAAAAAGACTCAAGAAGCAAAAATAAAAGAAATATTTTCTCAAAAGGTACTTAATGTCGCTGCTATTCATACTGGACTAAATAACGCATATAAGCTCTTTAAACAGTTCAATTGGACTATGCTTGAACTAATGGCTTATGAGCAGGAAATTGAAATTCTTTGGCATAGTTTGCAAGATAACTTGTGTGAGATACGAGAACAATTTATAGGGGAATAAAAATATAAAATTAACTTTTATATTTAGTAACATATTTTATTATGCTAACTCCTATGTAAAATAAAGGAGTGCTACATATTGTGAAGAAAAGTTTAAATGAATAGCTGTTCACTATAAGTGACCATATACGATCTATTGGTAGCACTCCAAATATACTCATGAAGCTAATAACAATACAAGTATCTACAAATAGCGAAATTGCTGTACTGCCATTGTTCCTAAGCCATAGCCATCTACCATGAGTTACTTTACGTATCCATAAATAAATTGTAATATCAATGAGTTGAGCAGTGTAACAGGCAATAATTGAACCTATGAAAGCAATACTATATAACCCAAAAACCTTATGAAAAGTTATATTATCGATTTTAGACCACTCTGTGGCATTTAACCTATCCATTATTGCTATAATTAATGTAACAATTATATTCATAGCTAGTGCAAGTTTAACACAGAAATTAGCTTTGCTTTTCCCATAAAATTCAGCAATTAAATCAGTAAGTAAAAATGTTAATGGGTATGTTATCGCACCTACAGAAAGTTCAAAAGTATAAAAAGGTAATATTGGTAAGAAAACAAACTTTTGATATATTAAATTACCTATTACAATGAGAATTGCAAATAATACGCATATAGTAATATAAATTTTTTCATCTATGGTCATGTTGTTGGAATCATAAATTAAGAATATTTTGAGTGAAAACTATAATTTAAAATAAATAAGTCTACCTAAAATTCAACTTATAAAATTATTTATATATGGTAAAGCTTGTTGTATTACATTATCATTCACCACGGTTTCACCATATAATTAATATTGTGACATTAATACAAAAATTTTACTTTTCTTGTATGTAGAATAATATAATTATTTTTTACTAAATGCACCAATATCTATATTAACTCATCTTAACTCTAAATATAATTTTTTTAAAGGTTACAACTAATGCTCAAGAAAATTAAGGTACTTTGCATGGTTACTCTGATGTGTCAGTCCAAGGTCACTTGATTATGCTTAAAGATCAAAATCCTAAATATCTACAATATATGATTTTGACTCGTTGGGATGAAGGCAAAACTAAGTCTGGACAGAAAGTAGAACGTAATTTTTATATTTTCCCAAAACATATGCCCAATACTGGTGTTAATGATGTAGGAGTCATTGGTGGTACTTTTATTGAAGGTGCAACACCTAATGACGAGGAATTTGGTATTATACTACAAAATGCTAAAGAATTTTATGGGATTAAATAAGTCCTGTAATTAAGGTTAGTTCATTAATCATGAATTTTATTAAATTCATTCTTTACTATTTTTAATAAACATTTTAATATTCTATTCATAGTAGCTTACTTTTTGTTTTTGTATTCTCACCTCAGTTCGATATAAGAATTATTAATTCTTATATCGAACTGGCTTTGTTATAAGGAAAAATGCACTCTTGAAGCGATTCCGCGAGTGCATTGTAACTTTTTTCATCATTCAATATGTGATTTTAATTATTAAAATCACATTATTGAATGGAGTGTTATATTTTAACAATCAGGTGGGCAGCCGCTTCAAACCTGATTGTTTCTATATATAACACGAAAGTTCGATGTAACTTGTTACATCGAATTCAGGTTATTCTAGTAAGCTACTTTATCTCTTGAAATCATAGCAGTATATTACTCAAACTTAGTTCTGTTTGTAAATTTTTCCATAAAAACTGATCTGATTGAACTAATTTAATCAATTTATCTAAGGCTACTTTATCTTCATTACCATTTCCATGGATTAGTACTATGTCACCATCTTTTACTGTCTCATGTTCAGGAAGCTTATGTATCCATGCACTTGCACCTAATTGTATTAGCCCATAAGAAGTTAATATATCTAATATTTCTTGACTGGCTACTAACCCAGGAAATCTAAAAAATGGAGATGGTAATTCGCCCCTTTCAATTAGCAAGTGTTCGGTTTGTAATATTTCGTTTTCTATATCAGTATTTGGCAGTAATAAAAAATTGTCTGTAAAATCTTTATCAGGGTAGAAAATATGACTAAAACTATGATTAACCCACGTGATTTTTATATTTTGGGCTGGAAGAGTTTGTAACCACATAAAGTCTTCTAGATGAGTTGCTATCCATAAACCACTTATAGCTATTAATAGGTTTATTTTTTGACTTCTTTTAGCAGTTTTTAAAATTGCATCAAATAAATTATGTTCTAACCTTTTTATTGAGGGACACATATCTATGGATAAAAAACATCCTTTGACTTTAGGAATATTCTTGAGGCCTTGATTCTCTCTGCTATCTTTTATATTATTAAAATAATACAATGATCTATAATATACAGAAGATTCAAGTTCCTTTAATGAGAAATATCTGCCATCTTGATCGCTCTTACGGTAAGCACATAAGTTCTGAGCGACTATCTTAACTTCTAGAGTATTAATATTAACTATTACAAAATAGTACTCATTACTCCTTTTAAATGACCGAATTACAATAAATGACTGATTATTAAATATGCATGGTATATGAGATGTTTTTTTGTAATTAAAGATTAACTTATTTGTTTGTTGCATAAACCTCTTATTTTATATAATGTAGAGTCCAGTAATAGTAGTATACTAGACTAATTTTTCAAGACAAATTTTTTACTCATTTTGTTTCCCATTTAAGGTTACCTTTAAGCAACATTTTGTAAATAATTAAGATAAACTTTCATTGGTTTTTGATAACCAATGTTAGAAATCTGAGGTGGTTATATTTATCTATGTAATTATTAACACCTTCTTTAACCTCCTTAATGTTTTTATTTCCCATTTTTTTTCATGAGGTGATCCTGATATTACTTGCAAATTTTTTATATTAATATAGATTCTCTAATATTGGTGTATAAGCGTTTGAATAACTAATAATTTTATGTCAAGCGTGGTTCTGAAATTGTCCACTACGGCAAGCCATTTTAGAAATTAAAAATTATAATTTAGTTAAGTTGTAATGACCAAAGAAGAGCTAATTAATTTTGAAGGTGTTGTCCTTGAACTTTTGCCTAACGCAACTTTTAGAGTGAAGTTGGAAAATGGTCATTTTATTACCGCTCATACTTCTGGTAGGATGCGTAAGAATCGTATTAGGATACTTGTCGGAGATAAAATCACAGTGGAAATGACACCTTATGATCTAACAAAAGGTCGTGTTATCCACCGTCATTAGAGTCTTTCATATTTTATGTCAAATATAGAATCCACTTTTTTAAAACAGCAGAATATACCTATAGTTCTAGCCTCACAATCACCTGCAAGGCTTGAATTACTAAAAAGAATAAAGGTATTTCCTACACAAATTATTCCCGCTAATATAGATGAAACAGAGTACTTACGAGAGTTACCAAACCAATTGGTAACAAGATTAGCACAGGAAAAAGCCGAGGTTGTTGCCAAAAAAATAAGTGGTGAAGCTATAATTATAGCAGCTGATACTGTTGTGGTTCGCGGTAGAAAAATACTACCTAAAGCTTTAACAAGTGAAGATGTTAGATATTGCCTTAATATTTTATCTGGAAGGCGTCATAGGGTTTATACAGGCATCTGTATAATAAAAAAGACTCTTGAACAAGTTCTGCTGCGACAAAAATTAGTGCAAACCATAGTCAAGTTTAAAAGATTGAGCCAGCAAGAGATAGAATTTTACTGTAGCCTAGATGAAGGAATCAATAAATCAGGCGGCTGCGGAATTCATGGATATGCCGAAGCTTTTGTTCCTAGCATATATGGATCTTACTCAAATATTATGGGATTACCACTACTGGAAACCCTGCATATGCTTACTTCTTTAGGTTTTAAAAATAGACCTCTTAAATAACCTGAATTCGATATAACAAGTTATATTGAAGGGGTTAAGTAGAAACAATCAGGTTTGATGCTCGCTTACACCTGATTGTTAAAATATAATATTCCATTCAATAGGTGATTTTAATAATTAAAATCACCTATTGAATGATGAAAAAAGTTAAAATGTATTCGTAGAACCGCTTCAAGAGTGCATTTTTTCTTATAACAAAGACAATTCTTATATCGAATTAAGGTTAGATAATAGATATCTTTCGAACTCTACTTTTGCTGGTAATTGGGACAAAGATTCGGCACTCAAATCCGTAGCGGAATTCGAGTACCGCTTGCGGTTCTTGTTTAGCGAATTATAAACCTACTCATTATATATAAATGTTCACAGAATCTAGCTATTTATACAACAAAGTTAAGAAATATTTATTTTTATTACCTAAAAAGTAATAAATCTTTGCAAATACCTTAAGTTTTAGTTTAACCTATAAGTTAGGATATCAAAATATTGAGGATTTTTATGGAAGGCATTAATAATAGTTGGTTAAAGTTTGAATCATGTGATTATGCTGATAGGTTACTCGCTAAACTCTCTCAGTTGAATAGTGAAGTAGATCAACCAATAGATCTGAACATTGTTAAAAAAGCCATCTATTACGCCAAAAAGTATCATGGAGAGCAGAAAAGACAAACAGGAGAACCCTATTACTCGCATCCAATAGAAGTGGCATATAGGCTTGCAGAATATGCAGCACAAAATGATAAGCAGTACTTTAGAACCGATTTAACTGTAACCGCTATACTGCATGATACCATTGAGGATACTAAACTTACCAAAAGCAATATTGCCTATATCTTTAGTGATCTAATTGCTGATCAGGTAGAAAAACTAACTAGGGTTAAGTGCGACAGAAAGATTAGCTCGGCAGAAATCATGGAATTATTATGGCAGCAAAAGAGATATGATATCATAATGGTTAAAATATTTGACAGAATTCACAATTTAGAAACTGTTGGTATAAAATCTCCAGAAAAGATTAAGAAGATAATAGAAGAAACTGTTAAAAATTTTATAAGTATTAGCATGTGTTGTGGAACAAAACAACTAGAAAATATATTAACTACTTTATGTTACAAACATTTACCAATTACTGACCCCTTAGAACTCACAACAATTATCCAACATAAATACCAGCTTCCTACTCCAACTTTTGAAAATGATATAAACCAAAAGTAAATCCTATACTTTCCTAATAATTAAACTAGCATTAGTTCCTCCAAATCCGAATGAATTAGAAAGCACATAACTAATCTTTGCATTTCTAGCTTCTAAAGCAACTAAATCTATTTTTGCTTCTGCTATCGGTTTATGCAAATTTAGAGTTGGTGGAGCGACTTGGTCTCGCATAGCAAGAATTGAATATATTAATTCTACGCTACCAGCTGCTCCAAGTAAATGACCAATAGATGATTTGGTTGACGACATAAGAACATTCGGGTTAGCATCCCAAAATAATTTTTGAACAGCCGTTAACTCTATAGCATCACCAATTTGGGTAGAAGTACCGTGGGCATTGATATAATCAATAAGACTTGCATCAATTTTTGCATCTTTAAGAGCGTAAAACATAGCTCTATAAGCCCCTCTTCCATCGGGATGAGGTGAGGTCATATGATGAGCATCACCAGTAGAACCATATCCAATAATTTCAGCATAAATCTTAGCGTTTCTAGCAAGAGCATGCTGATATTCTTCAAGTACTACAACACCTGCCCCTTCTCCCATTACAAATCCATCACGATATTGATCCCATGGTCTTGATGCAAGTTCAGGTGTAGAATTATATTTAGTAGATAATGCTCTTGCAGCAACGAATCCAGCCACTCCAACCGGAGTAACCGGTGCTTCAGCTCCGCCAGCAACCATAACATCTACATTACCGTATTGAATCATACGCATAGCATCCCCTATAGCATGAGAGCCAGTGGAACAAGCTGTAACGACAGCCTGATTTGGTCCGGTAAATCCGTATTTAATGGAAACATGACCTGAAAGGAGGTTAATTAATGAGGAGGGAATAAAAAATGGACTAACTTTACCATTATTTTCTTTATGAAACTTTACAGATGTTTCTTCGATCATCCCAAGTCCACCTATTCCTGAACCAAGTATTAAGCCGGTCCTATCTCCCGATAATTCATCTTTTACTTTCCATCCGCTATCCTCAACTGCCTCAATAGCTGCTGCGATACCATATTGGATGAATAAATCCATCTTATGGACATCGCGAGGGTGAATAAATTTTTCCGGGTTAAAGCCATTATCTGTTGAGTGATCCACTGTACCCGCTATTTTACAGGCAAGGTTAGAAGTATCAAATCTTGTGATTGACTTGATACCACTGCGACCCTTTATAATACCTTCCCAAGAGGGCTTTACACCAATTCCTAGTGGTGTGATAAGCCCAATACCGGTTATAACAACTCTTCTAGTCGACATGATTATTTATAATTAGTTGTTTTTTTATTATGTACTGTACAACATCAGAGACAGTTAAAATTTTCCTAGCATCTTCATCTGGTATATCACATTTATACTTTGCTTCTATTTCCATCATTAATTCAACTGTATCTAAACTATCGGCTTTAAGATCCTCAACAAATCTAGATTCAAGGGTAATTGAATCTTTTTTTACTTTTAATTTATTAACAACGATTTCAATAACCTCTTGTTCGACAATATCTTGCTCAACAACATTTTGTGTAATATTTATATTTTCACTCATAATTAGAACCTCATAACATAAATTAAATTTAGTAAAACACTCAAACTCTAGCCACTTATAATGACTTGTATAGAATCAACATAGTTTCATACATAAGTAAGTCTCGAGTAAGTCGATACAACAATTTCAAACTTCTAGCATAAAAATATATTTTATGCCAGTGTAAAATTTCTTTAGTTCTTAAATTAAAATATTACTAATGGCTTGCAGTCTAGCATACACTCCTTTTCCTGATAATAGAAGCAATAATACCAAACAACAGAAGAGTAATAGTCATAGCCAGTGCAGAGTAAGATGGAATCTCAATAAAATGTTCAGCGAATATTTTTATGCCAATAAATATTAATATTAATGCTAGCGAATATTTTATATAACTAAATTGCTCAACAATATTAGCTAAACATAAGAATAAGGCACGTAAACCTAATATGGCAAAAATATTAGAAGTATAAATTATGTAAGGATCCTTAGTGATAGCAAATATTGCTGGTATACTATCAATGGCAAAGACAATATCCATGATTTCTATAATTATTAATGATGCAAGAAGGGGGGTAATACTCAATCTATTATTAGTTTTAACAAAAAATTTGTAACCGGAAATTTTAGGAGTAAGATTAAAGTATTTTTGCAGAATTCTATAAATATACGATTCCTCTACTTTAAAACTTTTTTTTGCTATATAAAAAGTTTTGATGCCTGTAACTATAAGAATAGCTGCAAAAATATATAATAACCAAGAGAATTTCGAGATAACAATGACACCTAGATATATAATTATGGCTCTAAAAACAATGACACCTAGAATTCCCAAGAATAATATCCGATGCTGATATATTAAAGGAATAGAGAAAAACTGAAAAACCATCAATATAATAAAAATATTATCCAATGACATAGCTTTCTCTATAAAAAAGCAAGTGTAGTATTCCCGGGCTTTTTCTCCTCCCATATCAAAAAAAATGAAAATACCGAAGAGGCATGCTATAATTAAATAAAAAAGACTAAAATAAATAGTTTGGCGGAAGCTCATCACTTTATTTTCTTGGTTTGCAAAACCAAGATCGTAGATTAGTAAACCTACAATCACTGTACAAAAAACAACCCACGTCAAGATTCCCTCCATAAACTACTATAACAACTTGAAGAATTAATTCTCAAGTTCTTGAATTTTCCATATGATCTTAAGCATTAGCCATTTGTGAAGTAAAGTGGGATTCTTTGATACCGAGATTTTGTAAAGCATTGTGCCATTTACTCTCTGGATGATCAGAAAAAATAAATTCTTTATCACACTTTGTTATTATCCACAAATTCTCCTTAATCTCTGTTTCAAGCTGCCCTGCTTTCCAAGCAGTGTATCCAATAATAAATAAACTATTTTTAGGCCCATGACCAGAAGCAATATCATGAGGGATTTTAGGATTAGAGCTAACTGCTAAATGATTCTGAAACTTCAATAGTAGATTTTCGTTATAATCATCAGAATGTAGGAAGAATCCGCGTTCATGCTCAACTGGTCCTCCTAGATATATAGGCATCATAATGTTACTATCTACTTGATCATCAGATATTTTAAAAAACGATTTTATCTCTATATGATTCACCAAATTATTGAAAATTAAACCCATTGCTCCTTCTGCTGTATGAGACAGCATATAAACAAGTGATTTATTAAATATACCCTCAAGCATGTAAGGAGTAGCGATCAGAACCTTACCAGATAAATTATCAAAAATCTTATCGTTTACACTCATAATGTTTATTGTATTTTAAAATTTATTAACATACTAGCTTTTAGATACATATAATGTTAAATTACGGCTATTCAATAGACCTCTTTCGAAATTTCATCTGAGAGGTCTAATAAAAATTTTGAACATGATGGTAAATATACTCAACTCCTGTTCTAAACTTAAAGTAATTTTTGAAAAAGTCTAATGTTTACTTGGTTTGATATAATAATACTGGCAATTATTACTACTTCATCGATGCTCGGGGCATATGGAGGAATAATAAAGCTTACTATTAGCTTACTTGGCTTTATAGTCTCAATTCTTTTTGCCTATTACCTATCTCCATATACTATTTCCATTATTACTCGATATTTTAATAACCACATTGCATTGGTAGTTACCTCTGGGATTATTTCCTATATTATCTCTCTAATCATATGCTCTTTTGTAACCCGTAAATTTCTTTTGATGATTTCTATTATAAGTGGTGGGGTCATTGACAGATCTCTAGGCTTAGCCGCAGGCATGCTTAGAGGTACGATTATTTGTTTATGTATCTTCCTAGTCCTAACAATTTTCTTTTCTGACAGTTACTTACAAGCAGAAACCCTAAAAGACGTTATGCAAAATACTACTATTGATAAATATCCAAAATGGCTTAAGGAATCTGTGACTACATCGTATCTAGATAATTTAAGTAAAAATCTTATAAGAACTCTACCACAAGATAGTTTTGAGTCCATTAAATTACCTAAAAAATCAAAGATTATTGATACTACAAATGTGTTAGAAAAATCACAATCTCAAGAATCTCCCAATAAAGTAAAACAACTCCCTGAAGATCTTATGCAAGAACTTGATGAAGTATTATCAAAAAAAGTAGAGAATCATGACTAGGCTATTGAATAACTATAGTAACCTCAGTTCGATATAAGAATTAATAATTCTTATGGCTTTGTTATAAGGAAAAATGCACTCTTGAAGCGGCTGATGCGAGTGCATTTTAACTTTTTTCATCATTCAATATGTGATTTTAATAATTAAAATCACATATTGAATGGAGTGTTATATTTTAACAATCAGGTGGGCAGCCGCTTCAAACCTGATTGTTTCTATAATACCATTTCCCATTATTAACTGAGCTAATACTACAGTTGTAGTTACTACCCAAAGCTGTCATTCTTAGCAACGGCGGGAATCTAAAAAAATAGCCTAAAAGACTATTAAACATTATTAGATCCCAGCCTTCGCTGGGATGACATCGTTTTGACATTAGTACTACAACTGTAGCACTAAATAGCGTAGTTAATAATGGGAAATGGTATAATTCCACCGAATTTTGGATAAGAATTTATCAATTCTTATCCAAAATTCGCGTGATATATATACAATCAGAATGAATAACGGTTAAACTGTTAGTTCAATTCATTAAACTCTACTCGAGCAAATAATTTTGTTTGGAGTAGGGAGAGTTCTGAATGATCTTTCGAACCTTCTTCTGCTAATTTATTGGCTTTAGTTAAAAGGTCTAAATCTCTAGCTAGATCAGCAAAAAAGAATCTTATTTCACCACTTTGCTTTGTTCCTAATATTTCTCCGCTACCTCTTAAGAGTAGATCTTGCTCTGCTATATAAAAACCATCATTGCTGTTTCTCATCACTTCAAATCTAGATTTTGCAACCATACTTAATTTTTGAGGATCATATAGAAGAATACAATGAGATTGTAAAGTTCCACGTCCAACTCTACCTCTTATCTGGTGTAACTGAGCTAAACCAAACTGTTCAGCATTTTCTATGACTATTAAGGTTGCTTCTGGTACATCGATACCCACTTCAATTACAGTTGTAGCAACCAAGATTTTAATATTACCATTCTTAAATTGGTGCATAATCATATCTTTTTGCTCATTTTTCATTTTGCCATGTATAGTACCTGTAATGTTAGGGTAGGCATTCTCAATGGTAACTAGTCTAGTGTTGATATCGGTTAATCCTGTATTTTTTGCCTGCGTTGTTAACTCTTCATCATTTTGATCGATAAGGGGACATATCCAGTAAATTTTCTCTCCAAATTTTAGCTTTTTATCCAAAACTGAAATTACATCATTTAACTTGGTCTTTGGCAATATGCTAGTAATAATTGGTAGTCGATTTTTTGGTTTGCTTGTTAATTTAGCAATGTCCATATCTCCAAACATGGTCAAAGTAAGACTTCTAGGAATAGGGGTTGCGGTCATCACCAAAACATCGGGATGCGAGGCTTTGTTAATTAAATCTAACCGTTGTTGTACACCAAATTTATGTTGTTCATCAATGACGATATAACCTAAATTTTTAAAGTTTACTTTTTCTTGAAATAATGCATGAGTGCCAATTAATATATCAATATCTCCGTTTTCTAGGCTTGATAGAACTTTGTTTAGTTCTTTGGTAGATATTTTTCCAGTAAGTAAACCAAGCCTTATTCCGGTTTCACTTAAGGCTTTAACGAAGAATTGGTAATGCTGGTTTGCTAATAAATCGGTAGGGACCATTAGTGCAGCTTGAAATTTATGGTATGCTACAGTGACCATTGTCAATAAAGCTACTAAGGTTTTACCAGAGCCAACATCGCCTTGGAGTAAGCACATCATTTCTGTAGAAGATAATTGATGTTTCTCAATTGCTTCGATTACTTTTTTTTGGTCTAGTGTGAGTTCAAAGCCTAATGTCTTAAGTATTGCTTGTTGTAGCTGACTAGACCCTGTAAATGAATTACCTTGTTTTAATTTTGTTTGCTGGCGGAGATATTGTAATGAAATTTGATTAGCAAAAAGTTCTTTTTCTGCTAATCGTCTTAAGGTTTGAGCATGTAATTCTTCTAATTTCTTAGTTTTAACTTGATATAAATGCAAAGTTTTTAAATCTTCTAATAATGATTTAGTATAGTCCTTTACTTCTTGAAAACTCTCAGGAATACAGCTCCACTCTTTCTCAAACAAATCAAGCCCCTTTATTATATAGGAATAAAGTTGCTTATTAATTATCCCATAGGTTAAAGGATAGATTGGTTCTAGGGGGCTGGTAAGTTTTTGGTCAAAAATAAGTATTGGGTGGGCTATTTGAGGTAAGCTAGAGAAAACTTGTACCTTACCATTAATTGTATGTTTACTGCCTATTGTAAGTTTACTTAGGATAAAATAAGAGGGTCTATTAAAAAATATCAGCAGAATTGAGCCAGTCCCATTAGATCCTAAAATTTTCAAAGGCTGTTTTTTGTTCTTAGGCACAAGAACTTCTTCAATTGTTATTTCAGTTTGAATTAACTGACCATTTTTTAGTGAAGATAAATTTGGTGAAATTATTTTAACTTGATAAGAAGTAGGGCAATAAAATAACAAATCTCTTAAATTGATTATTCCCAATCTTTTGAGTCCAATAATTATATTATCACTAACGTTAATACGTGATTTAATCGGTGAGAAAAAAAACTTGTTAATTGTTAACATATATTTTTTTAATTAGTATAATCCTATATCAACCTTAATATTCTCAATTTTTTCTAGCTCTGCTTTCAGATTTCTTTTTATTTCTTCAATTTTATGATATTTTTCTGCTATTTCTTTTTGTTTCTGTAGATCAAATTCTCCTGCCTGGGTTATTGGGATTTTAATTAGTAAATTGCTAGTTCTATTTACTGTTGGCTTATACACCCAATTAAAGTTATATTTATTTAATACTCCTTGTAATTCAAAAGCTAGGTAGGGGCAGTTAAGATCTTTATATTTTGGAATATATAATCTAGCATCAGAATTTATACTAAATTTATGTTTTTTTCTATAAAAGACTGTTCCAGCATAACCATTTGTTGTAATTTGTATACATTCAATATCGTAATCAAAAGCATTTATATATCCCAAAACTCCATTTTGTTTAGTATTTGCAGAATATACTGGATAAATACCTTTGTTTTTTTCTATATAGTTTCTTTGTAGTTTTGAATTACCTGTTTTAACATTAAATATCTCGCTTAACTTAAAAGATTTATAGGTTACACTCGGTTCAGAATTAACTTCACTTATTTCTGATAAGAGAGACGTCATTTCATCTAAGAGACTTTGTAAATATCCTTTAAAATCATCAATTGAGTATAAATTATCATTCTTAAAAAGGCCTAGTGCAGATTTCTCTTCTTCATTCCATAATTTCTCAATTGTCCAATCATTTTCAGCTTTAAACACCCCAATATCCAATATTTTGCATCTCTTATCATGATTGATATTAGCAAAATATTTTTTACTTCCTTTAAAAGCATTGTATAAATTGACTGCTTCTTTTAGATCATCTTGT
The DNA here is from genome assembly GCF_964059235.1 of Candidatus Tisiphia endosymbiont of Nedyus quadrimaculatus. NCBI lineage: Bacteria > Pseudomonadati > Pseudomonadota > Alphaproteobacteria > Rickettsiales > Rickettsiaceae > Candidatus Tisiphia > Candidatus Tisiphia endosymbiont of Nedyus quadrimaculatus. The sequence continues at coordinate 1,067,741 of NZ_OZ060452.1, forward strand.
TCAATATCAAATCTATAAATATCTCTACTTTCTCCAATCTCACTTACTAAATAAGTAAATACTGGATCAGTTTGTACTTCAGTAATAGTATTCTTCTTTGTTAATGCTAAAATATATGTTTTTTTATTAGTTGTAAAAAATGTTTTAATAGGCAATGGAATTATTGCATCAATATAGCAACTATCTAAAATATATTGTCTTAAATTTTTATCATTTTGCCTGCTAAATATCCCGTCAGGTACAATTATAAAAGCCTTGCCATTTGGTTTTAAAGCTTTTATAATCCATTCCATAAACAAACCTTCAACGCCCATTGCATTGATTTTGTAATAGTTTCTTAGGTTTGTTTTGGCAATCTCTGCTTTTAAATTACTACTTCCACTACTAACATAAGGGGGGTTTGTAAGAATTAGATCATACTGGTTTTCAACAATTTCTGATAATGTACCTAGTATTGAATTTGTCTTTAAAATGAAGCTTTCATTGAATATATTAGCAAATTCTTTTGTAAGCCCCGCATTATCTTGTATCAGCTCACAAAAATAAATCAGCATATTTGCTTTTGCTAAGATAATCGTTTTTTGTTCATCCTTATCAAAACCTTTATCAAAACCAATTATTTTCACCTTTTGTTTTATTTCACCATTTTCAATAGTGAATAATTTATCAAGTTTATCTTTTATAAATTCCAAAGGAAATTTTCCGACACCACAAGCAGGGTCACAAATTGTCATGCCTTCTTTTAATGTACCTTCTGCCATTTCATTCACTGCACGCACCACTTTAATCGGTGTAAAAAACTGCCCCCAGTTCTTTTTACTTATACTTTCCTTTAAAAAACTTTCAAATAATTTGCTTTTAAAATCATGATCAATATGTTCAAGTTTACCATAGTCTCTAAACTTTTCTAAAACTTTTTTAAAGACAGTTCCGTATCCAGCAACGGCTTTTTGATCTTTACTTACAAATATAGTGCCATTTATAATGGTTGTTTTGTCTATAGGATTTTCTGGAAATAACTCTTTTATTTTGGGTCTTATAATATTTGCATAATGTTGTAGTACATCGTTATATTCATCATATTTGTACATATCTATTAATTTATCAAACGAATAAGTACCAGTTAATATATTCAAATCGCTCAAATATTTGAATATAAACAACTCAACAAAACTATATAAGCAATTTTCAGGAGTTGCACCACTTACGCTCCAAATATCTTGCCAAATTTGTTTGGAAAGATCTGTTGGATTGACTAGTTTTTTAGGTAAAATCCTATCATTTTTCTCATTTATCGATTGTATTATTTCTGTAATAATTTTTTGTAAATTTTCATCTGTTGGATTAAATTTATATTTAAAAGCATTACCATTCGCATCTTCAATATTATTTCCAGTTGCAACATTAATCCAAAGCGTTTCTTGAGTATCAGTTGCAATTATTAGCTTGGTTTTTAACTTCTTTGCAACTTCAATTCCTTGTAAAATAGCCTGATTTTTCTTGTCAACTGTATTGAATTGCTTAGGATGTTTATATTCAATTATTGCTATAACTTCCTTCTGCTTTACAATAATTGCATCAACTTTTCTATATTCAACACTTCCATAATCTATACTTCTTATTATATCATATTGTTTCAAAGCACTAATAGTTGTTGCACCAATATTATAAAAATTCCAAGTTCCTATTTTTGGGGGATTTTTTATTAAATCTCGTTGCAGTAATTCTTCACTCATAATAGTAACTATATTTTGTTCACAGCATCTAGAGCTTAGTGCATAAAAATATCAATATCGTTCCATCCTACTAGGTCTAAGTTGGCTCTAATAGGTAGAAACTTAAAAATCTGTTTTGCAATATCTAACCTATTTTCGGCCAGTAACATATCTTGCAAGATAGCACGAAGTTGATGTAGGTAAAGGACGTCTTTGGCAGCATATTCTTTTTGCTCAGAGGTAAGATCCAACCTACCCCAATAGGAAGATTGTTGTTGTTTAGAAATTTGGACTGAAAGTAATTCACGGCATAAGTCTTTTAAACCATGAGCATCAGTATAGGTTCTAACCAGTTTAGAAGATATCTTTGTACAAAATATGTTCTCCAAATCTATTCCAAGATATTTTCTTATTGCTGATAAATCAAATCTAGCATAGTGAAATATTTTGCATCGATTATTATCAAGTAATAGTTTTTTTAAATTAGGTGCTGCGTAATTCTTGTCAATAAAGTTTACTAAGTAAGCCTTACCATCTCCATTACTCAGTTGCAAAAGGCATAGCCTATCCCTATGTAAGTTTAATCCCATCGTTTCTGTATCGATTGCTAGGTCTCCTGCAATATTAAAATCTTCCGGGAGATCATTCTGAAAAACTATAATACTAATACTAACCTCCTACTCCTAAGTTATTTTAACCTAAGTTCGATGTAAGGCATCGGTTTAATCGCCTAGGTGACATCAAACCTGTTTCATCGAACTCAGGTTATTTTATGGTAAAAACCTGTTCTTTTGACGACGCTACTCCTAAAACTCTTCTTGCTTCTTGGTCAAGCATATCTCTATCTAGAGATTCTGGTCTAAGTAGTTTTACTTTATGTTCAAGTTCAACGCGTTCTGCCCTTAAAGTTTCTAGTTCACTATAGGTTTTTTCGAGTCGTTGATTTAATGTAAAATAAGCAATAATCCCTCTATTACCACAAATAGAGTGGAAGATAAAATAAACTAATAATAAAGATAGCAAAACATTAAATATTATCTTTTTGGAATTTTTAACTGAATCAATAAAATATTGATAATTCATAATATTTTAATAATAAAAAATAATATTGGGGCGGTAAGAATTATGCTATCAAATCGGTCTAGAACACCGCCATGACCTAGTATTATAGCACCAGTATCTTTTATAGCAAATTTACGCTTAAAATATGAAATAAATAAATCGCTCATTTGTGCTATTAGTGCTAAACAAATAGCTGCTATAATTAAGTGCCGTTTGTTTAATAAATAGTCAGTTGGTAAGTCAAAGCTAGGTACTAAACTTAATAAAAACGCTGTAAGCCCACTAGCTAATACCCCTATGATTAGTCCACTCCAAGTTTTGTTAGGACTAATCTTGATGGCCAACTTAGGTCCGCCTATATTCTTCCCACCAATCATAGCAAATATATCAACTGACCATATTATAATGAAATATAGTAATAATAGCCATCGATTTTTATCTTCAGTAGCAATTATTATTAAAGATATAGTAGGAATGGGAATGATAACAAAGCCCAGTAATATATGCAAAAAGGACGATTTTGTCATTTGATACCATTCATATAACATAATTATGGCAATTAATAACATAACTATATAAAATAATGACTTAATGAACATTATCGCTATAATAAATACTGGTCCTATTACTAGGGCTGATAATATTCTTACTACTATATTAGGCCTCTTATCTAGCACCAAAATTCCTTTTTCTTCTTGAATAATCGTTTAACGCTTCTAATATATCTTGTTTGTCAAAGTCAGGCCAATATTTAGGTAAAAAATATAGTTCAGCATAGGCGGCTTGCCATAGTAAAAAATTACTGATTCTACATACACCACTAGTACGAATTAACAAATCTACATCAGGCATTTCTGGATCATACAAATAATTAGCAAATTCATTCTCGCTAATTTCTGTTTTACCAGAATTAATGATTTTCTGACATGCATCAACAATTTCTGCTCGCCCGCCATAGCTAAAAGCAAGACAAAGAGTTATTTTGTTATTATTATGTTTTGTCAATTCTATAGCATCATGAATTTGTTTTTGTAACGTAGTATCTAACAGATCCAATCTACCAATAATTTTTATTTTAACTCCGTTCTTGTGTAGTGCCGCAGTCTCATTTTTTAGGTAGTCACGTAGTAATTTTAGTAAGAATGTAACCTCAGTCTTTGATCTACGCCAATTCTCTGATGAAAAAGTATAAAGTGTAACGTAAGGTATATTAAGTTCTATAAAATTTGGTAATAATTTTTTTACTCTATCAGCACCTACTCTATGTCCCTCAGATTTTGGTAAGCCTTTTTCTAAAGCCCACCTTGCATTACCGTCCATGATGATGGCTAAATGATTTACTTTGTTGATTATACTCATATTTATTGTTTGTATATACTCTTACCTTAGTTCAATATAAGACCAATTTAAATAATGACCTACTAGAAATTACTTAAATTACCAAGTGTGCAAGTTTAAGTAGGTATAATAGTCCTATAATGTCATTCCCGCGTACGCGGGAATCCATAATATCTAATAGCCTTTGCAGGTTATTTTTTGGATTTCCGCTTTTAGCTAGGAATGACAGCGTTCCATCATATATATCAATCCCTACTTCCCTTTATGTCATCCCTGCGAAGGTAGCGGGATCTATATTATCTAATAGCTTTTGCAGGCTATTTTTTGAATCTCCACCGTAACTCGGACGCCGAGGCTGCTTAAGTTGACAAAACTTGCACACTTGGTTTAAATTGATAATTTTTTCAAGATCGTAATAGATCATTTATAGATACTTTACTTCTAGTTCCTTTATCCACCTGTTTAACGATTACTGCACAATATAAACTTGGTTTTCCTGAATCAGCAGGTAAGCTGCCGGGTACTACAACTGAGTAGGCCGGAACTCTACCATAAATTATCTTTCCACTTTCCCTATCTACTATCTTGGTAGAGGCACCAATAAATACTCCCATACTAATTACACTTCCTTCTTCTACTAAAACCCCTTCTGCTATTTCTGATCTTGCACCTATAAAACAATTATCTTCAATTATTACCGGGGTATTTTGTATTGGCTCTAGTACCCCACCAATACCTGTCCCGCCGGAAATATGACAATTCTTCCCTATTTGAGCACATGATCCTATGGTAGCCCAAGTATCAATCATTGTTCCTTCTCCTATATATGCACCTATATTAATAAAAGAAGGCATAACAATAACGTTTTTAGCTAAATATGCCCCCGTTCTTATAAATGCTCCGGGAACGATACGACAGCCATGGGTTCTAAATAATTCTTCATTATGATTTGTAGAAAATTTGGGAGCAATTTTATCATACCATTTCATACAATCACCAGAATGGATTTGCGAATCAGTTACAATAAAATATAATAAAATTGCTTTTTTTACCCAAAGATTAACTCGCCAATCAGCCCCTTCTTTTGCACAAACCCTAATTAATCCTTGATTTAAACCATCAATAATATTATTCAATATTTGTTTGGCGTAGTTAGTTTTTTCTGAATCCTTGGTTAATTTATCGCGTATTTGCCACAATTCTTCTATAGTATTGATATGTTTTTGCATAACGTCCTTGCTAAACTATTAAAAAAATCATAATTTACTTTATTTTTAAGTCAACCTATATACTCAAATTTGAGTATACAAATTAGATCACGTAAATGAGTATTGCTTGCCCAAATTGTAACACTACCTTTATAGTTTCAAAAGAACAAATAGGTATGACTGGTAGGAAGGTCAAATGTTCAAAATGCCACCATATATGGTATCAAAAGGCAGAGCTTGATCAGCAAGAACCTCCTATTATATCAGATAATACCACAAAAAACGCTAGCACTAATGAAAATAATAAAATATATTTAACCAAAGGTACTAACTTACCGGCTTTATTACCAACTAAAATTCCTGAGCAATCGCATATTTTATCTATATTATTGTGGCTTAGTTTAATTGTCTTCTTATTATTAATGTTATTTCACGAGAAGTTTAATATACCAGCTCTGTATAAAGAGAATAATAATATATTAACTATAAGAAATATACATGTTGAACAAAATAAAGAAATGGGACAAATTAAAGTTTCCTATAGGATAAGTAATACTTCCGACCATGATGTGATAATACCACTTATTAGGGTTAGATTGCTCAATAAAAAATATGTAACAGTAAAATCCTATATAATGAATCAAAAAAATATTAAACTGTCCCCTAAGCAACATATCGACATCGCTACATATCTTGATGTAGTTCCTCGTTCAAGTGAGTTGTTAAATATTATGCTTGGTAATAGTTTGGATTTCATATTACATTAGACTTCTTCTGAAAGAGATTTATAATCAATTCAAATACTCCCATAACACGCGAATTTGGGATAAGAATTAGTTAATTCTTATCCCGAATTGGGGTATTAACATAACCTGAATTCGATGTAACTTGTTACATCGAACTTCCGTGATATATATAGAAAAAAATGAATAAACAAATTATATACCCTAAACTAATTCCTAGGCTCTTTGCTTCTTGCCTAGATTCGTTTTTGTTGTCAATTTTTACAACTCCGATCACCCACTTTATGTTATCTAGACTGTCTTTATTTTTTTTTAAAGCTAGTATAGCGGACATACTAATAATGGGTAGCAAGAAACCGGAGTTAGTTCAAAATGTAACTGCTAGTAGTGTTTTTACATTATTTATTTTAATGCTTATAATTAATTTTGCCCTAGCTGCAACATATTTTATTGGTTTTTGGGTTTATTTGGGTGCTACTCCAGGAAAAATGGTTATGCATATGAAAATAGTAGACGCAGTAACTCTTGAAAAACCTAGTAAATGGCAATTAATTAAAAGATTTTGTGGATATGTATTAGTGCTAGTTGGTATTTGGTTTATACTCTTTTCTAAACAACGCCAAGCTTTGCATGATAAAATTGCTGGAACAGCGGTTATTAAGAGTTAAAGCACATTAGTATTAATTTTAAAAATTGTAGTATCACTAGATTATTAGTAGTAAAAACGATGTCATCAACTATGATTTTTTTATTTTAAACTTTTTTTTAATTTTTCAAAAATCATAGTTGTTGACATCTTCCCCCTAATGGGGATGATTACTTGAGCCTAGTATAAACTTGTTACATCGATATTTGAGGTTATTATAAGTAGTAAAGGTATGCTAAAATGAATAAACTAAATGAAATAGATCAGTTGATCTATCTTTTCTCCAAACTACCTAGTCTTGGTCAAAGATCAGCAAGGCGTATAGTCCTGCATCTTTTACAAGAAAAAGACGTTAGATTAAAAGGTTTAATTTCAGCTCTTTCTTACGTAGATAATAATGTTGTCAAGTGCGATATTTGTGGCAACATAGATTCTCATCATATTTGTAGAGTATGTTCATCTGATGATCGCAACGAATCTATTATAGCAATTGTTGAAACAGTGACAGAATTGTGGGCAATAGAGCGTAGTGGCATTTTTAATGGATATTATCATGTACTAGGGCATAATTTATCAACTGCAAATAGCCATAATTCTAAAACACTAAGACTAGCAGAATTATTAGCTAGATGCCAAGAGAATAACATTAACGAAGTAATTATTGCAACTAATTCCACCTTAGAAGGTCAAACTACAGCTTATTTCATTACTGAATATTTCAAAGATTATACTATCAAAATATCAAGATTAGCTAGCGGCATTCCAATAGGTGGAGAACTAGACTATTTAGATGAAGGAACTTTATCAGCTGCAATAACCTTAAGACAGCCTTTTGACTAATTTATTAAAAATTATTTATTGTATTGAAAAATCTAATATAATATATAAGCTGTTGGTTATATATTAAATTTTGTTAATAAATTATCAAAGGTTACTAAACTAGAATTATTTACATGAAATGTTAAATATTTATACATTATAGGTATTAACATACCACTAAATGTTAATTTGAAATTTTTAGATCTTTTCATTAGTTATTTTATATTTCACCTTGCATATAATTATTTTAAGTAAAGTAAGCATATGTACCAACTTTTTTGGACTATTTTAGTCATGTTTTTGATTCCTGTAGTTCTTTATATTTGCAGGTACAAGATGTTTTCGTGGTTTAATTTAAGAAATAATTCAAAAACTAAAATATTAGAATTAGAACAAAAGATATCAGAGCAAGATAATATTTTGAATCACGTTACTCATGAAATTAGGACTTCGATACATGGGGGAAGTAGTATTGCTCAGTTTTTATATGAAAATTGGGATAAAATGGATGAGCAAGAACACGTAAAGTATGTCAGTATAATAGCTAAAAATAATCAGCGTCTTATAAAATTAATTAATGACCTACTAGACCTATCTAAGTTTAGTACCGGAAAAATGCAGTTTAATTTTGTTGCTATGGATCTATTATCTTCTATAAAAGAGACCGTGCAACAACTTACAGAATTAAACATAATTAACGATCGAATTAATATTATTCTTATTGATCATAGTATTACAAAAGCAATGATTAATGGAGATAAAATTAGGATTAACCAATTATTAAATAATTTATTTAATAATGCACTCAAATATACTAAGGAAGGATTAATTATAGCGGTAATTGATTTAAAAAATCATGAAAATATTCCTTATTGGTGCTTTAGCCTAATCGATACAGGTATAGGAATTCCAGACTCAGAACTTGAGACTATTTTTGAAGTATTTACTCGTAGTTCACGAACTAATAATAATTTTCTTGGTACAGGTGTTGGTTTATCTATTTGCCGAGAAATTGTACAGGCTCATAATGGTTATATTTATGCCGAGAATAACCATAAAAGAGGAACAAAATTAGAATTTATGATTCCTGTATACGATAAAAAAGAGACATAAAATGCTTACAAAGGATAATATTGCAAAAGTATTTACTATACTTTTTGTTGATGACGAACCAATTTGCCATGACGCAATAAATTTAGTGCTACATTATGAACAAAAATATAAAATTATCAGTGCTTATTCCGGACAAGAAGCAGTTAATTTATCTAAAATACATGCTAATACAATAGAGTTAATATTTCTTGATATTTCTCTTCCTGATATGACAGGTTGTGAAGTACATAAACAAATAAGAAGTGATGAGAACCTTGCACATATTCCTATAATTTTTCAAACTGGTTTGTCTAGCAATCATCAGGAAATACAAAAACTCTTACAAGAACAAGCAACATACCTAATCCATAAACCTTATAAAAACGAAGAACTGCTTGAAACTATAAGGCAGTTCCATAAAACTTTCTAGATATACTCATTTATAAACCAATATAAGAATATTTATTCTTATATCTAATTGAGGTTACTTAGATATTATATGTTTATCTTTTAATAATGAAACAAGGTCACCATTTTCATACATCTCACGTACTATATCGCAGCCACCTATCAATTCCCCTTTTATATAAAGCTGTGGTATGGTAGGCCAATCACTGAAAGATTTGATATCTTCACGTAAGCTAGGATTGGTTAAGACATTAATATCACGAAATTCTATGCCAAGTTTTTTTAAGATAGAAACAACGGTAGCAGAAAAACCACATTGAGGAAAATTGGCAGCGCCTTTCATAAATAATACAATATCATTATTAGCAATTTCATTTTTTATAAAATCAAAGTTTTTATTCTCTAACATTCCTAAACCTGATAAAAATTATAACTTCTTTTACTCTTAAATGTTATATTATGCAAGCTCAAATAGTTGATAAAATTTTTGAAATTTTAAGCCAAAATAATCCTACTCCCCGAACGGAACTAGAATATGTTAATAATTTTACTCTATTAGTAGCGGTGATATTATCCGCACAAGCAACTGATGTTTCAGTTAATAAAGCAACTAGATTATTGTTTGTGGAGTATAATACACCGGAAAAAATATTAGAGCTTGGGGAAGAAGGGTTAAGAACTTATATAAGATCAATAGGTTTATTTATAACCAAAGCAAAAAATATTGTTGCACTTTGTCGCATTTTGATAGATAAGTATGACAACAAAGTACCCAACAATTTTGATGACTTAATTAAATTGCCAGGTGTCGGAAGAAAAACTGCTAATGTAGTATTGAATTGCCTCTTTGGTAAGTCAACTATCGCAGTTGATACGCATGTATTTAGAGTTTCCAAAAGATTAGGACTAGCAAATAGTAATACTCCCAAAAAAGTAGAACTTGAGTTAGTTAAAGTTATCGATATAAAATGGTTACAACATGCTCATCACTGGTTGATATTGCTTGGTAGGTATATTTGCAAAGCACGAGTACCAAATTGCCCTGCTTGCCCAGTTAAAGAATATTGTGAATATTATGCTAATAATTTTCTGAAGTAGCAAAGTGTAGATATACTCAAATGATTTGAAGAATTGGCTAGGAGTACAAGTGGCAAGTTAACTAGTCATACATTTAGTATACTGCTCGTAAATGAAGAGTTGGTAGACGATAGAATCAAAATCAACAAGTGCTAGGAGTGTCTAAGCCGAGGAGTGCAGCGTACATTAGTACGTGAGTACCGCAGGTCTTGGACAACGACAACGCAATTGTTGATTTTCATCGAGTATATGTGAGTACGCAAAGTCCCGATAATAAGACAATGCCAACACTTGAAAGACGAAGAGTATACCAAACCTATTGCTTACGTAGTTAACCGAATCTGATGTAACTTGTTATTCTGAATTCTCATAGATGGAGAGGTGGCCGAGTGGTTTAAGGCGCTCGCCTGGAAAGCGTGTTCACGGTAACGTGTCAGGGGTTCAAATCCCCTCCTCTCCGCCATTCGGTACAAGTTGTCGTTTTTTCAAAAATATCGAACGGGCAACGTAGGGAGGTCTCAAGTTTTTTGCGGCTCTGTCCAAAAAACTGTGTAAATTCGAAAAAATAGGTCATTAAATTTTGTTAAGCCTATCCTCAAATTTAACCATCAAATGAGCCATAGCTTCATTCCAGTTTGGAATGGGCATAGTCCATTTTTTGGTCATATAGTCAATTGTCAAATATAAACTTTTAAAAACAGCATTATCATTAGGAAAAACCCGCTTATTATTTGTTACTTTACGCAATTGACTATTGACAGATTCAACTGAATTAGTTGTATAAATTACCTTTCTAATTGACTCATGTCAATAAGCGTTGAAAAATGACCCAGGAAGAGCGTTGAAAAATGACCCACATAAGTCTAGAACTATTGTTTTTTTTTCATACGATAACTTTCATTTCCCGTTTCAATGATATCACAATTATGACAAACTCTATCAAGTAGCGCTGAAGTCATTTTATTACAACCAAATATTTGTGACCATTCTGAGAATATAAGATTAGTAGTAATAATAATTGAAGTGTTGGAATGTATTTTAGATAATAGATGAAAGATAAGTTGACCGCCATTCTTAGAAAATGGTAGATAACCAAGCTCATCTAGGACTAGTACATCTATTTTTTGCAAGGAAGCTGCTAGTTTTCCTACCTGAGCAGAGTTCTTTTCATATTCTAATTGATTAGCAAGATCTACAAGATTAAAAAATCTTGATTTATAACCTTTTCGTACTGCTTTTGTACTTAATGCAATAGCTAGGTGAGTTTTACCGCTACCAGTACCACCAACTAGGATTATATTTCTAGATGTTTTAATAAACTCGCAACTATATAGATGCATAATTTGTTCTTGGTTTATTGGGGTATCGATAAATATGAAATTATCTATATCTTTTTTCTCAGGAAACTTTGCTGCGCTAATCCTACTTTGAATAGACCTAAGAGTTCGTGTTGTTAGTTCAGATTTTAATAAATTATGTAAAATATAATTCGAGGCTTCTTTACGCCTTATGGCATCAGATATAATTTCATCATAAGACTCAAGCATCCCTGTAAATTTTAGCTTTCTCATAACATTTATAATATCTTCTCTAGTAGATTCTTGATATACATTGTTCATTACTTACCTCCTAACTTGAGAAAATTATCGTATATCTCACAATTAGCTTTCGGGATATGTTTTAAAGTATGATATTCTTGGTAATTACTTGGCTCTGTTACTTTTAACTCATCTTTATTACGTAATATAATATTTAAAATTACCTCCTTACTAACAGTTCCTATTTTTAGTGCTTGGGTGCATGCTGATACTACTGCTTCTATGGATTCCATTGCTATATACGATAATATATGAGCAAAATCTCTTGTACCTGCTGGGCTGCTCTCAAGACGTCTTCTAACTTCTATGAGCTCTTCTGGTAAATTCATATTAAGGAATGGTTCACCATTTCTTAATGCTCCGGGTTTATACCTTAATATTGGCAGATAATGATTGACGTCATAACAAGTTTCTCCCTTAGTAAATTTCCGTTTATGACGACCTACCTCTTGACCATTATAAATAAATACTAGATGTTCAGCATATATCTTACATTGTACTATTTTCCCAGCACAACTACACCCACTTCTTAGGTGGGTCATTTTTCAACGCACATTAACCCATTTAGTGGGTCATTATTGCACGCTTTTTAACACTTTTTGTCATGTACTGAGAAAAAAATATTAAAAATATTAATTTTTTGGAGATATTGTTACTTATTTAGGGGGTCAAATTTCATTACAATTTTTCCCTTAAAGGGGTCAATAGCTGATTACAATTTACATGCCAATGGAGGGAAGGCTGGTGGGTAAGTTCGACTAACACAGGGAAACGTTATGAAAGCACAGACTTTCAATAATTGACGACAACTAAACTGTGTTAGATAGCTAGATTAAAATAATCAGGTGAAGGAATTTATCTTGAACCCATTGCGGGAAAACCGCACGATGAGGTTCTAATGAGGGGCGTAAGTGGTAACGCTTACGTCTACTCTCTACTTTAACTCTTTTTTTCTAACTTATTACGGAAACTTAACTACTCTCTTTTTTGTCTAATTTCTTCAGTCCATTATATACCTAGTTTCCTACAAATTTTGTTCCACGTTATTCTAAAACCATCTACACGCAGTGATCTAATTAACTTCACTACTATATTAGGGTTACGTCTCTCAGATGGCCAGTCATTAAATTTTATTAATTTATCTAATGGAAAGCTAGATATATTTGCTGCAGAAAATAGTAACAACTGAACGTGCTTATCAAATTGACTTAAATATTCATCATTCATAACAAATGAGAAAATATTAACTAACCTTATTGTCATTTTTCTATTATTGAAACAGTTACTAATTCCATAATTAACCCTAACGCATGATAAGGCCAAATCAATTGCTTCTATATCATGTTTGCTTGCTATAGAGATCCATAAGCATATATCTTCACCAATCTTTATATTTTCAGGGAATTTGTTTGACATAAAAAGGGAGGTTTTTCCCATCACACTAGACATTGCTATTGGACATTTAGTAATAATGTTTGGAAAGACTTGCTCGCTAAAAGTACCAGAGTTTATATATTTGATCAAATTTCCAGCCCAATCTATCCTATGGTAAGAAGTATGCGAGAATAACAAACTATTATCCTCCATAAACTTCAATTGAACCTCAAGTTTATTGTCATAAAACAAATCATCAGAATCAATGAACGCTATGTATTGCCCAGATGCATGTTTAATACCTAGATTACGTGCCACTGCTGATCCTGCATTTTCCTTACGAATATATTTAATTCTACTATCTTTATTACATTCCTCAATTAACCTAGATACATCATCTTCAGAACCATCATCTACTATAATCAATTCAAAACATTTATGAGTTTGTGCAACAACACTCTTTATAGACTCAATTGCCAAATCAATTCTATTATAAATTGGCATAATTACACTAATCTTAATGTCAGTTAAAAGAGCATTAGCCATTGATTCAGCTAGCTTAGATGGTTGATAACAAGAAGCATTTGCAAGAAAAACACTAGTACGATGCAGGAATAAATAAGGCGATCCTTCCATTATAGTCATTTCTTCTAAAGTTAACCTTCTGAGAAACCCAGACCATAATTCACTACATTCATTCATATGGCTAGTAATTTTATGTATTCCTTGGTCTAGATGAGTACGACTTTTAATTAAAATACGATCATCAAAATGAATAGGTGCTATCCGTAAAAACTCAAACCAAAGTGCATAATCCTGGGTAGTTAATAATGTTTCATCAAAAATGCCAATTTCACGGAAATATTTTGTGGGTATTAAGAGAACACATCCATGAATTAATCCCCGCATAAGAGGGAATAATGGTATATTACATTTTTCCACTGATAATATTTGATCTGGTCTTGTAAAAGACAGTGATTTGGATTTACGATCTATAACTTCATACCCCCCGTAAATAATCGTATTACGGTTAGGAAGACTATTGAGTACATTAATTTGATGTTCAATTTTTTCTAGAACGTAAACATCATCATGACTAAGCCATGAAAAATATTCTCCTTTCATTTCTTTAATTGCCAAATTCAAGGCTGAAGCTACCCCCCCGTTTGGTTTGGAAAAATAACGAATCTTGTTACCATAAGACAAGGCTATGCGTTCTGTTGCACCATTATCATTTGATCCATCATTAACAACTAAAATTTCTAAATTTTTATAAGTCTGAGCAACTGCACTATCTATTGCTTCACGCATATAATTAGCACCGTTGTAAACGGGAATAACAAGTGAAACCTTTGGATAAAAGATGCTATTGCTCATTGAAATAGCTCACATGACTTGTCTAAACTGTATTTATTCATCATAGCAATTTCTCTTTACTCATTTTCAATCCCATCCAATTGATAATGAGATATCCTTTAATAACCAAAGTCCTAAGCTTTTATCAGAATATAAACCCGCATCTTCTGTACAACCCTCATTCACTAATAAAATCGGTTTTGGAAAATTAAACGGTGGTTGTTGCAAGTTTAAAACACGCCAAAAAGTTTCTTTAAGCTCCTCATTTAACCCTCTATTTACAAATGTTGTTGTTAATAGATAAGTAGCACCTGATTTTTTAAAATTAGCTATTACTTTAAATGCATCTTCAAAATTTAGGTGTACTAGTAAATCTCGTGAAAAAATAAGATTAGCTTTTGGTAAAGTGTCTTTAGCTAGATTCAAAACTTTAAATATTCTTGTAGCATTACCAAATTCTTCTTTATTTTTTTCTATCAAAGCATCTACAATATCAACGCCAATATATTGTTCTACTTCAAGCTCTGTCTTTTGCATCCAATACCAATCACCACATGGAGCATCAAGAAAGGTTTTAATTTTAAATTCTCTAATAATCTTTGGTATCTCGTTTCTAACAATTTCCGTCTGTAATAGATCAGACCCTTCGCCAGAACGTGATACAGATCCTCCAAAAATATTCTTATTATATACTTCAGAGAATTTATTCTTTAAGTTATTTTTTGATGCACTATCTAATCCTAAAAACTCAAAAAATGTTTTCTGCATATGCTCTAAAGTAAAGTCCATCAAAAAACAAGCAGTAGCATTTTTTGTAACTATTGCATATGAAGTTGTATTTAGGATAGCATGTTCTAGTTTTTGCAAAACAACTAGAGAATCCATAGATGTACACAAAATCCCTGCATTATGCTTGGCTATATATCTAGTAGGTGATGCATAATATGGTGCATGACAAAAAACAGGACGACCAGCGGCAAAATAGGAGACCAATTTTCCAGGAAAACTATTGGTAGCCTCAAGACGATACTCTTCTGAAAACCAGTACGGCATGTACAGGAGATCTGAATCTTCTAAGAAATTGATGGTTTCTTCTTGTGACTGCCATCCTAGATATTCGAAATTGGTTGGCGACTGAGTATATACCTGAAAGTGAGCCCCAAGGACTCTAAGACGAATTCGCCTTCCTGCTATAGACCAATTAACTTGATTCAGAGTATTAATAAGGCATTGCCATGCATCTTGTGCATATAATTGTCCTGCTATAGCAATGATAAATTCATTCCTATTCTCATGTGGTCTTGTTGCAGGTATCTTGGCAAATTTATTAGGTAAACTAGCAATTATAGGTATACTACGCACACCGTATTTATGCAAATAAGTCTTTGACATTGTCCATGAAGCAGATGCACATGACTTACTATGTTTTATGACCTCATCGAACTCTGCTAAAAGTCGTCGCCTAGTATATACATCAATATTATTCTCACGCAACCACCACTCGAAAGGATCCCATACTTGAGTAAATAATGGTAATGCTAACTTACAAGAAAGAGGTTTTGCTAAACGTACAATAGTTTGTCCTTCCAACACCACCCATAATGCATCAACTTGCTGTTGTTTTGCAAAATTAACAATTTGTGGTAATATTGAGTATTTTACCCGCATTGCTTGAATTAACTCAAAGACAAGTGCTAGCAACCTACCTGCTTTGCCCCACAATCTCCTCGGAGCCATTTCCCGAGGTTTTATCAATTTAAGGTGAGGAATTATCTCTAATTCTTTAGGTATGATTGGTTTAAGGTAGGGGTGTACAATTGAGCAAATTGCAATTTGTTCAATTGGTAAAAACCGTACTAAACGGTCTAGTACTAATCCTGCAGTAAAATTATGACAAGGAGGCATATCTGTTAAAAGTAAAATTTTCATCTAGCAACAACCCTATTATAAATATCAGCTAACTTTTTAGCTTGGGTTTCATCTCCATAATGCAATTCAGCCATCATTCTACCTTTTTGTCCTCGCCGTTTACATTCATCCGGATTATCAATTAAGTGTTGTAGTGCTAAGTACAAAGCTTCTCCATCACGCATAGGTACTGCCAAACCAACATCTGGAGCAAAAGTAACGTCAGGCAATGAAGTACCTTCAAAAACAATTACAGGTTTACTGCAGGCCATTGCTTCAACTGCCATCATACCAAATGCTTCTGCAACTGATGGCATTAAAAAAATATCTGCAGCTACCAATGCATCCCGCACTAATTCTTCATCATTAGTCCAACCAAGATTTACCAGCTGGAATCGGTCGACAAATTGCTGTAATAATGCTCCCCCACTACTCAAAGTCAACAAGCAAATTGGCTGCTTTGACTTAATACGTTCGAGTGCCTGAATAATATAAGGTACTCCTTTAAACTCATTTTGCTCTACCCGAAAGCATATTACCAAAGCATCTTCAGGAATATCAAATAGCTTTCGTGCATTTGGATAAGCAGCAGCGGAAAAGAAGTTTAGATCTAACCCAAATGGCACTAAATGAACTAGTTTATTCTCAAACATTGGTGAGTTATTAACCATATCTTGCATCCATTTTGAGGCTACAATAATATCGAAATTAGATCTCTTGTAAGCTGCATGCTTATAATTAAATAAAAATCTAGTATTATCCCTAGCAAGTGGTATATGGCTAGTCAGGTCAGGACAATTACCACAACCAGTCATCCAACGTTTACAATCAAACGGATGAATACAATGTCCTGTCATAGCCCAAGGATCATGTAAAGTCCAAACCGTTGGCTTTAGCTTGGTAATCTTTGATAAATCTGATATAGAAAAATATCCTGAACTTATAATATGAAGGTGAATAAGATCAGCTTCTTTAAAGACCGGCATTCTGATGATTCGCGAAGCGTTCAAATGCAGTACCGACTGTAAAGAAGTAATTCGTTCTATTTTATTAATTACCCGATTAATTTTTCGAGCTATTGATCCTTCAAAAGTTAGTATTTCCGGATTCTGAGTATCCTTCTCCCAAATTAAATGACGAGATTCAATGCCATATTTTTTAAGAAGTGGTGTTATAGATAATCCACTAAATCTACGACCTGGTGATTCATATCCATTCACTTGCAGTATCTTCATTAAACTACTACTCATAAAATCTCAGCTATATTCTCTAATAACTTTACCATCCTTATCAGTAAAATTACGTTTTTTCCACAGAGCTCTATGAGGTTTGTCAATAATATTATTAATAGATTCCCGAGGGGCTTTTGTATAGTAATATAAAATGATCGATTTACGATATTCGCCTTTTGGAAATTTACATGGATCTGGTAAACCATGATAGCTTTTATCGTGCGTATCGAATGCAACAAGACGATTAAATAATGGAGCAATCTTTTTTAAACAATTCTCGCCATTATTATTATATATTCCAAATTCTCCTCCCCATCCTTCTTGCCATTTTGGGTTGAAATATATAATAACATTCATACGACGATTAAGTCCCGTTGCGTCATGATAATTACCATCAACATGTACATCTAATAAACCATTTGGCATTGTGAGATTAAGCCCCCCACCAGTAAAATATGGATCAGGCACAAGTTTTTTAATATTAAAAGTCTCTGATAAGGCTAAAAGAAATATAGACGAATTGAGCAAACGAATAGTATCAACAATAGCTTCCGGTATATCAAATTCTGATTTCCATATAGTCCTTTGTTTTATCTCAATATCTTCATCATAGCTTCTATCCCATATATCTTCATTAGGGGAAGGAAAATTATCCAAACAACTTTGAGCTAAATCAGCATGTAAAAAATTATCAATTACTAGGTGTTTAAATGGCTCAAGATAATACATACCATTATTTTTTGCATCAATAATCTTATTGCTCGCAAGCAGTGCAAACTCTTTCATTTGAGATTGAGAGAACCGACAAGGCAAATTAGCCTGAGATATTCTAGTCATACAAACCTTTATGTACATTTAACAATTCAATTTAGGAGGGTGGTACTAATTCACTTAAACCATACAACTCTATTAATATAATCCACGTAGCTCAAAACAATACGGAGTATTTTTTGTGAGACTAAGCCAGCATTATAATCTGAAACGATTGTTTGTAAATGACTATGTTTACTATGTTGTTTGGTTACAATGCGTACAGCATCTAGAACCTTTTCTACTTTAAGACCACTCATTATCAAAACACCTTCATCCATACCTTCAGGTCTTTCGTGAGTATTACGAATGGTAATTGCTGGTAATTTAAGAAGAGAAGCTTCCTCAGTAATTGTACCACTATCAGATAAAATGCAGAAAGCCTCCATTTGCAGTTTGATGTAATCTAGAAAACCGAATGGTTTTAAAAACCGAATTTGTTTATCCAAACCTTTAATACCTAATTTTTCTAACAGCTGACGTGTACGAGGATGTGTTGATACAACCACGGGCATATCATATTCTTTAACCAACATCTGTAAAGTGTTAAGTAAGTCCTGTAAATTGGCTGACACATCTACATTCTCTTCGCGATGAATACTGACTAAAAAATATTGATGAGCTTGAAGTTCTAGGCTAGCTAGCACATTTGATAGATGCGCTTTAGGCATAAAATAACCTAACACTTCTTGCATATGCGAACCAGACTTAATAATTCTCTCCGGAGATACACCTTCGGCAATAAGGTAACGACGGGCATGTTCAGTCAGAACTATATTGATATCACTTAAATGGTCAACTACTTTACGATTTAGCTCTTCTGGTACTCTTTGATCAAAACAACGGTTGCCGGCTTCCATATGAAAAACTGGTATCTTCCGCCTTTTGGCTGCGATAACCGAAAGGCAGGAATTCGTATCACCATAAAGCAATAATGCATTTGGTTGTTCTTTTCCTAAAACCTCATCAGTTTTCTCAATAATGCGTGCAATGGTTTGTGTTGCATTACCACTAACAGCAGCTTCTAAAAAATAATTTGGTTTACGAATGTTAAGATCGTCAAAGAAAATCTGATTCAGTTCATAATCAAAATTTTGCCCTGTATGAACCAAAATATGGTTCGTATACTCATCAAACTCAGAAATTACTCTAGACATTTTAATAAGTTCTGGGCGAGTACCAATAATGGTCATTACTTTAAGCATTAAGTTGCTCTTTAATGAAGTCAAGTGTTAGTAAAAGTTTTTTAACTTGTTCTATATTCAATCTTTCTGTATTAGATGATGTATAGTCAGTTAGAGAAGCAACGTTTAGATCTCCTTCTATAAAAAACTTTGAATAATTGAGATCACGATTATCGGCAGGAATCCTGTAATAATTTCCTAAATCTTCAGCTTTGACCATCTCCTCAGAAGAAACCAAGGATTCATAGATTTTTTCTCCATGACGCACGCCAATTAAACGAATTTCATTATTAGCATTAAATAATTCTTTTATAGCATGAGCTAATACTTCAATTGTTGCAGCCGGAGCTTTCTGCACAAAAATATCACCTTGTTGCCCATGTTCAAAGGCATATAACACTAAGTTTACAGAATCTTCAAGTGACATTAAGAAACGTGTCATATTTGGGTCGGTAATAGTTAGCGGTTTTCCCTCTTTAATTTGATTAACAAAAAGAGGTATTACCGAGCCACGGGAAGCCATTACATTACCATAACGAGTACAACACAGGACGGTATCTCCTTTAGAACTCATTCGAGCTTTAGCTATCAACAATTTTTCCATCATTGCTTTTGATAAACCCATGGCATTGATAGGATATACCGCCTTATCAGTACTGAGTACCACAATCCGCTCAACACCATTGGCAACAGCTGCATTCATCATATTTTCAGCTCCCAGTACATTAGTCCGCACTGCTTCCATCGGATAAAATTCACATGATGGAACTTGCTTCAAGGCTGCAGCGTGGAACACATAATTAACATTTTTCATAGCATAGTAAATACTATCATAATTTCTTACGTCCCCAATATAAAACTTAAGCTTTGGGTTATTGAAAGCAATCCTCATATCTTCTTGTTTTTTTTCATCCCGACTGAATATGCGAATTTCTTTAATATCACTTTCTAGTAATCGTTTCATCACTGTGTTACCAAATGACCCCGTACCTCCAGTAATCATTAAAATTTTATTAACAAACATTCTTACCTTTTATTGAAATTTATACATACGTTGAATTAACTCTGGCCACTCAGGCGGTGCATATCCCGTTGCCTTATTAAAAAGTTCGGCATTAAGTGAGCGATCAATGACCAGTTCATTAGATGGAATTATTTCGATTGTTTTTTTATAAGTACTAGCCACAAGTTTTAACAAATCATATTTATTGATCGGTTTTGCTGCGACATGATAAAGTCCACGCATATCGGGTCGTGGTATAACGATGTCACGAACTATCCTTGCTAATTCAATAGTTGGAAGTCCAGAGAACACGGCTTGGACAAATCCTCTAACTTGATTTTTTTGTGCAAGAAACCAGCCAATAAGACTCTTACCTCCCGATAACTCATGCCCGATAATTGAAGTACGAAGTGTTATAGTGTTAGGATAATTTACTTCCCCTAAAAACTTTGAGCGACCATAGAGATCATTAGCATCTGCAAAATCACTCTCTGTATAGTTACCCTTAGACCCGGAAAATACACAATCTGTACTAACATGTATAAAACGAGACCCTATAGCTTGGCATATTATACTAAGTCTATGAGGAAGCAAAGCATTAATTGATAGTGCTTGTAGGGAATCATTTGCATCCTTTAGTTGTTTAATTAGCCCAATACAATTTACTACCACATCAGGTCGAATTGTTGCAAATAATTTAATAAGAGAATCATGATTTTCTATATTTACTGGGGCAATGAGTTGTTTAGATGACTCTTCAGAAAAATAACGGTAAGCACCATTATTCCTAGCTGCCCCGTAAACGTTAAGGTTATGATCTTCAGCCATAAACCTAAACATGGCATTGCCAAGCATGCCTGTTATACCAAGGATTAATATTTTCATAGATTATTCTTCAAGCTTTTATTCAGTTTTTGCTAGGATTCATTAGGTTACGTTATTATATCACCAAACTCATATAATGGACTGAAAAATCAACACAAAAAAAAGATAATTTTGTTTCTTATTTTGCATTTATTAAGCAGTAATTTGCATGTAGTTTTGCATATAATCAAGATAGATATCCATAGGTTCTTTGCAACCAATAGCTGAATGAAATCTTTGATAATTATATTTATTCATATAATTATCAATACCATCTTTTAGCTCTTTAATTTAGTCCAATATTGATCAAGTAAATAGCTATAAATCTGATGTTGATTATCCTTTACAGAAGTAAGTTGTTTCTTGTGTGGATAACTAGCCTCTATCCCCATCATCCTCATATATTTTAGTACTCCATCCTTACCAACAGCAAAACCATCTTCCAATAATTGTTGATGAATATAACGATAACCAAATTCAGGATTTTCTGTATAGATCTCATCTATTCTATTTAAAACCTTCAAATTGTCTGTACTAAAGGGCTTAGCTTTATAATATACTGAAGCACGATTAACTTCCAATAATTCACACTGTCTTGCCTTTGGTAACAGCTTTAGCTCGGATTCGACAAGACTTTTTCTATTTGATAAGTCCAAGCTTTTTAACTTTCCTACAGCCCAATCCCTCTCAACAGTAGTTTTCCCGAGTGCTTTAGCAAGTTCATCATTTTGTTCCTTTAGCTTATTAATTTGCTCTTGATATTCACTCAATACTTCTCTACAAATTGACTCTTCCAATTTCGGATACTCTTCGCATTAACTTCATATTTCGATGATAGCTGAGATAATGTAATATCCTCTTTTAATAATTCTAGCACTATTTTTGTTTTTTCTTCGGCACTGAAAATTCTTACCTTATTTTTCATAGTTGTTCCTTTTAAGTTTAACTCTTTTATTCTAACTTATTACGGAAACTTAACTACTCTCTTTTTTGTCTAATTTCTTCAGTCCATTATAACTTAACTTGACGGTGTATTAAAATTATTTTTTTGTATTTTTACCTATTGCTACTAAAAAGTAAAAACATTAGTATAATTTTAACTATTTATACTTTTTCAACAGTCCGTCTTGACTAGTACACATCTAAATCATTAAGTATACGAAAGTGCTTATCTAGCATTTTCTCATCTAAGTTTGTAAATTGTAATCAGCTATTGACCCCTTTAAGGGAAAAATTGTAATGAAATTTGATCCCCTAAATAAGTAACAATATCTCCAAAAAATTAATATTTTTAATATTTTTTTAAGGAGTTTTTAAAAGGGTGTTTATAGTGGAAACAATTGGAAGAATACGTAGAATGTATTACGTATAGTGTAAATTGTAATCAGCTATTGCCCCCCCTAACCACATAAAAAAATTAGTTAATTTTGGTTAAAATTCAGATAGAATTTTCTAAAATCATTGTAATTTTTAATTAATACCGTAGTCTATTATTTTAATCTTTAATCTACATCTTTCCCTCCTCTAAAACTTTTATTACCAGTTTCTATGATTTGACAATGATGTGTCAATCTATCGATAATTACTTTTGTTGCCTTAGCATTACCAAACATATCATTCCATTCTTCAAATCTCAAATGGGTAGTAATGATCACTGAAGTTTGCTCATACAATTTAGCAAATAACTCAAATAACAGGAATCTAGCTTCGGCTTTTATTGGTATACTGCTCATAAATGAAGAGTTGGTAGACGAAGATCAAAATCAACAAGTGCTAGGAGTGTCCAAGCCGAGGAGTACAGCGTACACTAGTACGTGAGCACCGCAGGTCTTGGACAACGCAATTGTTGATTTTCATCGAGTATACATAGCCTAATTCATCTACTACAATCAGATGGAATCTCTTAACTGAATCGATGAATTTGCTTTCATAATTATGGATTCTAGCATTAAGCAATTGGCTAGCTAATTCATTTAAAGTATAAAATCTTACCCTGTAACTTTTTTCAATGGCGGTGAACGCCAAACCAATTGCTAGATGAGTTTTTGCAGACCCAGAACCACCTATGAACATGATATTCTGATGATTATCAATCACTTTTTGTATATCAATATTTTCAACCAATTTAGCTTGGCATGTATCTGATAGTAACTTTATGGTTGGGAACTTAGCTAGTTGCAACCTATAACCTAGCGAGCGTGACTTCTTATATACTACTCGTAAATGAAGAGTTGATAGACGAAGATCAAAATTATGAAGTGCTAGGAGTCGAAGGGTCGAGGAGCGGAGCGTACATTTAGTACGTGAGCACCGAAGATCCCTGAAGACGACAACGCAATTCTTGATTTTCATCGAGTATATTCACACTCTGCTTCAAGAAGTTTCTTTAACACATCATACACACTAGTAGTAGGGACATCATTTGTTAAATTACTTGACTCAGCTAACTGCATCTTCATACCGACTAAACCTAATTTATCTAATAACAATATTAAGTCTTTCATTTAATTTACCTCCGTTGTTAAATGCAACTTGCTATAAATACTACAATCAGCATCAGGAGGATTTTTTAGCTGAATAAACTCAGTCTCTTGGATATCTAGTTTCATTGCTGGTTGCAACAAATATTGCTCAACTAATTTAGAGCTACAGCCGCCAGCAGCAATTGTTAGGTTACAAGCATTTGTTACCTTTTCTAATCCATACTTATTAACAAGTAGCAGGATATCTATAAATTGTTTATCACCATCCTTGTAAGTCTCTAACTTATTTCGTAGTTTGCCAAATATCTCAGGTAACAAACTCATTAACTCTTTGAACGGTCCACCATTACGTAAAGCACCGGGTTTACGTTCTAGAGCTGCTATATAGTGCCATGGATTATAATTCTTCTGATAGCGTTTAAAACTACGAACATGCTCTGCAATAATCTTGCTTTCATGTAAAATCACTATTTGCCAAGCATAGGATTTAATCTGTACGCTAAGTCCCACATATTCACACGGAACACTATAGTGAAACCTATTGAATTAGGTGATATAAATTTTGTGTCATACCTGCGAAAGCAGATATCTAGATTCCCGCCGTTGCTAAGACAACTTATAATCGTTATGTTCTTTGTCACCTAATCCTATGGACTTAACTATATACATATTGGTGTCGTATTGTATTAAACTCAAAGGTGATACGGTCGTTGGATGTAATCTATAACCGGTAAACTGCCCTCTATATCCTATTAAATATGCCTTCTCTTCCTCATATATTTCTAGAATCGTTCTTTCTGTAAATTCAGGATGTCTTTTAGTTTTAGCCCACTCTATAGACATCTCTCTTAGCTGAATGTTAATAGCTTCATAACTATCTCCTTTCAATATTGGAGTAAAAAAGTTACGTCTAGTGTCTCCTACTTGTTTCTCAACCTGTCCTTTCTCCCATCCTGATGCTGGACTACAGGCAAGTGGCTCAAATAAATGGTGAGAGACCATTTGGATAAACTTCTCGTTAAAGATACGATCCTTGCCAATCAATATTTTTTTGACAGCCGTCTTCATATTGTCATAAATACCATTCTTACAACAACCAGCAAAAAACTTGAAAGCTTGATCATGGGCATCCATAACCATTTCCAGCTGCTCATTAGGATAAACCACTACCAAAGAATAACGACTATAGCATAGCTTTATTCTCGCTGCTTTAACTCTAGTAACCTCCCCATTTAAACATATTTCTTCCTCTCCCCAATCAAACTGAAACGCCTGACCAGCTTCAAAATTTAATGGAATAAAAACTTGCCCGCCCCTTGCCTCGTATTCTCTACGGAAGTTTCGTACAATTAGATTCACAGATTCGTAACTTCCTGTATAACCCGATATCTGAAGCTGTTGGTATAGCTGCCGTCATTCTACGTCGAACCGACTCCTTGCTATTCTCTGCTAATAGCTGATTTAGTACTTCAAGATGATTGCCAAGAACAGGCTTACCTTTGCTATATTTTGCTAACTCAAATTTAGTTTGATTGCTGCGAATGACTTTTTTTACTGTATTCTTTGATATATTCAGTTCTCTAGCAATTGCTTTAATTGCTTTGCCATCAACGTAATACATTCTACGTATTCTTCCAATTGTTTCCACTATAAACAACCTTTTAAAAACTCCTTAAAAAAATATTAAAAATATTAATTTTTTGGAGATATTGTTACTTATTTAGGGGGGCAATTTTCATTACAATTTTTCCCTTAAAGGGGTCAATAGCTGATTACAATTTACAAAAAGCCGAAGCTAGATTCCTGTTATTTGAGTTATTTGCTAAATTGTATGAGCAAACTTCAGTGATCATTACTACCCATTTGAGATTTGAAGAATGGAATGATATGTTTGGTAATGCTAAGGCAACAAAAGTAATTATCGATAGATTGACACATCATTGTCAAATCATAGAAACTGGTAATAAAAGTTTTAGAGGAGGGAAAGATGTAGATTAAAGATTAAAATAATAGACTACGGTATTAATTAAAAATTACAATGATTTTAGAAAATTCTATCTGAATTTTAACCAAAATTAACTAATTTTTTTATGTGGTTAGGGGGGCAATAGTTTATTACAATAGGGGGTCAATAGCTGATTACAATTTACATCTTCGTAAATTCTTCCAGAGTCTACACCTGCTTGTATAAGTGCATCTCGTTGTAAATCTAAAACTTGTGAACCATCAGCTTTTGATACTCTCATATAACCTATTAACATAATTACCCTTTTTATATAAGAAAAGCTATAATAGAAGATACAAACTTATGCAGATTGATGCAACTAGTTTTCTTGTGGTTTTTTGTTCACTTTAAAGTTGGTTTTGCCAAGCCAAAAAAACGGTCGTTTTTCTGATAGTTAGATAGATAAATCTTAACTACTATTATAACTACTAAGTTAATATAATCAAATGTTGACTAAATTAACCTACAATAAATATAATAAATATATTTGACTATTACATTTAACTAATTATACTATAAATTATATATTTATTATAAGTTAAAAGAATGTCTACTAAAATAGCTATTAGCCAATTTAAGTCTCATTGTCTTGAAATAATTGCAAAACTACAAGTTAATGGACAATCAGTTATAATTACTAAAAGAGAGAAAGCAATAGCTAAAGTATTACCAATTGATACCAAAAAAGTTTCATTATTTGGAATGCTTAAAAATAAAGCTGAGATAAAAGCTGATATATTAGAACCAATTGACGAAAAATGGAACGTAGAACATGAATAATCCTATAGTACTCGATACTCATGTTTTACTATGGGCGTTGTTACAACCTGAAGAATTATCAGAAGATGTTAAACAACAAATAAATTTAGCTCAAGAAAATTCGCAATTATTTCTAAGTTCAATTTCTCTATGGGAAATTGCTATGCTTAAATTAAAAAAACGTATTAACGTTTATGAACCTATAAAAGACTTCCTAGAATCTATAGCTAATATTAACGGATTATCTATCAAAGATATCTCCCCAGAAATTGCTGCAGAAAGTATTTCTCTTATGGATGAGTTTCATGGCGATCCAGCTGATAGAATTATTGTGGCTACAGCAAAATGTTATGGGGCTACGTTACTTACTAGAGACCAAAAAATTCTTACTTGGGCTAATTTAGGACATATTAAATCATTGTCAACCTAGCCAATTTCTGCAAATTACCTAATCACCATAATTCCAATTTATTTTGTGATAGTGCAAAATAATTATGCACGTTACAGGATAATAGATACTTTGTAGTCTATAGTTAAAATATATATTCCTAAAATTCCGTTACTATTTTGACACTATTCGTAAACTTTTATTTACTATTTTAATTCTCAGTACAGGACAAAGAGATTAAGGAGAGAATAAAAAATAGTAGATAACGCGTAGCCAAAGGTCTATTACTTAGGTTATTGAAGACTTAAGAGGCAAGAGAATGAGTACAGCGTTATCACAATTAATAGGAGACTACTTTTTTAATAGTTTTGCAAGCATAAAATTAATAGAACAAATAATATTAGGATTACTGCAAGTGAGAGATGTAAATCTTACCCAGCTTGCCTTAACGATAAAAGGAGATAAGCAAGAATCACGCTATAAGAAATTACAGAGATTTTTTGCCAAATGTGAATTATCATATACTCGATGAAAATCAAGAATTGCGTTGTCGTCTTCAGGGATCTTCGGTGCTCACGTACTAAATGTACGCTCCGCTCCTCGACCCTTTGACTCCTAGCACTTCATAATTTTGATCTTCGTCTATCAACTCTTCATTTACGAGTAGTATATACGTCCTTAGCCAAGTTATTGGTGAGGTTGGCTGGAATTGATACTGATCAATGGTTACTAGTGCTTGATCGAACAAATTGGAAATTTGGCAAGCTTGACATCAATATTTTAGTATTATCTATTTGCCATAAAGGCATTGCTATACCAATTATGTGGGATATGTTGCCAAAAGCAGGAACTTCTAATAACATTGAACGTCAGCAATTAATGGAAAGGTTTATTACTGTATTTGGCATAGAGAAGATGTCAGCATTGCTTGGGGATCGGGAGTTTATTGGTGATTTATGGCTAAAGTTTTTAGACGATAAAATGATACCATTTTATATTAGAATCAAAGCCAATCTTGCCATTGGTAGAGCAGAAGATGAGTTAGTTACTGCTAATCATTTAATTAAGAAGTTACAGAATGGTGAATATATGTTGTTTAAAGGAAAAAGATATTTGGGTAAGAATTATAAAGGACCTAAAGTATCTGTGGCTGCACTGCGTAATGATGAAGGCGTATTAGTAATCATAGCTACCAATGATAATCCGCATGTAGCACTAAATATATATAAAAAAAGATGGGAAATAGAAAGCCTTTTTGCTTGCCTTAAGACGCGGGGCTTCAATTTTGAAAATACCCATATAATACATTTAGATAGAATTAGTAAATTGCTTGGTTTACTTGCTATAGCATTTACTTTTGCTTATGTTGTGGGTCAATGGCAAAATTCTATCAAACCTATAAAGCTTAAAAAACATGGTAGAAAGTCTATCTCCTTATTCAGGTATGGCTTAGATTACTTGCAGAGAATATTTTTGAATATTGAAGAAATGATGGAAAAATGGATGGAAGTTATAACAAAATTTGTTAAGACAATAATACCATCTTTACTTCTATTATCACCTTGTTAATCTCTTTGTCCTGTACTAAGATTTTAATTATTGTTTAGTATTGATTAATTTAAACTGCTAAGCTAATTAATTAACTTCTGATAGTTCATCAATATATATTAAAGCCAATCCGGGATAAGAATTAACTAATTCTTATCTCGAATTGGGGTAAATTCAGGTTTTATAGTACATCAAATTGAATTAGGTGACAAAGAACATAATATATCTAACTAATATTTCATTTAAAGTATAAACAAAGTAATTAAATTCTATGAGATATTAAAATGTGAACATATCAATGAGTGAAATATTAAAGTTAACCTATATACCAAAATTAAATCCTATAGATCGATTATTGTAATTAATCATAGATTATGAGTAAATCAGATATGTAAATTGTAATGTGTTTTTGACCCACTATTGTAATGAACTATTGACCCATCTAAGTTCATAATTTAATCTCCACAATCCATATCTCATCAGGGTTTTACTATTGCAAGAGGTGGGTCAGATGTGATTACAATAGTGGGTCAAAACCATATTACAATTTACAGCGTATAACTTTTTTAACAGTATTTTTTGATATATTAAGCTCTTTGGCAATTGCTCTAATTGCCTTGCCATCAACATGATACATTTTACGTATCTTTGAAATTGATTCCACGATAAACACTCCCTAAAAACTCCTACAAATTATTAACAAATTATTAATTTATGTAGGAGCTACTATTTCTTTTTAGGTGGGTCAATTCTCTTTACAATTCTTGCTCTAAATACGTCAATAGTTCATTACAATTTACATCATTAGTGATACCAAGTCTTCTATACTAAAATACATTGAATTAGGTGACAAAGAACATAGAAATAGCTTCGAATAATTTACTAGTTTCTGTTATCTTATTTTTAATCCATTTTTTCATATTAGCCCAAAATTTTTCTATTGGATTTAAGTCTGGTGAATATGGGGGTAAAAAAATAACCTTACAACCTACTGATTCTATTAATTCTTTCGTCTTCTTTGATTTATGGAAACTAGCATTATCTAGTACTACAACCTGTCCTGCTTTTAATTCTTTAATTAAAAACTTCTCAACCCAATTATTAAATAGTTCTGTATTACAAGTTCCATTAAACACAAAAGGGGCTATCGGCTTATTATTTACTAAACCAGCTATGATATTAGTTCTTTGATACTGTTTACCACTTTTTTGTCCAACCAACAATTCTCCTATCTTACCCCAACCTCTATCTTGGCAAATGGTCCTATCTATACCACTCTCATCAAGATACACCATTTGCTCTTTGTCATATTTACTGACCTTTTCTAAATATTCAGATCGTTTCTCTGCACTTGCTTCCAAATAGCTGAAGGGTTTTTTTTATAACTATAGCCTAACTTCTTTAATATTCTTCCAACTTGAGTGCCTGTAATCCCAAATCTTTTACCAAGATATTTTAGCGTAATATTTGAATTATTTTTAACAAAATCTTCTAATTGTTGCTTGTCAACTTTACTTTTAAATCCTAATCTCGCTTTTGCTAATATTGTTCCTTCTTTTTTCTTCCTTACCTTCCAACGACTAATTGTATTCTTGTGTATATCAAATATCTTAGCAGCAGATATTTGACTATTACCTTTTTCTATATAATTTATTACTTTTTCTCTTAAATCTTGACTATATGGGCTTGTTGACATTTTTTCTCTTATTTATATCATATAAACTCACCTAATTCAATGTGTTTCACTATATCTGCTTCTCCTAGCAACAACACACCTCCATCGCTACTAATATCACCACTAGTGAAATTTATTGCTAATTGACGATTTTTTACTTTGGTAAATTGGTAATTTGATGCTATACAATTTGTCATGGCAAAACTCCTTGCTTTAATGCTTTGTAACACTAGTATTATATATCATTACAGGGATTTTGTCTCCTCCTATCTCATGCAATATCCGGGCTAAAGAAATAGACAGGAAGGGTGCTTTAGACATTCTAGATTCCCGCCTACGCGGGAATGACATAAAGGAAAGCAGGGATTGACATAATGGCAAGTAGGGGTGAGATAATGGCGGCAGGGGTGACATCACCCCCATAACTGTTGAAAGTTAGTAAATACAGCTTCTTTATACGTCATTGCGAGAAGGTCGTAAGACCGACGAAGCAATCCAGTAACATCATTATATCTAAGATTGTTTCCTGGATTGCTTCGCTTACGCTCGCAATGACGCTGTGGTATAGGTATTTGTAAACTTTCGACAGTTGTGACATCACCCCTAATAGCGATGATTACTTGAGCCTACTATTAATTTATTACATCGATAGTTGAGGTTATATATAATCAATTATGCAAACCTTTGATTTGTGTTTTTTACGTTTTCAAGAGCTTTTTTAATTACCCCATTTAATCCAGTTCTTGTATAGCTAGACACTACAAAAATTTCCTCACTAGTAATTTTTTGCAATTCTGTAATTTTGTCTTTAATTTCTTCTTCTAACAAAACATCGCACTTATTCAAACAAATTATTTCGAGCTTATTTTTTAATAAGCTCGAATATGATTCAAGCTCGTTCCTAATAGTTCTATAATCAGCAATCAAATTATCACTTGTTGCTGATATCAAATGAATCAATAAATTACATCTCTCAATATGTTTTAGAAACTTATCACCGAGTCCATGTCCTAAGTGAGCCCCTTCTATTAAACCTGGGATATCAGCTATCACAAATTCTTCATCATCTACATAAACCACACCAAGATTAGGGCTTAGTGTGGTAAATGGATAATCAGCAATTTTAGGTTTTGCTGATGTCGTGGCTGCAAGGAAAGTCGATTTCCCTGCATTAGGTAGACCTATAAGACCAACATCTGAAAGTAGTTTGAGTTGTAAATTTACCCACATCTCTTCTCCCACAACACCTTCAGTCCTACGTCGCGGAGCTTGATTGGTAGATGACTTAAAATGGCTATTACCAAGCCCGCCTTTGCCTCCCTTAAGAATTTCAAAAGTTTGTTCATCGGAAGTGAAATCATATAGTAGAACATCGCCATGTTCTGAGAATATTTGTGTTCCTACTGGTACTTCTAGGAGTAAAGCAGGTTTAGACTTACCACTACGGTTCGAGCCTTTACCATTCTCACCATTTTCTGCTTTAAAATGCAGTTTATACCTAAAATTTACTAAAGTATTAAGATGAGAATTGCACTTAAAAATAATGCTACCACCACGACCACCATCGCCACCATCAGGTCCACCCATATCAATATATTTTTCTCGATGGAAACTAATCGCCCCATCACCACCATTACCGGCTTTTAAGTATATTTTAGCTTCATCGATAAAATTCATAATATATTATTGTAAGTTGAATTAGTATGTCATACCTATTTCTTCTGATGTCATCCCTGCGAAAGCAGGGATCTAAAAATGTTTATATATTCTTCCTAGCTACTTTTTTAGATCCTCGCCTACGCGAGAAGAGTATCGCTGGGTCAAATTTCACCACTCTTATCAGATACTTATCAGGGATTCAGAACATTCTGTGATTCTGCACAAAAACTTTTCTGTTGGTTTTCTGTTGATTTTATACCAAAGTTGCAGAAATACAACCACAAAAAAAGTCTCTTTCTAACTGATTTTCAGAGGAGGAAAATATGACAAAAACGTTAATTTCCTCCGGCAATTTAGTTGAAAATCCTGATATCATTTTTTACAATTTTGTGGGTAATTTTATCCCACCTGAGTGGCGAAATCTTACTAACAATTGTGGTAAGCGATTAAGTACAACTTCTCGTCAACTTTTGTCGTTGATAGTTTCTCGTCTACAATTTTATAACAAGATAGGTAAGCCAGCAGAAGAATTACAAGAAGGCTATCTTTTCTTCCAGCAACAGTTAGGAGTTTGTCAAAAACGGGTAAAGCAATGTCTAGAAGAACTGAAAGACAGTGGTTTAATTGATTGTCATTCAACTATTTTGATTATACATAATATGAGATGTCCTAATATTCAATGTATCAAACTCCTTAAAAATTTTGTCAGTTTCCGTAAAACTAATTGCCAAACTAATAATTATAATTCTAACCAACAAGAATTTTCAAAGCAATCTGAAACAAACCATAACTCAATAGGTCAAAATATTCAACCTAACTCGAAAAAAATTTCCACTCAACTGGAAAAAATTTTCCACCACACAATATAATAGATAATTATCTATATAATATATCTATATCTAGATATGGCAAAAAAAAATTTTTTCGAAGAAAATTGTGAACAAAGTTTGGAAGAGATTAAATCAACGGAAGAGCCAAATCTTCAATCGGAAGCAACGGTAAGTTCTGTAAGCAAGATACCCATCCTAAATTCTAGCGATGATTGTGAGGAAAATGAAAAAAATTGTCAACAAAACTTGGCAGAAAGTAAGTCAACGCAAGAGCAAAACTTTCAATCAGAAGCAGCGGTAAGTTCTGTAAGTAAGATATCACACCTCAATTCTAGCAATGGTGTAAATTGTAATCAGCTATTGACCCCTTTAAGGGAAAAATTGTAATGAAATTTGATCCCCTAAATAAGTAACAATATCTCCAAAAAATTAATATTTTTAATATTTTTTTAAGGAGTTTTTAAAAGGGTGTTTATAGTGGAAACAATTGGAAGAATACGTAGAATGTATTACGTATAGTGTAAATTGTAATCAGCTATTGCCCCCCCTAACCACATAAAAAAATTAGTTAATTTTGGTTAAAATTCAGATAGAATTTTCTAAAATCATTGTAATTTTTAATTAATACCGTAGTCTATTATTTTAATCTTTAATCTACATCTTTCCCTCCTCTAAAACTTTTATTACCAGTTTCTATGATTTGACAATGATGTGTCAATCTATCGATAATTACTTTTGTTGCCTTAGCATTACCAAACATATCATTCCATTCTTCAAATCTCAAATGGGTAGTAATGATCACTGAAGTTTGCTCATACAATTTAGCAAATAACTCAAATAACAGGAATCTAGCTTCGGCTTTTATTGGTATACTGCTCATAAATGAAGAGTTGGTAGACGAAGATCAAAATCAACAAGTGCTAGGAGTGTCCAAGCCGAGGAGTACAGCGTACACTAGTACGTGAGCACCGCAGGTCTTGGACAACGCAATTGTTGATTTTCATCGAGTATACATAGCCTAATTCATCTACTACAATCAGATGGAATCTCTTAACTGAATCGATGAATTTGCTTTCATAATTATGGATTCTAGCATTAAGCAATTGGCTAGCTAATTCATTTAAAGTATAAAATCTTACCCTGTAACTTTTTTCAATGGCGGTGAACGCCAAACCAATTGCTAGATGAGTTTTTGCAGACCCAGAACCACCTATGAACATGATATTCTGATGATTATCAATCACTTTTTGTATATCAATATTTTCAACCAATTTAGCTTGGCATGTATCTGATAGTAACTTTATGGTTGGGAACTTAGCTAGTTGCAACCTATAACCTAGCGAGCGTGACTTCTTATATACTACTCGTAAATGAAGAGTTGATAGACGAAGATCAAAATTATGAAGTGCTAGGAGTCGAAGGGTCGAGGAGCGGAGCGTACATTTAGTACGTGAGCACCGAAGATCCCTGAAGACGACAACGCAATTCTTGATTTTCATCGAGTATATTCACACTCTGCTTCAAGAAGTTTCTTTAACACATCATACACACTAGTAGTAGGGACATCATTTGTTAAATTACTTGACTCAGCTAACTGCATCTTCATACCGACTAAACCTAATTTATCTAATAACAATATTAAGTCTTTCATTTAATTTACCTCCGTTGTTAAATGCAACTTGCTATAAATACTACAATCAGCATCAGGAGGATTTTTTAGCTGAATAAACTCAGTCTCTTGGATATCTAGTTTCATTGCTGGTTGCAACAAATATTGCTCAACTAATTTAGAGCTACAGCCGCCAGCAGCAATTGTTAGGTTACAAGCATTTGTTACCTTTTCTAATCCATACTTATTAACAAGTAGCAGGATATCTATAAATTGTTTATCACCATCCTTGTAAGTCTCTAACTTATTTCGTAGTTTGCCAAATATCTCAGGTAACAAACTCATTAACTCTTTGAACGGTCCACCATTACGTAAAGCACCGGGTTTACGTTCTAGAGCTGCTATATAGTGCCATGGATTATAATTCTTCTGATAGCGTTTAAAACTACGAACATGCTCTGCAATAATCTTGCTTTCATGTAAAATCACTATTTGCCAAGCATAGGATTTAATCTGTACGCTAAGTCCCACATATTCACACGGAACACTATAGTGAAACCTATTGAATTAGGTGATATAAATTTTGTGTCATACCTGCGAAAGCAGATATCTAGATTCCCGCCGTTGCTAAGACAACTTATAATCGTTATGTTCTTTGTCACCTAATCCTATGGACTTAACTATATACATATTGGTGTCGTATTGTATTAAACTCAAAGGTGATACGGTCGTTGGATGTAATCTATAACCGGTAAACTGCCCTCTATATCCTATTAAATATGCCTTCTCTTCCTCATATATTTCTAGAATCGTTCTTTCTGTAAATTCAGGATGTCTTTTAGTTTTAGCCCACTCTATAGACATCTCTCTTAGCTGAATGTTAATAGCTTCATAACTATCTCCTTTCAATATTGGAGTAAAAAAGTTACGTCTAGTGTCTCCTACTTGTTTCTCAACCTGTCCTTTCTCCCATCCTGATGCTGGAGTACAGGCAAGTGGCTCAAATAAATGGTGAGAGACCATTTGGATAAACTTCTCGTTAAAGATACGATCCTTGCCAATCAATATTTTTTTGACAGCCGTCTTCATATTGTCATAAATACCATTCTTACAACAACCAGCAAAAAACTTGAAAGCTTGATCATGGGCATCCATAACCATTTCCAGCTGCTCATTAGGATAAACCACTACCAAAGAATAACGACTATAGCATAGCTTTATTCTCGCTGCTTTAACTCTAGTAACCTCCCCATTTAAACATATTTCTTCCTCTCCCCAATCAAACTGAAACGCCTGACCAGCTTCAAAATTTAATGGAATAAAAACTTGCCCGCCCCTTGCCTCGTATTCTCTACGGAAGTTTCGTACAATTAGATTCACAGATTCGTAACTTCCTGTATAACCCGATATCTGAAGCTGTTGGTATAGCTGCCGTCATTCTACGTCGAACCGACTCCTTGCTATTCTCTGCTAATAGCTGATTTAGTACTTCAAGATGATTGCCAAGAACAGGCTTACCTTTGCTATATTTTGCTAACTCAAATTTAGTTTGATTGCTGCAAATGACTTTTTTTACTGTATTCTTTGATATATTCAGTTCTCTAGCAATTGCTTTAATTGCTTTGCCATCAACGTAATACATTCTACGTATTCTTCCGATTGTTTCCACTATAAACAACCTTTTAAAAACTCCTTAAAAAAATATTAAAAATATTAATTTTTTGGAGATATTGTTACTTATTTAGGGGGGCAATTTTCATTACAATTTTTCCCTTAAAGGGGTCAATAGCTGATTACAATTTACACTTCAAATACTTTACTATAATTTTGAAGCCTTATGTTAAGTGCTATACCATGCGTAAGATGAGGTTATAATACAAATTAAATAATAAAAAGGTAATTTTATGAATAGACTAGCATTTATTAACATGCTTAAAAAAGAACTATCACTATGGCTATTTGCTAAGAGTTATAACTATACATTAGTATGTTGTAGTATAATACCAGTCATATTAGGATTTAAAAGTTTTGAATATATAAACCAAATATTAACCAATAGCAGCTGGATGGAAAAAGCAATATCTAATTATATCAAGACAGGAGATTTAACAGAACTCGTTAATTTCAGTTTTGTTATAGGTACAGTTTTTGTTATAATAGTAGTTATTAGTTGTTTTACCTATGCTAATATTAAGTTTTTAAAACATTATTCTCCTAGAAATTTTGAAATTTCTAGAAGTGGTAAAATTACTGACGACATCTGTTTTATTACTATTCTCACTCTTGTTGGAGGTGTGTTTAATATAATTATACAGTATTTCATAGTTAGTGATTGGCTCTATCGTATCATATCAGCATATTTAGTACAAACAACATTACTATATTTTATGCTAAAAATGAATTGTTGTGGTTATAAAGTAATCCCAATCCCATCTCAGTCACATGACAAAAAAAGAATTAAAGAGAAAAAAAAGAAGTATATAACGTTTGCTCAAAGCACTATTACTTATATTATTTTCAGACTTAAGGCAAAAATCCTCAATGTTATCACGAGTATTAGTAAACTATTTTTTTGAGTGTTTTGTAAGGATAAAATTAATCTTAATCGGGTTAACTACTCACCTTACGCATGGTATTTAAAAGTCATAGGGAAAACAGCTTGGCGTCATTGCGAGAAGCCACTTTGGTGGCTACGAAGCAATCTAATAAATGTAGATTGCCACGACCACTACGTGGTCTCGCAATGACGTATTGTGCTTTTCTGCAATTTTTAAATTGCCATGGGGATTATGCGTAAGGTGAGTAAAATAACTTAACACAACCTATCTAGGTCATTTTTTTAGATTCCCGCCTACGCGGGAATGACATAAACCTTCATAGGGATGACATATGAAGACACTGTTATATCGAACCTAGGTTACTTAAGTCAAACTTAAAGTAACTTTAATAGCTTTTTCAATATTAATAATTTCAGTTTTATTCAACTGTTCTATAAACTCTCCCAATCTAGATTTATCTATGGTTCTAATTTGATCAGTTAACGCTTTTGCAGTATTAACTGTAACTCTTACTTCAAAAGGAAAAATATTATTAATATTTGAGGTAATGGGGATAATTATTACTCTACTAGATATTTTATTCTGAATATTATTAGATATACTCTTCTGCTTTGAAGAATTGTTTTTTGAAAATATCATGGATTCGCATGCTCACCATTCATTTTCAAATCCAATTCTTCAAATCATTTGAGTATATAACTATTGCAGGTCTTGTTTTTTGAATTTCAGTTCCAATTGTTGGATCAAGATTTACCCAATAAATATTGCCTCGTATTATTTTTTACTAATGTCATCTATTGCATCCCACTCTTTTAGCAAATTTTGACGTTCATTATCTTGCTCTGCATCTTTATATGCCAAAGTAAGTTCCAGTTCCTTTTTTTTTAATTCTTTAGCAATAGCATTGCTTACAAAGTTACTAATTTTTTTAGAAGGAATCATATATTTTAATTTATCATATAAGGTCTCGTTTAAACTAATACTCATCGTTTTCATAAAATTAACTTCATTATTGTATAATAGTTATTATACAATAACCAAATAGGTCTAATACAAATTATTGCAAGAAAACTTGAGTATTTTCTAACTAGCGTTTATACTGTTGCTATTTAGAGTTATAGGGACTTCATCCTGAATTTATTTCAGGATCTAGATTACACTATAGATAATTTATGACAGAAACTTATGACAAAAACAAAGCAGGAAATTTATAATAGTAGGCCTACTTCTCCTCATTTGACGATATATAAAAAACAGATAAGCTCTGTTTTGTCTATTTTGCATCGTATAACGGGGATAGGTTTATTTTTTGGACTATCAATATTGTCGTGGTGCTTTATTTTATTAGCTTTTAGCAAATTTGATCCTGAATATTTACAGTGCTTTAAATGTAATTTACTTAGAATTCCTCTAATATTCATAAGTTTTGCATGGTTTTATCATTTATGTAATGGGGTGCGTCACTTAATTTGGGATAGTGGGCATTGCTTTTCAATAAGGGCTATTAACTTCACAGGTTGGTTTGTGGTAGTAGCTTCGATATTGATGACATTAGCTTTTTGGTTGTTAATTTAACTTATGGCCTCTATATGAATAATAATTTAAGGACAGATTTGGCAAAAGCTAAAGGGGTTGGTTCGGCAAAAAGTGGTTCGAGTCACTGGTTGCATCAAAGAATAACAGCTATTATTTTAGCAATTTGTTCTATTTGGCTAATATTTTTTATTAAATATACTACTGGAGAGGGTTTTACTCATTTTGTTAGTACTGTACAAAGACCTTACAATATTGTTCCTTTAGGAATATTGGTTATTACCTCTTTCTATCATTCAATGCTTGGTATGCGTGCGGTAATTGAAGATTATATTAGTTGTGTTAAGCTCCGCACAGGGTTAATTATATTACTTAAAATATTTTGCATTATAACGATTGCATTCTTAGTGGTAGCATTATTTTATGTTATAGTAATCTGATGGATTAACCAGCTAAAAACATGATTTTAAAAGATTAAAATCATGTTTTAACAAAATGGATTGCCACGCTCACATACGTTCGCTCGCAATGACATATACGTCTATAAAACGTCATTGCGAGGAGACCATAAGGTCGACGAAGCAATCTATAATTTCACTGATTAATAAAAATAATCTTATGAAAACCACATTACCTGAACGTTCATTAGTTATTAAAGAAAGATTAGACATTATTGTCCAAGAAATTCTAGCTTCTGGAAGATCAAAAATAGCAATGATAATTTTATTTGGCTCCTATGCTAGAGGTGATTGGGTACAAGATCTATCCTCAAGGGAGTATTATCAGAGTGATATAGATCTGTTATTGGTCTTAAAGAAAAGAAAATATGCTGGATATCAAGCTATTAACTTAAAACATAATATAGAAAAAAGATTAGAAAGAAAATTCCCAATAGATATTAATACAGACCGATTAGTGGCCATGACACAACCATCCGTGACACTAATAGTTGAGTCTATCCACTTTGTAAATGACCAACTTGAAAAAGGTAAGTATTTTTTTCGTGATATTAGAAAAGAAGGAATTCTACTATATGATAGTGATGAATTTGTACTATCGGAAGCTAAGGACTTGCCATGGCACGATCGCAGACCAATAGCTGCAGAAGAATATGAAAATTGGTTTGGTAGAGGAAAAAAACTATTTATTGGAATCAAGGCTTTTTTTGAAGATGACAATTATCGCGAATCAGCTTTTTTGCTTCATCAAGCTACTGAGAGTTTTTATAATGCTATTTTGTTAGTATTTGATGGTTATAAACCTAAAGTACATGATTTATTAGAACTAAACCAAAGTGCACGGATTTTTTATCATGACCTTTGTCGAATATTTCCATATGAAAGTGAAGAGCAAAAAGAATGTTTTACATTACTTCGTGATGCTTATGTTAGAGCAAGATATGACAAAAACTACAGGATTACTATGGAGCAGTTGCTTTATTTAATTGACCGAGTAGAGCAATTGCAAAAAATTACTGAAAAAATTTGTTTGGAAAAGCTTAGTCAAGAATAAATATATGATATATTCTCAGGGTAATTTAAAAGTCACACTTTAAAATTGAAAAACTGAAGTAATTTTAGGTGGATATGTGATTGCAAGCGTCATTGCGAGGAGGTTGCTTGCTGCAACCGACGAAGCAATCCAGCAAAAATACGATAATTTATTTCTTTCGTTTCCTGGATTGCTTCGTCGTGCTTACGCACTCCTCGCAATGACGTTTGATGTTCTTAATAATTACTTATTTCAACTCTAGAGTGTAACTTTTAAATTACCCTGTATATTCTGTAACAAAAGGAATTTATATAAATGTCTAAATCTTATAATATTATCCACCATCAATTTGATGTAGTGGTAGTTGGAGCAGGTGGAGCTGGTCTTAGGGCTACTTTTGGTATGGCGAAAGAGGGCTTAAATACTGCTTGCATTAGCAAGGTTTTCCCAACTAGAAGTCATACTGTGGCTGCCCAAGGTGGCATTAGTGCTTCTCTTGGTAATATGGGGCAAGATGATTGGCGTTGGCATATGTACGACACAGTAAAAG
This sequence comes from Candidatus Tisiphia endosymbiont of Nedyus quadrimaculatus, assembly GCF_964059235.1. NCBI lineage: Bacteria > Pseudomonadati > Pseudomonadota > Alphaproteobacteria > Rickettsiales > Rickettsiaceae > Candidatus Tisiphia > Candidatus Tisiphia endosymbiont of Nedyus quadrimaculatus. The sequence continues at coordinate 1,108,266 of NZ_OZ060452.1, forward strand.
GCTCGGATTGGTTGGGTGATCAAGATGCAATTGAGTATATGTGTAAACATGCAGCTGCAGCAGTGCTAGAGCTTGAGCATTATGGAGTACCTTTTTCTCGAACAGAAGAAGGCAAAATTTATCAACGCCCCTTTGGTGGTATGACAACAAATTATGGTAAGGGACAAGCAGCTCAAAGGACTTGTGCTGCAGCAGATCGTACTGGTCATGCAATATTACATACTTTATATCAACAGGCTTTAAAAAATAAAGCTCAATTTTTTATCGAATATTTTGCCCTTGATTTATTAATGAATAATGGAGAATGTGTAGGGGTAGTTGCTTGGAATCTTGATGACGGAACAATTCACTGTTTCCATGCTCACTTAGTGGTATTAGCTACTGGCGGGTATGGTAGAGCTTATTTTTCTGCGACAAGTGCTCATACTTGTACTGGTGATGGAGGTGGCATGGCGGCAAGAAGTTCTATTGCCTTGCAAGATATGGAATTTGTTCAATTCCATCCAACTGGTATATATGGGGCTGGCTGCTTAATTACCGAAGGTGCTAGAGGAGAAGGTGGGTATTTAGTAAATTCTAATGGAGAGCGATTTATGGAACGATATGCTCCCGCTGCTAAGGACCTTGCTTCAAGAGATGTAGTATCAAGAGCTATTACCATGGAAATCAGAGAGGGTAGGGGGGTAGGTGAGCATAAAGATCATGTATTCTTACATTTAGATCATTTGCCGCCGGAAATTCTTCACGAACGTTTACCCGGTATTTCGGAAACAGCCAAAATTTTTGCCTCGGTTAATGTTAACATCCAGCCAATACCTGTGTTACCAACAGTACATTATAATATGGGGGGAATACCAACAAATTACCATGGTCAAGTGATTGATAAAGGTCAGGATAATCATAATAAGATTATTCCCGGGTTGATGTCAATTGGTGAAGCAGCTTGTGTTTCAGTACACGGAGCCAATCGGTTAGGATCAAACTCTTTACTTGATTTAGTAGTATTTGGTAGAGCCGCAGCACAAAAAGCTGCTGAAATTGTTAAAGTAGGGCAAAAGCATAAAAGCTTGCCGGAGTCTATATTGGATAAAATAATTAGCAGATTTGATGGTATACGTCATGCTAAAGGAGCCCTACCAGTAGCTGACTTAAGACTTAAAATGCAAAAAATTATGCAAAATCATGCAGCGGTATTTAGAACTCAAGAGGTACTAGATGAAGGAATAGAAATGATTGACCAGGTAAGAAAGGAATATGCAAATATTCAGGTTAATGATAGATCATTAATCTGGAACAGCGACCTAGTTGAAGCATTAGAACTAGCTAATTTATTAGATCAAGCGGTAATTACTGTGCATTCTGCAGCGGCTAGAAAAGAAAGTAGGGGGGCTCACTCTAGGGAGGATTACCCAGAGCGTAATGATGAAGAATGGATGAAACATACACTCGCTTGGATTGATGAGCAAGGTAAGGTGAAGTTAGATTACAAGCCTGTAACTCTTACAACTTTGACAGATGAAGTAGATAGCATTTCGCCAGCTAAACGAGTTTATTAAGAATATGCTAAATTCACTAAAATTATGCCAAGCTTTAAATGAAAAAATATGTCATGATTTTGCAGGATCAATAGGTGCTATAGATAACGCTATTGGGTTAATAAAAACTATAGAGTATCAAGAGAAAGCTACTAAACTGGTTCAGGATAGTACAAATAGACTCATGAGCTATTTACAGTTTTATCGTTATTTATACTCTCTACCTTCTGAGGGGAACAAAATTGCTATTGCAGAAATTAATAGATTAAGTACTGATTTTTTAAAATCAAAAAATCATAATATTGAACTAGTGTTCACAAGGTTAATCAGCACAAATATCGATGACAATATAGCTCAGATTATTATGTGTTTAATTGTTACAGCATCTAGCAATATATACAGAGATGCTGTTATTAAGGTTGAACTAGAGATACAAAATGACAATTTTATTGGTATAAAAATTGTAGTAACAGCTCCAAACCTCAGGTTTGATCAGGATAGAGCAGATATTTTGCTTGGGAAAAGAACTATTGATGATGTAAGTATAGAAAATGTTCACGAATATTACACTTACTACTTAATTACGGAATATTGTTATAAGTTAGCTATTACTCCATCAACCGATTTTGTCGCACTTATTGCAAATAACACAAAGAAGATAATGTAACATTTCTTCTGTAAATTTAACGTGAGTAAGCGGGTTAACATTCAATTTACAGAAAGAATGTTACGCTATCTAGAACCTACAACCATAGTACCCTACATTTTTTATGCCGCTGCTGTTAAGAGGTCTTCCGAGTGTCATTGCGAGGAGTCGCTGAAAGCGGCGACGCGGCAATCCAAGATACGCGAAGCGTACTAGAAAAAACAGTTTCGCTGTTTAGCTGGATCGCCACGGCATCTAAAGATGCCTCGCGATGACGATTATAGAAAAATGTAAGGTACTATGACCTACAACTTAAACATATTTTTTAAAAACAATGCTAATTTTCCTCTTTTATTCTTACGCTCAAGATCTTCCATACTATTAAGCCAAGTTATTTGAATGACTCTCCTCTCCCCTTCAAACGACATATGACCATGCCACGAATTTTCAGAGCGAACAAATGCTACAAAAGAACCAAATTCCGGATGAATAATAGCTGCTGCACTTTCAAAATTTTTTTTATCCTTTAATACCCGAAAACTACCCCCATCCTTACCGTGTGGCCAATTGTCATTTAAATATAATAAAGCCGTAACAATTTTAGATTTACTGTCATTATGAATCCTGCCATCATATTTTGCTGACCACCTCCTTATAGTTATCAAAAAAGGCTTATCTTTAAGCTCAATCTTTAGTTTTTTAGTCAAGATATCAGCAAGTTTAGGAGCTTGCAATTCTTGGATTAGTTTTTTAAAAACTCCCTCATACTTTATACTTTCAAGAGGAAAAAAACCAGAACTCTTTATTTGGGGATAATCGTTAGAAACGATATCTTTTTTATCTATATTAATTACATTTTTAGCAACCATATAAGTATAAGGAGAATTAGATACCAAAGCTGATTCCAATTCATCTAAATTTAGTAATGCAAAAGACATAAAATTAATTTCTTCTTTTAGATTCCCGCCTACGCGGGAATGACATCTTTTCGGCTTCTTTTCATGACTTTTAAACTGCCCCGAATTATATAACTTAATAAAAACTTGATTATCGAGTAGACAGAATAAGTACCCTCTTATCGTTAAGTTTGCTTTGAACAAATTACGCGAATTCGGGATAAGAATTAACTAATTCTTATCCCGAATTGGGGTAAATTGCAGAAGGTACGGGGATACAGTAGCCTTGCACAATAAGATGAAGGAGATTATATCATGAATAAAATAGTAGGTCTAGATGTAAATAAAAAATGGCTTGATTATCTAGTATTAATCTCTAACAATAGTGGTGAGTGATCGGATACTTCATCTTTTAATACTTCAAAATTACTTATAATAATATCAGGAGAAGTAAAAATATAATCAGCGAATCTTTCTTCCTTTGTATATATATTAGTACGTGTAGATTTAATATTATAGATTTTTATAAGATTATTCATGCTATTTGCAAGTATTTTTACACTTTTGGTATCTAGAGTTAAATTGAAATCACCACATAATATTTTAGGTGTATTAATAGTATCTACAAAATTTTTAATCCTTTGAGATTGATTTATTCTTTCTTGTGTATCCGTTTTACCCATCCCATTCCATAAACCATGTACATTAAAGAGAGTATAGATTTGGTCATTAAAACGATATTTAAGCCATTGCATTTCTCTAGAATGAGTCGGACCGCGACCTATGTAATTTTGATTATCATGTATGTTAGTCTCTCCTTTACTTAATATATCAATTTCCTTTTTTATAAATATCCCAATACCATATCCCTCCCCTACAACTGGCGTAAAAAATGCATTATGCTTTGGGAGTAATGCACTCATTTCTGAGAAAATATTAAGGCTAACTTCGTTATCATCAGTTGATACTTTATGTAGAGCATTATTATATACTTCTTGAAGACAAAAAATATCAATATCTCTATGTAATTTTATAAATTCTAAAAGTGGTTGTCGTATATGTCCTCCCCATATGTTAAGACTGATAAGTTTTAAACTTTTTTGTCTAGATTCATTTACATTGTATTCTTTTGTACTTGGTGACTTTGTGGAATACAACACCGGTTCTATTTTGCTACCAATTATAAATTGCATATAACAGCTAAACAAAATAATAAAAGTTATTGCACTTAATCACATTTTTCATTAAATTATCTTCTTTTATTTAAAATTAATCATATCTTTGATTTAATGTGATTTTTAAACTATCCTATCTATTCCAGTGATCTGACTTTTTTAAAAAATTCCTTCATTAAATTCTCAGAAATTTTTGCTGAGAAACCACTATATATCTCAGGATGGTAGAAACAAGATTTACTGTTAAAGAAACGCCCCCCATTTTCAACTCCTCCCTGTTTTGGGTCATTTGCTGCATAAAATAATCTGCCTATTCTAGCGAAAGATATTGCAGCAGCACACATTGTACATGGTTCTAAAGTAACATACATATCACAGTCTGATAGATTCTTACTAGATAGAATTTGACAAGATTGATTTATCGCGACAATTTCAGCATGGAGTAGCGGATTCTTTGTTTGTTCAACAATATTATGAGCCTTTGAAATCACTTTGTTACTTACTCTATTAACTATAATAGCACCTACCGGAATTTCATCTTCATTAAAAGCAAGTTGTGCCTGCTTTAAAGCCTCCTCCATGAAGAAATTGTTAAATTTGCTTGATGTTCTCACGGTAATTCACTTTTTCCTCATAACCATATGGATCTAGGTGAATAATTATTTCTGCACCTGGAAACGCTAATAGCAATGCACTATAAATTTTATCACTAAGATAATGAGAACTATACAATGACATATCTCCGTCCATTTCTATGTGACATTGTATAAACGGCTTACTTGCAGCATATCTAGTCTTCATTTCGTGTATACCTTTTACTTCTTTAAATCTAGTAATTATTGAGAGAATCTTTTTCCTATCTTCTTCAGGCATTTCTTCATCAATAAGATTTTTAAAAGCTTTTTTGAATAAAGCATAAGAGGCATATATTATATATATTGCAATACCAATGCCAAATAATGAATCTATAAACCAAAAATGAATGCTTAATTTTATAGAAACAATTACGCCAACATTTGTTAATAAATCTGTAAAATAATGTAATTTATCTACTTTGATTATTTCAGAATCAGTTTTTTTTATCACATAAGTTTGATAAGCCACCAAAATAAAAGTTAGGATAATGCATAAATATAGTACATTAATGCCAGATTCTATATTGCTTGGAACTGATCCATCAATAAGGGACTTTACAGAAGAAAAACCAATAAATATACTAGAAACAAAAAAGAATACTGCTTGTGAAAAAATTGCCAAATCTTGGATTTTTTCATGACCAAATCTATGGTGATAATCAGGTGGCTGCAGTGCAAAACGAATAGCAATCAAATTAATAAGAGATGATGAAATATCAAGCATAGTATCAATTAAAGACGCTAGAATAGATTGAGAATCAGTTACAAGCCACGCATAAGATTTAATAAATAAAATGAATACAGCTATACTAAAAGACAAGTAAGATGCAGACTTGATTAAAATTTGATGCTCTGAATTAGTCATAGAAAATTTTCGATTTTATAGTATAAAATGTATTAGTGTTAGTATATATTAGTGTATAGTATATACTAACCCTAGGGTGTGTCAAATAACGTAACTCTTAAACATATGGTTTTTATGAATTTAACATGCAAAATTATAGCAATTATTTTAGCAACAACAATGTTACACGGCTGTTCTGGTATGAATAAACAAGGTGGTGGAACGCTAATTGGCGGTGTGGCTGGCGGACTTTTAGGATCACAATTTGGTAAAGGGACTGGTCGTCTTGTCGCAACTGGTATAGGTGTTTTAGCTGGTGCACTTATTGGTGGTCAAATTGGTCAGACTATGGATGAACATGATAGGAAATTGGCAGAGCTAAGTTCTCAGAAAGCATTAGAGGCTACTCCTAGTGGTCAGAGTGTAGAGTGGCGTAACCCAGATAGTGGTAATTACGGGTATGTAACACCAAGCAAAGCTTTCAAAGACGATAGTGGTCAGTATTGCCGTGAGTATACTCAGGTAGTTGTTGTGGGTGGTAAGCAAGAAAAAGCTTATGGGAAAGCTTGTCGTAGACCAGACGGGCAATGGGAAATTGTGCGTTAAGCTCTATCAAAATTTATCATTAGTTGACCTTTATACCCCGTTTAGAATATAACAATCAGGCTAGTACTGCCTGATTGTTTCTATTGTAAACCCTACCAACTTTTAAATTACCCTTAAGTAAATGGGATAACGTAACAAAATTAGAGAGTGAGAATGAAGCAATATAGTGATTTTTCGAAGATTATTCATCGTGAAGGCTACATATTTATCGTAAGCTTTGCAGTTGTGACTTTTTTACTTTCTACTGTTCATAATAGTTTTGGATATGTAGGATTAGTTATAACGATTTGGTGTATATATTTTTTTAGGAATCCGGATCGATTTACCCCTATTAGTGACGATCTAGTAGTCAGTCCAGCAGACGGAACAGTGCAAAAAATAACTGAAGCAGTTCCTCCGCTAGAACTTGGTCTTGGTAATCAGGAAATGATTAGAGTTAGTATTTTTTTGAATATTTTTAATGTTCATGTAAATCGTATTCCAGCTAATGGAAAGATTTTATCCCTACATTATAATCCAGGAAAATTTTTCAATGCCTCTCTTGATAAGGCAAGTATATATAACGAACGTCAGTCTGTTTTAATGGAAACAAATAGTGGTCATAAAATTGCTTTTGTTCAAATAGCAGGATTAATAGCAAGAAGAATATTATGTGATTTAGAAGAAGATACTGAGGTTAGGGTTGGCGATAGGTATGGTATCATCCGCTTTGGTAGTAGAGCTGACGTCTATTTGCCGCTTAAAACTGCACTTTGTGTTACTGAGGGACAGACTTCAGTTGGTGGAGAAACTATTATTGCTGATTTTAGGATCAAGAAAACATCTGAACTTAAGTTTGAAAAAAGATAATACTCTTACTGCTTTAATATAAGTATACAGGTATAAATTGCTTAAAATACACAAAGTTAAAATAACAAAACCAATTCCGTTTATAAAATTGCTTCCTAATTTTATCACTTTATTGGGTCTTGTGGTTGGTGTTAGTGCTATTAAATTTGGATTAGATGGTAGATGGGAAAAGGCTGTATATTGCACCTTAGTTGCAGCTATAATAGATGGAATTGATGGTAGGATAGCAAGAATGCTAAATGCTACCAGTCCTTTTGGTGCTGAACTGGATTCATTATGTGATTTTGCTAATTTTGGAGTAGTCCCAGCTTATCTTGTATATTTATGGTCTTTCCAACAATATGAATATAAAGTACTTTCATGGGGTTCTATATTATTGTTTATGGTATGCATGGCCTTAAGGCTTGCAAGGTTTAATACTACTATTTTTCATGAGATACATAATAAGAAAATAGAATATTTTTTTACTGGCGTGCCTGCACCTTGTGGAGCTTTACTTGCTCTCATGCCAATGATTTTGGATTTTGAAGTGAGTAGCGTTTTCGGTATCAATATCCGTGAACATACCATTATGATAGATTTATATATTGTTGTAATTGCTTTTTTACTTGCCAGCAGCCTACCAACATTTTCAACAAAAAATATTAATATAAAACATGAATATTTATCATTAGCGATGATGGTATTTGCTGTTATCATTATAAGTCTTATTATATATCCATGGTATTTGTTACCATCCATTGCCTTTATATATATGTTATCTATACCAGTATGCTATTTTATTAGCAAGAAATTCTATTAAATTTGTGGCATAATAACTAGGGACAAGTAAGTTAGTCAAGGAGAAGGACTTACTTTTTACAGTCTATGAGTATAAATATAGTATACTCGAACGCTTTGGAGAATTGGTCTATCGAAAAAGCCCAAGAAATTGTAGAAGAATCTTTTGATAAATGGGAAGAAATATCCTTAAAAAAAATGGTTGCTTAACTTAGATATTTTAGAAACAAGATATAAAGTTTATATCTAAGATAATTCTTACCTAAAACGTGTTGTTGAAATCTGATCAAAATATGTAGTAGTTGGTTTTCGTTAACAATAAGTAGCTAATATTATTTAGCCCAAATTCAATATAAGAAATCGAGTTAAATTAGTTACTGATGAGTTCTTGACATAGGAGTTGACTTTATATATATTACGGCTTACCTATATGTCATAGTAAGCCTGATAAAGGGGGTGTAGCTCAGTTGGTTAGAGCGTCTGCCTGTCACGCAGAAGGTCGCGGGTTCGAGTCCCGTCACTCCCGCCAGTTCTTATCAGGGTTTCAGGATTTTCTTACTTTACTAAAAATTTCATATGTAATTTATATGTAACTTCTCAGACAAATTTCCTGAAATTTGACCTACAAAAAAATCTATTTTTAACCCTATTGCAAGGGGAGGAAATATGACAGAATCGTTAACTTTTTCTCGCTCTGTAGTTGAAAATCAAGATATTATCTTTTATAACATAGTCGGTAATTTTGTCCCGCCTGAGTGGCGGAATCTTACCGACAATTGTGGTAAGCAATTAAGTAAAACTTCTCGTCAACTTTTATCGTTGATAGTTTCTTGCATGAAAACTAGTAATTATAGAAATTCGGATGAATTACAAGAAGGCTATCATTTTTTCGAGAAAGAACTAGAAGTTTGTCAAAAACGGGTTAAACAATGTCTAACAGAATTACAAGAAAGTGGATTTATTGCTTTTACTTTAATTACTACTACGATCAAACATAACGTGAAATGCCGTAATATTTTATCTATCAAACTCCTTAAGAAATTTATGAATTTTCGTAAAGCTAATAATAGTTCTTATCACTTTAATTACACAAATATTCAATCTAGCCATAAAAAAATTTCAATTCAACCGGAAAAAAATTACCACCCAACTGTAAAAAATTTTCAAAAAAACGCATCTATAGATATATCTATAATATCTAGATATGGAAAAAATCAAGAAAATTGTGGACAAGTCTGTGGACAAACTGTGTCAAAGCCTGAATCAACTGAAGAACACAACATTAATTTTCCGCTTGAGGTAACGGCAAAAAGAGGTGAAAAAAATGTGTCAGAATCTGCGTCAACTACGGAGCAAATCTTTGATTCATCGCCGGAGATAACGGTAAGTTCAAGTGAAAAAAGTTTACCAAAACCTGAGTCAACTGAAGAAAAAAGTTTTAATTTACCTATGGAGACAAAGGTAAACTCAGTAAATGAAACGTTACCCTGCAATTCCACAGACTGCAATTCCTCTGAGGCAACTCCAACTGATGACGAGTCAGACTGCGATTCAGATTCTGATTCAACAGATGGGTATTCAGGAGGTAGCGGGTCTGAGCAAGAAACTAGTGGGGGGTGGATCAGTGATATTGCCAAAAAGGCTAAAGGCTGGTATTCACGTAGGAAGCTAGAGATGTTTTACCCATTAACCGAAGAAGATGCTGCTTGGTTAAGAAAGACAACAGGTCGTAATTACGAATTGAGTTTTGTCAACAAGCTATTGATTAAACATAGCTTGGACTCTCCTAATAATCGCTTTGCCTGCAAGCAAGCAGTACTGAATTACATGAAGATATCTTTGATTCATGAAAGGCGTCCACCAGCTAAGGCAAATAACCCAAATTTTAACTTCGATCTGAACAATGCTACTAGTGCAAGAAAGGCTTATTTGCAAAAGGTAAAAGATAGTAAGGGCGTTAAACCACTGAATCAGTTGAAACGTAAGATTGTTGAAGCTTTTGAGGAGCATCAGCCTAGCACTGCTTATCAATTGCTGAAGAGGTGCAGTTTTTTTGGAGTATGTGACGATGAATACAAGATTGATCTAGCGGATATCTCTTTGTCAGAAACTGACAAATGCACATTGCTCAAGACAGTGCAAGAAGTATATGGCAAAGATGTTCAGCAATTGCGTATTACCAACAAAAGAGAGGTATCGGATTATCATTTAGAGCTAAGTGGGCTAAATCCAGAGTCAGTATGGTATAAAGTAAGGAAATATTTGTTAAAATTATACGGTGAACACTTGGACAAATCCTTGTTTAGCAAGTTAGAAGCAATTGAAGAAGATACGACCTGCAATAAGCTTATTCTCAAACCAGCTACTGCCTTTATTGGCTATTGGATTAAAGATAAGTACAGCAAAGATTTGGAATATGTTTGCAGTAAACTGAATTATACTTTTGAGTTTATGAAAGTCGATAGCATGGCTGGGCTGTAAGCTATGGCAAATAGCATTTAAAGCTATTTTAAATATGTTTATAAGAGGATTTAATTTTTAGCTAGGAAAGATATTAAAAACAAATAACGCTATTGTACGAGTCTATATTTGCGAAATTTTAAGGTATTATTGCAATAACAAACGAAAATTTGAATTGGTAGTTAAGTTGATGAAACTAATTGTATCAGTTGAGAAAAAAGAATGATTACAAAGAAGTTAATAATAATCAACCAGTTACTGAAGGTTGAAGAGTACATAAAAATCACATATGAAATTGTAAGGATTTGGAAAGTATGAGAGTAATGCAGGTTACAAAGGTCGAGCCTCTGCCTAGCAGGCAGAAGCTCGCCCTTAAATTCACCATCTATAGCTATTTTGCTGAGATTTTTAGCAGTTTTTGTCACTTTTTTACATTTTTTGGCAAAAATTGTTCGCGGAATCACCCGGGGGGTGTACGCGTCGCAAAATGGGGTATAGGGGGCGTCACGCGAAAAATTTTTTTGAGGTAATTAATCAGTTAGTATTAAAATCTCATTTTTAATACTAAGCAGCTAATTCGCTCTTAAAATTATCTCGTTTACTCCACGGTACAGGGATAATTTGATAATTTTTTAAAGCATCTTGAAAATTTTCTGGTATAGGTTTCTCATTATCATTTATGAAAGTATATGCTTTTGCGTCGGATGAACGTACTTCTCTCGTATCAAACCAATCTCCCATAATACTAGTTGCTTTATTTTTATTTGGAGTATTTACTGTCTGAATCATACGCTCAGGGGCATATTTTGATTTTGGAATAAGAAAATCAAAATGTCTAAGGTAACCGGATTGACCTAAAAATGCAACTCTTTCAGAATATCGGATATCACAAGCATCTAGCCACATTTGTACATCTTCATAAAATAACGAGGCAATGTTAGGTCTTGCTAAGTAAAACATATCGTTAACGGCAAGAATTGCTTGAATGAGATTATGTTTGGCTAAAGCAAAATTTTGCTGATTGGTTTTAACAAACATTTCATTATTATTTTTATGTACACCAAAACCATTAAGAGTCATTTCTAAAAATTTCTGTCGTCTGTCAGAGTCCAGCAAACATCCTGATTGTTCTAAATCATCAATAGTCCAACTATCATCAGTCAAGATATAACTATTCCCCTCTTGTTTTAGATAAATTTGTATGTAGTCATTATGGCGGTCAAGATAAGGGGTAGTTATCTCAAGCCAATCTTTTAATTGTTTCCATGCTGTTTTATCTCTTAACCATTTATAGTAATTTTCTAAAAGATGTTCTATATTTAAGCTTGAAGTCATGAGAATAATCCTTTTGAAAAATTTGGAACTTCAATAATTTCACAATACCCCATAAAATCATGTAAAGTTTGCCAAAAATCATTTATATCTCGAAAAATATTATTTGGGATAGCAAATGCCCATTTATCACCATATCCTTCTCTATATAAGTGCAAATGCGGTATACCTACTTCTTCACCATCAGGATTTCTATGACTACTCCCTAAATCTAAGCGTGCCAATATTATGACTTCTCTAGAACGATTTTGATATTTTTGTCTTTTCATATCTAATCTTCCTCTACTAACATCCAGTATAAAATGTTCCCTTTTATCAAGAGATATCAAAGGTACTGCTATTTTACCGCCAAGATCCGGAAGACTCCAAATATTATTATCCGTTTTAATTTTTTTCATTTTAAACAAAAAATCAGCTTCATCTTGTGTAATGTTAATCTGTGTCATTTAAAAATCTAATTATTTTTATAAAAAAATTAGTTGCTAATATTTATTTATTCTAAAAACAATATATAAAAAATTCAGCAAGAATAATATATAAAATAGAAAATAATTAATTAATAAGCACTAATAAGTAGAAAATAATAATGCAAGATATCTAACCTATTTTAATTAATAGAGTGGAAAAAAGACTGAAAAAGAGCTATAATAAGGCTAATAGCAAAGAAATTTCAAAGAACAGAAATGACTACAAATTATAGCTTATTTGAAAAATATTTAGCAAAGATATCATCTAGTACCATTAGTAAGTTTGGCTCAATAGATGATATCTCTAATTTCCTATTATATCTTTGTGAACATGGTAACATCGTTATTGCAGCTAAGAAGGCTGGTTGTATTTCACCACTTAGGTTGCACCGGATCATTAATAGCGATAAATATTTAGCCAAATGCGTCAATTTAGCTTTAGCCATTGCAGTAGATAGAGCAGAAGGGGTGTTATATGACAGGGCAATTAACGGTTATGAGGAAGTGACCTATGACAAGGATAATCAGGCAATAGCTACTAAGAAAAAATATTGTTCTAAGTCATTGTTGGAATATCTTAAAGCCAATTCGCAAAAATATCAAACGAGGAAGCATGATGCTAGTTACCATAGGAAAAATAGTGATGAAGCTGAACAAGTAACCAAAGCCCGAGAAATGTCAAAAATGATAGATGTAGCTAATTTTGAAATAGAATCGTATGAAGCAGAATATGCACTTGCCAAAGGACAGTAAGACCAAAGTGATGAAAACTACTAGTGAAACTAAAGGCAGCAAAGAGGTTACTAGCTCTGCCTCTAAAAGTCTTAAATTCCCGGTGGATTGGTCACCCTATCCATTTCAGTTGCCTTTGTGGAGATATTTATACTCGGGTGGTAAGAAAGCTATAGCCATTTGGCATAGAAGAGCTGGTAAAGATATTATGGGTATTAACTGGATCACTGCTAGTGCTATTCGAGAAGTTGGCATTTATTGGTATGTCTATCCTACCTATAATCAAGCTAAAATGAGCATATGGGATGGTATGACATTATCGGGGCGTCCTTATATGTCATTTATTCCTAAAGGGATTATTGCTCGTAGTCAGCAATATAAGCAACGGATATTATTTAAAAATGGTTCAGTGATTCAGTTTGTTGGTAGCGATCGTTATGCGACTATCAGGGGTAGTGGTATTAAGGGAGCAGTTATTTCAGAGTATTCTTATCATGATCCACGAGCTATGAGTTGCGTTATAGAACCGATGGTAATTCGTAATAATGGTTGGTTGCTTTATTTGTATACTCCTTCCGATAATCCAAAACTAACACATGGTGAAGAGTTATACCTTAAATACCAAAATAGTCCGGAAGTATTTTGCCAAATAAAAACTATTGAAGATACTACTGATCATGAGGGGCAGCCATTAGTTGACAAAAACAAGTTGACTTCAGTTGACATGAGTAACGAAGAGATTCAAAGAGAGTTTTATTGTGACTTTGCTGCTTATCGCTATAAGAGAGCTGATCAAGGTGGTACTTTTGTTGAACAGTTACGACTAGCTGAAAGTCAGGGGCGTATTGGCTATGTACCATATGACCCAGCCTATCAGGTTCATACTTACTGGGATATAGGGATTGTTGATTATACGGTTATTTGGTTTGTTCAAGAAAAAAAAGATTCTATCGATATTATTGACTTTTATATGAACAGGGGTAAGGATTTAGAGTTTTACTTGACGCATTTAAGAACTAGACCTTATCAATATGGACGCAATGTATTGCCCCATGATATGAGTCGAAGACAAATGCCAACTTTGGATACAAGATTACAACAAGCTAATGAGGTAGCAGAGAAAGTAGGCTTCTCGCCTTTTGCTATTGGTCGGAAATATTTACGGGAAGAAATGATAACCAAGGCAAGAATACTACTGGGTAAATGCCGCATCGACGCCCAAAAATGTCAACGTGGCATTAACGGACTTTTCGAGTTTGATGCTACCAAAAGAGGAGTGCATTCTAATTCATCTAGAGCAACTGATATAACCGAGAGCTTTTGTTATATGGCGATGGACGTTAAAACTGGTGATGAACAGCAGCAGTCCCAATATGATATAGTGCAACATCGTAAAGTAATGAATGATTACAATGCGTTGGAAAGATGATGGAGCAGAAGAAGCAAGAATTGATGATGAAATAATTGAAATGGTAATTAATAAATAATTAAGGCAAAGTAATATATGTGGCCAATATTAGGTTTACTAGGACTTGGTGCTTTAGCGGTTGGTGCATCTAGGAACAGGTACATTACTGGAGCTGATACATCAAGACAGAAGCGTCTCTATAATGAGTCACGAGATCGTTATAGTAGTTATGCGAGTGAAGCACAAAATACTATCAATAATTTGTCGCAGCAATTGCAACAATCTCAGCAGGGCTTACACTCTCTAGAAGAGCAACAGTATCAAGCTAGCATGAGAAGCTATGATATGCAACACCAACTAGATTATCATACTCGACAATATGATAGTGGCTTAAGAAACATAGAATCACAAAGAGCTAGTTTGTCTGCATCAGCCAATCAACTAAAACAAGCTTTTGAAAGCTTGAAACAAAAAGCTCCCGCCCTTGATTTCAAAATAAGTGAGGTAGAGCAATTACCGGGTCAGTTTCAAAACCTGTATGATCAAGTAGCCCAGCGAAGAGAAAGCTTGAAAGGTTTAACCGAAGAGGAAGCCGGTAGCCATATTACTCAATATCAGCAAGACGTTGAATTGTTAAAAAAGCAACGTAGTGAAACAGAAAGTAAAATACGCCATTCGATGGATAGCATCACCAAAGAGCATCAACAGCTAACAAGGGAAAAAGCTAATCTTGAACATCAGCTTACTAACTATCAATCACAGCAAAATCGATTGTCGCAGGATACTAGTAACTTTGATAATGCTAGACAACAATTGCTCAGCATGATTGAACAATACAAACAAGAACAGAATAGACAAGAGCAAATCACTGCTGACTATACAAGGCAGCGATCGCATGCTGAAGGGTTGCAAAACCAGTTAAGAAGTTATGGGGAAGCTGCTCAAAGCCAGTTGGATAGCTATGGCAGGGATTTAGAGTGGCGAGCTGGTAAGTATCAAAAATCTGCAAGAGATACTGGGCTAGCACAAGGATTGGGACTAACAGCTTTAACTTTTGGACTTGGGGCAGGCTTAGGAGCGATTGGTACTGGTGGTTCAATGCTTGCTGGGATAGGTTCGGGAATCCAAATGTTATCTCCGCTTGTTGGTATTGCTCATTATATGAACAGATCCGATATTAGTCGTAAACTTGCTGGTTTTGAAAGAATTAATCTTAACAACAATGATCCAAGTATAGGAGCTGATTTGTCGTCAGTAGCAAGATACGGTCCATCAGGATTAGAAAAAAGAGCCATACCTGAGCTTGGTGGTCTAAAACAAGCGTTGGAACATTTTGGCATGCGGTCAGTGCCACAATTAAAAGATTTACCACCGTTGCACGAATCTCTTGGCAAGATCGTGTCTCTTAAGGATATTGAAGGTTTAACTCTAGGCTTACCTAGTATGACTGCAGCTAGTGGCAAAAAGTATAACTATGAGGTGTTATATGATAACGAGTTTATTAAAAAACTCAAGAAAGTGTCAAAGAAGCTGGGCGAGCCTTATTTAAACCCAAACTCAACACGTACCAATTACAACACAAATATGGTGACATCTTATGCCTGATAATGATTTAAACAAAAAGATTGAATATTTTGATAATCTCAAAACTAAACGGGAGAAATGGCATCATATATGGGATGAGTTGAAGAAATATGTTTGTCCGCAAACTGAAAGCAATAAGGTAATATTTGATTCAACTTCCATTTGGTCAAGAGAGCAATTAGCATCAGGTCTACAAAGCTTGCTGGTAAACCCAGCAATGAACTGGTTTAACCTTACTATAGTCGCTGAAAATGATGAGCAACAGCAATATTTAACCACAGCTGAACGCAGCATGTTAGCCCAAATGCTAGAAAAAACCCTAATGGATATATTTAATAATCCGGCTTCTAATTTCTATAGTCAAATACATCAGTTTTTTTTGAATTTATCAGCTTTTGGTACTGCGATATTCTATGTTGAAGAAGATATAGAATTAGCCCAGACTCTGTTCTTTCGTAATATTAATTTACAGGAATGTTATTTTGAAGAGGATAAGTTTGGTTTTGTTAATACAATGTACCGACTATTTAGCATGCCGATAAAATCGGCATCAGCTAAATGGGTAGACTTTGCCCCTTTCAAGGAAAGGTTAGCCCGAAATCCTGATGAAATAGTAGAAATATTGCACATAGTTAGCCCACAAGCTCAAAATCAGAAAAGTAAAGGTAGAAAATTAACGGCAGCTAGTCCTTCAACATCTAGCTCATCGCTACTGCCCTATAGTTCAGAATACATCTATCTTGCTGAACAAAAAATTATCAGTCAATCAGGCTATTCTTATTTCCCATTTTTTGTAACGCGGTGGGTAAAAGAAGAAGGTGAAGTATATGGCTATGCTCCGGCTCATCATGTGCTACCTGATATTAAACTACTCAATAGTTTAAGACAAATTACCCTGAAAGTAGCACAAAAACAACTAGACCCACCATTATTAGTGCCTAAGGATGGCTATTACTTACCTCTTTACACTACGCCGGGTAGTGTTAATTTCTATCGTAACGGTATGGCGGATAAAATAATACCCCTAACTGGTATGGAGAATATCCTACCAACTGAAATCGAGCAGAATCAATGCCGCGATGCGATATTTAAGGCATTCTATGTTGATATTTTTAGAATGCAGAAAGAAAACAAAGAAATGACTGCCACTGAGGTACAAATTAGAACAGAAGAACAATACCGTTTAATGTCCCCGATGGTTGGAAGAATTGAGAGTGAGTTGTTAAATCCGTTAATTATGGCGATATATCAAACACTAATCAAATATAATAGAGTACCGATTTTAGAGGGGGCAAATAGCCCACCTGAAATAGAGATTGAATATGTATCACCACTATCTAGGGTACAGAAAACATCAGCAATAGCCAGCGTTGAACAAGTATTAGGTTTTTTCCAAAGAAGTGGTATCAGTAACTTTTTTCCTGAGATTTATGATAATATCAACTGGGATAAATGTTTTAAACTATTCTTCGAACTGAGAGAAGCCCCAAGCTCAATCCTCAAGAACGAGCAAGAAGTATTACAAATCAGACAACAACGTAAAATGATGCAAATGCAACAATTACAACAGCAACAACAAATGCAAGGGTAAGGAAGAACAAATGAAACTATCAATTAACTCCTCATCCCCATCTAATTTACTAACAAAAGAGCAATTAAAATCAATTTATTGCAAGCTTTTTAGTGGAGAAGATGGTAAAATAATATTAGAGGATTTAGCTCAAATGAGTGGCATATATCGCAGCAATTTTGTTCGACAAGAAAGTGAGTACACTGCTTTTCTAGAAGGACATCGGGCGTTGTTCCTGTATATATGCTCGCAGGCGTCAAGAGATGATGGAGTTAATAATATTGATGGTGCTAAAAAGACTAATGAATCAGATAAATAAAGGCAACATTTAGTAATAATTACGAGGTTATATTATATGGCTTTAGAAAAGTTTCTTGATCCTAAAAATGACTTTTGTTTTCATCAAGTCTTTGGTACGGAAAAGAATAAAGATATACTTGTTCATTTTTTAAATGATGTTCTAAAGTTTGAAGGAAATGAGAAAATAACTAGTGTAACGTTTTTACCAACTATCCAAGACCCTGATATTGCTGCATATAGGCAATCTATTATTGATGTGCTATGTCAAGATCAAAACGGTAATCAAATAATCGTAGAGATGCAGGTAAGTAAACATATAGGATTTGAAAAAAGAGCGCAATATTATGCAGCTAAAGCATACTCTCAGCAAAGACTTGAGGAAGATGAGAAACACAAGAAAATGGCAGTATACGCTAAATTAAAAGGAGTAATATTTTTAGCAATAGCGGATTTTGTGATGTTTAGCGATAGAAAACATTGGAAATCAGAACATCGTATTTTAGAGACAGAGACCTATGCCAATGATTTAAAAGATTTTCATTTTGTTTTTTTAGAGTTGGCAAAATTTAAAAAAACTATTAAAGAGCTAAAAACTATAGAAGAGAAGTGGATGTATTTTTTTAAGCATGCAGGAGATAGTACATTAACATTAGAAGAAATAGAGCAGTTAATAGGTAAGGATGAAATTATTAGGAGAGCCTTTAATGCTGTAGACCAAGCTAACTGGAGTGAAGAAGAATTACGTACCTATGAGAAAATAGTTAAAACTCGTCTTGATAATTTAGCGGTAGAACTGCAAAAAATTGAAGATGCTGAAGCTAGAGGTGAAGCTAGAGGTATTAAAGAACATGCTATAGCTACAGCAAAAGAAATGTTAATTAATAATGAGCCAATAGAAAAAATAGTTAAATATACAAAACTAACCATTGAAAAAATAGAACAGTTAAAAAAAGAAATAGAAGTGTTAAAAGAAGAATAAGCAAATGAGCAAAGAAGGAACTGCTAATAACTATGAAACTAACCCTACTTCCTCTGCTAGCGATTGGCTAGCTAATATGCCTGAGGACATCCGCAAAACTGAGTCACTTGGTAAATTTAAGGATGTATCATCTTTAGCACAGAGCTATTTGGAAGCAGAAAAGAGCTTGAATCAGCGAGTTGCTGTGCCAAAAGATGACAGCTCTGATGAAGAGTGGCATAAATTTTATTCTAGGATGGGGCTGCCTGAGGATAAGAAATATACTGACAAACGATCTAAGGAAGATGAGGAGTATTTAACTCGTTATGAAGACATGTTTTACCAAAGCGGATTATCTAAAAGGCAAGGTGAGAAGCTGCTTAATTCTCTGTATGGTTTTTCGCAGGATTTACAAAAACAGCAAAAAAATGCTATCGAGCAAACACGTCACTCTCACATTGGTTGGTTGAAAAACACTTATGGTGAAGGTTTTGACAGTAAGATGACAGTGATGCAGGCAGCTTTATCTAAGTTTGGTACTAAAGAACTGGCTGAATTAATTGAAGATTCCAATTACTCGCCAGCCTTAGTAGATTTGTTAGTTAGGGTTGGTGAAACCTTAAAATCCGATTCGTTGGTAACTGGTAAAGTGTTAAAAAGCGTGCAATAATGACCCACTAAATGGGTTAATGTGCGTTGAAAAATGACCCACCTAAGAAGTGGGTGTCAATAAGCGTTGAAAAATGACCCACATAAGTCTAGAACTATTGTTTTTTTTGGCTCTGTCCAAAAAACTGTGTAAATTCGAAAAAATAGGTCATTAAATTTTGTTAAGCCTATCCTCAAATTTAACCATCAAATGAGCCATAGCTTCATTCCAGTTTGGAATGGGCATAGTCCATTTTTTGGTCATATAGTCAATTGTCAAATATAAACTTTTAAAAACAGCATTATCATTAGGAAAAACCCGCTTATTATTTGTTACTTTACGCAATTGACTATTGACAGATTCAACTGAATTAGTTGTATAAATTACCTTTCTAATTGACTCAGGATACCCTAGAAAAATCATTAGATTGTCCCAATTATTATACCATGATTTGGCAATTTGTGGATATTGTTTATTCCATTTTTCTTCAAAAGATACTAAAGCTAAATGGGCTTGTTCTTCCGTTACTGCAGTATATATCGGCTTTAAATCGCTAGACAGTTGCTTCCTATCTTTATACGACACATATTTTAAACTATTTCTAATCTGATGTACAATACACAATTGATGTTCTGTTTTTGGATAAACTGCTTCTATTGCCTCAGACATACCAGTAAGATTATCGCTACAGGCAATCAGTATATCTTTTAGCCCTCTATTTTTCATTTCGGTAAAATTACCGAGCCAAAATTTTGCCCCTTCATTTTCACTGATCCATAATCCCAATATATCTTTTTTACCAGATAAATCAATTCCTAATGCAACATATACTGCCTTATTGATTATCCTTTTATCTTGCCTGACTTTTACTACTAAACAATCAAAAAATACTATCGGATATATCTCTTCTAATGGTCGACTCTGCCAAGCTTTAACCTCATCCATTACATCATCAGTAATTTGGCTGATTAAGCCTTCACTTATTTCAACACTGTATAACTCCTGTAACTGAATCTTAATATCAGATATACTCATGCCTTTAGCATATAATGATAGTACTTTATCGTCAAAACCATCAAAACGTTTCTGGCGTTTTGGTAGTATTGCGGGTTCAAAGGTATTATGCCTATCCCTTGGTACTTCTATTTCTACAGCTCCATGTTCGGAGATCAGTTTTTTGCTAGTTATACCATTACGAGCATTATCATTATCTGCACGACTGTATTTATCATAGCCTAGATGATTATTCATTTCTGACTGCAGTGCCTTCTCTATTAAACGTTTGGTCAATTCTTTTAATAAACCTCCTTCTTTCAGTATTGTACTTACATCTGTATCATTATCTATTAATAAATCTACTGCTTGCTTTATTGATTCATTAGTTTTTTTATTCATGTAATTTCCTTTTTTGTTATACTTTTATATATAACCTATTTCGAAATTTACACAGTTTTTTGGACAGAGCCTTTTTTTTTCATACGATAACTTTCATTTCCCGTTTCAATGATATCACAATTATGACAAACTCTATCAAGTAGCGCTGAAGTCATTTTATTACAACCAAATATTTGTGACCATTCTGAGAATATAAGATTAGTAGTAATAATAATTGAAGTGTTGGAATGTATTTTAGATAATAGATGAAAGATAAGTTGACCGCCATTCTTAGAAAATGGTAGATAACCAAGCTCATCTAGGACTAGTACATCTATTTTTTGCAAGGAAGCTGCTAGTTTTCCTACCTGAGCAGAGTTCTTTTCATATTCTAATTGATTAGCAAGATCTACAAGATTAAAAAATCTTGATTTATAACCTTTTCGTACTGCTTTTGTACTTAATGCAATAGCTAGGTGAGTTTTACCGCTACCAGTACCACCAACTAGGATTATATTTCTAGATGTTTTAATAAACTCGCAACTATATAGATGCATAATTTGTTCTTGGTTTATTGGGGTATCGATAAATATGAAATTATCTATATCTTTTTTCTCAGGAAACTTTGCTGCGCTAATCCTACTTTGAATAGACCTAAGAGTTCGTGTTGTTAGTTCAGATTTTAATAAATTATGTAAAATATAATTCGAGGCTTCTTTACGCCTTATGGCATCAGATATAATTTCATCATAAGACTCAAGCATCCCTGTAAATTTTAGCTTTCTCATAACATTTATAATATCTTCTCTAGTAGATTCTTGATATACATTGTTCATTACTTACCTCCTAACTTGAGAAAATTATCGTATATCTCACAATTAGCTTTCGGGATATGTTTTAAAGTATGATATTCTTGGTAATTACTTGGCTCTGTTACTTTTAACTCATCTTTATTACGTAATATAATATTTAAAATTACCTCCTTACTAACAGTTCCTATTTTTAGTGCTTGGGTGCATGCTGATACTACTGCTTCTATGGATTCCATTGCTATATACGATAATATATGAGCAAAATCTCTTGTACCTGCTGGGCTGCTCTCAAGACGTCTTCTAACTTCTATGAGCTCTTCTGGTAAATTCATATTAAGGAATGGTTCACCATTTCTTAATGCTCCGGGTTTATACCTTAATATTGGCAGATAATGATTGACGTCATAACAAGTTTCTCCCTTAGTAAATTTCCGTTTATGACGACCTACCTCTTGACCATTATAAATAAATACTAGATGTTCAGCATATATCTTACATTGTACTATTTTCCCAGCACAACTACAGTGAACGCTATAATTATTGCTTTCATATCTAGCCAAACAAGTAATAGAAACCTTGATATCTATTTCTTTGCAACCGTTAAATAATACAGGCACGGATACTAAAAAATTACGTTCTAGTTGATATGCTTCATCTATAGTCTTATCTTTATATTCGGGGTGTTTATGAGAGCTATTATAAGTAACTAATCTGCTGGTTAATATATCGTTTAATTCTTGCAAGGTTAAAGCTTTTGGCATAGGAGTAAAGAACTGTTCCCGGTCAATCTGTACTTGTCGCTCAACCCTACCTTTTTCATTACCTCGAGCTGGAGAACATGCTATCGGTTCAATGAGATAATGTGCGCAGAGCTTTTCAAACTTTGGATTCCATTCTCTATTATTAGAGCCTTTTAAAACCTTACTGACAGCAGTCTTCATATTATCATAAATCCCTTTAGTTGGACTACCACCAAAAAAAGTAAAGGCTCTAACATGTGCATCAAATACCATCTCTTGAGCTTCAGTAGGATAAATATAGATAAATTTTTTACGGCTATAACACAAAACAAAGTGAGCTACTTTAACATTTATTATTTCTCCAGCTAATATTACTTGCTCACTACTCCAGTCAAATTGGTAAGCTTCCCCAGGAGCAAAGGATAAAGGTACGCAAGCTTTTATATTAATCTCAAAATTTCTATCATTCCAAGTGTTAATATAACGACTAACAGCAGAGTAACTGCCTTGATACCCATAAATCTTTAACTCCTCAAATAAAGCTTTCCCTGTTTTTTTAGGCTTTGAATTCTTATTATCCCGCAACATCCTCTCAAGACTCTCAATATATTTCCCGAGTTTAGGTATAGGTTGAATTATTCGTATATAATCAGATTTAATCTCTCCTTGCGTACGAATGATACTTCTAACTGTATTACGTGATATATTTAATTCTCTACTTATTGAACGTATACCTTCTCCACGACGATAACGTCCTAATATCTTTCTCTTACTTTCCATTATTAACATCTCTGATTTTATACTCCTATTATTTATTCTGAAAATAATAGAAGTATAGGTTGATAATAATGGATTAATAACGTACTACTTTTCCCACTTCTTAGGTGGGTCATTTTTCAACGCACATTAACCCATTTAGTGGGTCATTATTGCACGCTTTTTAACACTCTGTAGTTCCCTAGTATATTCATCGGGATGTTTATGACGCATTACTGCAGTTAATTTACTAATATCAGCAATAGTGCATATCTTCTTAAAAGCACCTGCCATACCAATAGCAGAAAGCTGATTGTTATCACCTACTATTATGACTTTTGCCCCTGACTTTAATACTTGAGTTAGCAAATAATCCATATTCGCCAGCTCAATCATGCTTGCTTCATCTATGATGAATACGGTCTTATTGTCTAACTCGGCACTAACATTTTTCTGCTGACTAAAATTACTCTCCACTCTATCTGGATATTGGTATTCTCTTTCTGTATAATAATCAGTTCGTAAAGGCAACTCGAACTCATGCCCCCTAGCTTCTTGCCACTCTTTACGCCATAGTGTTGTATTCTTTGCTTCAATGCCAGTAGCACCTTCCAGAACTTTTGTAGCACTACTACTTTGGGCAGTCCCTACTACCCGATAACCAGCTTTTTGATATTGTCGTACTATTTCCCGCATGACAAATGTCTTACCAGCTCCTGGGTATCCTTCCAATACGCTAATATCTTTACCACATACAATATCTATTATTGCCTTGCGTTGTTCCTCTGTTAAAGAATGATTTTGTTCCTTGATTAGCTCGATCTGTAACCCAACCTTGTTGTTTACTACCTCCTGCACAGCCATACCAACTTTTTGAATACTGCCAATTAATTTATCTTTCATAGAACCTATTGCCCTATCATCAATAAACAAATTATGGTTCTGACTGTGCTGTAACTCTTCTACTGTGGTAATAAATCTCTGTTCTAACTTTACCCTTTTGGTTAATGCATACAAAGTACGACCTTTTAAATCACTAGGATTTATTAAACTAATCTTATCAGACGCCAACAAATTACTATAGAGTCGCATAAATTCAGTAGAATATGCTTGATCCAATAGCTCAACATTTGATAGTCCTGTACTATTATGACTGCTATGATCAATAGTAGTAATACTACCAGTAGTATTACTACCTTCTACAATACTAGTGCTAGATAGCTCACTATCTTGCTTACTACTACCATCTGCTAAAATAGTTAAATCTTGGTTAGGACTTTCCTTTACATTTTCTGTTACTAAACTTTCTATTAGTAAATCTTCTACTACTAATTGTTTGCTTATTTCTCTTAAACGTTGCTGAAATCCTTGTTTATTACCACCATCTAATTGTTTATCTGTTTGCCCTAACTCAATATCTATAGTTAACGCATCAGATAAGGCTATAGCAATTTCTTCCCTAGTAAAAACTGGCTTATTAATCGATAATTTATCAAATACTAACTCTGGATTTGTTCTAATCTTGGCAGCATTTTTTTTTAGTATTTGTTCATTTATTAATCTTAATTTTGAGTCTTTTATATAATGGGCTGCTCCTTCATGGATAGTTGGTACTAAATCAATGCCCCGTGCCTTATGAGATAAATGTGATACCCTATCTAAAGCCCCATGTTTTTCTAAATACAAATTGATGAAATGAGCTACATTTTCTCGGTAATAATATAAAAATTTCCTCCTTCCCCAATCGCGTCCTTTTTCACCAAAAACTACTTGGTCATTTTCCAGTGAGCGTATTAGTTTTCTGGTAGTCATTTGAATATGAACATGTGGATTATCTTCACTGTCATAATGAATGTTTATATCTGCTACCATGCCATGACTAACTAAACACTCCAAAGCAAATTGTTCGATAAGTTCAATATTCTGTTGTAGGGTTAATTCTTTCGGTAAAGCTATGATTAGCTTTCTAGCTGTTTCAGCATTTTTTCTTGTTTCTACACTTTCTGCTCTGTTCCATAATTCTTGTCTATCATATACCCAACTAGGAGCGTCATCTGGAGCTAGAATTATGCTATGAGCAAGCCCCTTTCTGCTGGTAGAATTATAGCTAATAGTTTGTTTCTCTTTTGTACTATTATCAGTTGTAATAAGCTGCAATTTACTTCTTGAAATATAGCTACTTGCTGCAACGGCATTATGTCCCTTGCTTCTTTGTACTTCTGATTTACTACAATGATATATTGCCATACTATCTAAGCCGTGAGTTTTGGGTAATAGCAAAGGCAAGAACCGAATCTTTGAACGCAGGCAAACTAGGTAAACCTAGTTTGCCCAAGTGCGCCTATCGGAATTCCAGCTGTAAATGCTAAAACCTTGGACGTAAATAAATCAGCTTATTTTGTGTGGTAAGATTCATATAGGCAGCAAAATCTCCATAGTGGCTTAGATAAAACAATGAAAGGATATCTATGATACAATCTCAGAGATGCTAAATAATGGGTCTTTTACATTGATTGTGTAAGTTTTGGAGTACCATTTGTTAATTAAAACGGATAGTAATCATATTAATACACCAGTTCCAAAGTTGGTAAGTTTACTAGCAAATTCTTGATTTTTTTGAATTATACTACTCATACACAAGATACAAGGATCATAGAATAAATTAAGCTAATTTATTAACTATAAATTGAAGACATAACTACATTTGTTTTTTTGCTATTAAATGTTATTTTTTCTTGCATTTTACGGAAGCTCTATATTAAAGTAGAAGCATGAGACGGAATTGTTAAAAAAGTATTTTTAACCAAAAAATATTTATTGCTTTACCTTAAAAATTATTTTAGTATTAAGTTATGAATACCAATTTAGAATAAGAAAATTGCAGGATCATCTTATATATGACTTAATAATAAGGTTTATGAGTTTTACACATAAACTAAATACTGAAATTTTTTAATACATTACTTTATTTTGAGTAAAAATTATTAATGAATAGCTTTTATGACTCATAAGTATCATTGTTAAGGTTATATTAATATGATAAACAAAAGACTCCCATCAAGTCCAACTGGAGCAAGTCCTGAGGCGAAAAAGCAAGATAGTAGAACTAGTCCCCCTTCTCAAAGGGTTCACGAGCAAGTTGATGAAAATAACACAAATAAGCTCACAATTAACCCCAAGTATTGGTATACTGATGATAATATCAACACTTATGTTACTAGTGTTATCAAACATAGATTAGGTGGATTTGAAGATGATGTAAGTGATGCTAAGTGTTCATTTCTTCTTAAAAACCAATTGGGTAAAAATAATGATCTTTATTATATTTTATATTCGGGTGCTGTAGATAGTGCTGAAAAGAGTATACCGTTAGATTTTTTTCTGGATAAATCAAAACAACCTGAACCTGATTATGGAAAAAGAGATGATAGGAGAGATGTTTTTGATGAATTAAACCCATTGATGCAAGGAAAAGCAAAAATATTATTGCCTTATAATATAACACAAACACACTGGCTCACCGGTGAGATTATTATAGAGAAAAAATCGGGTCTATCAGAAAGATTGTGTAAGTATGATATCAGAATTAGTCCATCTTTGATTGACATGTGTGATTCATAGACCTTGTTACAAGGTAATTGTCAGATGAAATTACGACTTGTATTTTTGTACTTAATATATTTTATTTTTAATAGCAGCTTTAAATCCCTGATCGTATTTGTAATTTTGTATAGCAAAAGTTTCCTTTGAAGAATCATAACTTTTATGTACTTTTTCTATAGAAGGAATAGTATGCTCGAGTTCTTTATATTTTTCCCATGGAGCTATGCCATGCAGAGAACTGTGCGATCGATGCTTATTATAATACTCTTCCCAAATCATAAGCTCACTCTGAATCTCTTGATCCTTAAGATCAGTGCTACTATAAAATTCGTCTAAATCTGTTCTTTGTGTTCTTTCTACCTTACCATTTAAGTGAGGAGACAATGGTTTGATAGGGCGAAACTTGATATTCTTTTTCTGCAAATATTCTTGTACCACATAAGCAAAAAATTCCTGCCCTCTATCTATTTGAATACGTTGTATAGGAAAAGGCATACGATCCATAACTTGATCCAAAAAATCTAAAGTATTCTCTGCAGTACGTCTTTTATATAAAGCTAAAACTTTATATCTGGTACAATCATCTATGGCAGTGTATTGGTATAAATGTTTAGTAATTTTGCAAACGTCCATTTGTACTCTTTCTCCAGGTACTTTACAGCTATAGCGTTTGAGTTGTTTTCGATAATGACGTTTGAGATGTAGTGGTGCTACTGCATATTTTTTAAGCACTTTATGAATGGTAGCTGTAGAAAATGAGATGCCATACAAACGTTTTAATTCACTCTGAATACGTCTAGCACCTAAATTTCTTTCTTTCCTTAAATTAATTATAAGCTTTTCATTTGTTTCACTTCTTTTTTGAAGAGGAAAAGCTTTTGGTATACTACTAATATCGTATAATCCTTTTTCACCTAGTAGTTCATAACGTTTATACCACTTACGCAAGGTAAAACGTGAAATGCCATAATGTGTACATACCTTTCCTGCATGATTCGACTGCTTATATAGCTCAACCAGACGAAGCTGAACTTTAGAATCCATGGTCTGTCAATTTATATTCCTAATATTATATTGTTATTGTAATAATCTCTATAAATCAAAATTTTAGCAACTAGATAATACTTCCTCTTACATTATTGTTGTAATAAGGTGTATAAACCACACATCTAAGTTCTTGTCTAGACAAAGGGATACACCTTATAAAATATAGAATCCCGCATTATTGGCTATTCTTTACGTAGACTGGATTTTCTCCAGCTGTTCCTTACGCACTTTGCTTGGCACATAACGGAGGAACTAAAAACTATAAATTATCTGTACTACCACTTGAACCCTCATCTCCCATAATAGTAACAATTGATAAAGCTTCTGTTATTTTTTCTGATATTTTACTTCTGTAATTTTCATCTGTTAACTCATTATACTTAGTATCTAGTAATTTATAAAGATTATCGTGAAGATCTTTACGCACGCTCTTTTTTTCTTCACAATATCTTTTTTTCTCTATTATAGCATTTGCTAAAACTCTACATTCATTTACCTTTAATTTTTGATTATTTTCAAATTTTTTATTATCAATTGCATCCATAAGATTTTGTAACCCAGAAAAATCATTTTCCATAATATATTCAATAATCAGTGATTTTTCTGCTTCAAAAAAGGCAATTTTTTTATCAGCAGTAGTATTAGAACTTTCATTTACTAAATTTTCTTCTACCCATGATGTTATCGACTCCATACAATTATTTCTAATTGCACTAACCAAAAACTGAGTACTAGCTTCTTTTAATGCACTTTGTGAAACGTTTTTATACATAAAATTACCTTTAATTAAATTGTTATAACTAGAATCTTATTCTAAAAATTACAGCATAATTATACTAGTTAAATATTATAATTATCTTCCATAACTCTTGATTCACCTAATACATCTGCAAAATACATAGAACATTCACATTGTACGTCGTCCATCCATGAATTACCCAACCGTATCTCTCCTGCTGCTTCATACTTTGCTTTTACTAATTCACAAAAGGCTTCAAGTATTGTAGTACTTTTACATTGTGTTTTATCGAATATACATCCAACTTCTAATGCCTTAAAAGGTAAAAGAGAAATAATGACATGATTGACAACCTTATCCTTTAACACATTTATAGTTTCTTCATCAGTCATCTTGCAACGAAATATCGCATCATCATTATAACCTTTCCTAGAATTATACTGCAAGTCTCTATATTCTTGTCCGCTTTGCACTAAATATTCTGCTGTTTTTATACCGGTAGCAGAAGGATATATTTTAATTGTTTTCGTATCTCCTTTTTGTTTAGGGGCTAATATATTTTTCTCTAATGGTTTAAAATCAAATACAGAGTATAAGTGTTTTGCTACATGGTATTGAAAAATATCCATTAAATTGTTTTTAATATCAATATCTTCATTGTATTTGTCCCTGCATGTAAGATTTGGATCATTTACAGTAAAATTATATTTCTCATTATACTCTTTTTGATATTTTATATCCTCTACATTTTCTTTATCAAAAATTTTACTAGATACTAATGAGTTTATAATCTTTAATACCTTTGCTACTCTTTTTACTGTGGGCCCCTCATTATCTACAATTCTAATGTGTAAATCATATCTAGCTATAGCAGTCTTAATAGGTAGTGTACTTATTTCTTTCGTTATTTCTTGATGAGAGAATACTTCATATTTTTGTTTTAATGGTTTATTTGCAGCATCTTTATCTTTATATATGCGAATTTCTCCCAACATAGAATTCCCTTCTTCTGGAAAAGCTGCATACTTATCTTGATTAAATAAAGTTAATATTATTCTTGCAATTCCCTCACAAACTATTGTTATGGTGTTAATATCTTCTGAATCCAATATTTTTCCAGTGAGATATTCTATACCATAGGTAATATATTTTTCAAATTTAGTACTAAAATCTGTTTCAGCTTTATCTTTTTCATCTTGTGGGAAATCATTACAATTCTTGAACTGTTCTATAAGTTTATTATGAGATATTAGGTAGTACTCATTGCTGGTAGTAGATAATTTAAATATTTCAGATTTCTTACCTTGTAGTGTAATATTAGAAACTAGTTTAGAATATTGATCTGCTGTTAAACAGATACCTTTCTTACTTTTTATTAATGGCTTAATATTTTCTACTATACTATCTATGTAAGAGTAATACCCATGAGACTTTTCTGTTATTTCAATTTTTGCTTTTATAGCTGCTTCTATAAAAGAATATGGAGTCACATGACGCATTTGTTTTGTTGCACTTCCTAATACTTTTGGACGTCCTACTATTGTAGTTCGATTATCACATGGATTAGTAAGGTCATCATTAATTACAATATCTACCAATACATCTTGACTCATATCCATCTTAAAGAGGTTTTCAATAAAAGTATACAGATGAGATTTATGGTGTTTAGGTATTGTGCTTAGGATTTGTTCTGTAGAATCAGAAGTATCTGTTCTTGTTTTTATAACATTAGGTGATTTTGATGGACTGTCATTTTTTGCCATAATTTCCCCAGGTAAAAATTAATTATAGTAGTTAGCATATGAGATCAATTATAAAGAGTCAATCATTTATTTTGTGTGTGTGCCAAGAAAGGTGCATTAGTCTTACAGGTGAAAGTCCTGTTATGGAAGGATTAGCTAGCTCCACCATATAGCAAGTCTTGCACTGCTGAAGGTAACGACAACGGTGAAGCGTAGACAGCGAAACATTTGAGCCGAAACCAAATGGTGAACGTGATAGCCCCGAAATTTTATTGGTAGTGGAAGCTGATGTTCTACACAAGACAGTAAGCAACAGAAAACTGGAGGTCAACCTAGCAAATCCAATAGTTTTCAACCACCGGGGTCTAAGGCATTAGCGAGTTTGTAGAGATTAATGACACAACTTGGGAAGTCCTTATAACTCTTACTGCAAAGTAAGTATCTAAAGTACAAGTGCCAAAACATAAGGCTTTGGAGATGGTGTAAGGATGGCTGAGTCAGCTGTAGTAGTGATGAAACTCCGTAATGGGAGTGGAGCAAAGGGCAGGCAGAAAGGTAAGAACGTGAGGAGGAAACAATGACCGTACTCAGAGACGGAAACTCATGGTTAACAAAATTTAAACGTATAAAGTTGTTAGCATCACAAAATCAACAAATATTAGTTCAATAATCTTGGACATATTATTGATTTAGAGATGTTATGAGAATAGTAAGGTTCATACACCTATCTTACTTTTCGGGACCGTATGCGGTAGTTCTGCACGTACGGTTCTGAGGAGGGGTCTAATTGAGTGATTGGTTAGACCTACTCACAAAGTTCTATTTTGTACATACCAATAAATCACATTTAAAATCTCCACAAAGTATCTCAAATTGATTCAAAGCTAATGACCAATCTTTTATGGGCATGGTTCATTTTTTAGCTGCATTTTGCAGAGCTAAAAATATTATTTTCTGAATTGATTTGTCATCTGGAAATATCCCCTTATTTTTGATAATTTTCCTAATTTGACGATTGACAAATTCAATGGTATTTGTTGTATAAATTTACTTCAAATCTGTGGTCACTTCCTTTAAATCCTTATATGAGACATACTTCACTGAATTGCGAACCATATGAACTATACATAACTGTACTATAGTAGCAGGAAATATACTACTTATGAAAATAATGCTTTCGGTAGGTTTACATATAAACCATTTTTTCTTGCTAGCTAGCATCGCTAATCTTTTATCAAGGTAATTGTCAGTAATTACTAAAGTATAATCATCTTGGTTATTTATTTTAATATTATAAGTATTTAATAAATCTTGATATATCTTATCATCAATTTCACTAATGTTTATCAGATTAATCTCTGATAACATCAAAACATCGCTCTTAAAAAAGTCATTTATCTGCTGGTCAAAGCAGGATATTAAAGAAGTAGTCTTAGTATTTTCTTGAATATAATTTTTACGTTCTAATTCACTTAATATAAAATGAATTTCACCAATTTTATGCTTATCACTCAGTTGCTTAATAATATAGTCCGAAGAATTTACACCATTAATCATGTCGCAAACCTCTATATATAACTTATTAGGCACAACGTTAGTAAAACGTTTCAATAAAAACACTACCCCAACATTTGGCATGCAGATACATATTTATATAATTTTTAAATATTGGCGTAAGAATCATATTTTTTTCTAATTTACAGAAAATAACTAACTGACGAAAGTGAATGCATACTCCAATTTTCATAGCTGATATCGTGTCTCCTAAATAATACTTTATGGTGGTCCCCTTTGTCTAGACAAAATTTTAGCAATTTGGCTCTATGACAATTTTAGTTTTTTCTTCGGCACCATACTGCTTAGCTTGTTTTTTCATCTCTAGCTCCTTATTCTTTTCCTAAAGAATTCTATCTCATTTCCTCTTAATTTTTTGTCTAAATTTTGGGAACCATTATATTTCTTCTTACATTATTTGTTGTAACAAGGTGTATAAATCTCACAACAAATTCAGCTCTTAATTTGCATTATACTACATTTTGATAGAGCCATTAAGAGATATATTATAATTTTATAGCAAAAATTTTGCTAATTAGCTATTAGTGGAGAATAAAAAAGGAGTATAATAATAGATATTAGAAAAGTAAGATTATATGACAGAAGAACAAACCAGTAATAATATTAATTACCAACCAAGAATGTTTGTTGGTACCGATGACTTCAAAACATTATTACTAAATAGTGATGTATTTGTTGATAAGAGTCTAATGATCAAAGAATTATTAGAAGATAGTGGAGCAGTCACCCTAATCACCCGTCCAAGACGCTGGGGGAAGAGCTTGAATATGGATATGGTTAGGAGATTTATGGAAATAGAAGTGAATGCACAAGGTCAGCCTCTCCCGCAAGAACAAAGGGTGAATTATAAGCTGTTTAGCGGAGGAGAAGTGGATTTGGGGTTAGCAAGTGGTAGAAAAAAGTTACTTAAACCACTTAAAATATCTGAGTATCCAGATATTATTTTAGACTATCAAGGTCAATTCCCAGTTATTATTATAAGTTTTAAGGGCGTTAGAGGAAGTAGTTATGAAGAAATTGAAAGTAAAATCAGATATCAAATAATTAAGTTATTTAGCAATTATCGTTATTTAAAACGTTATGTAAGTGAGAAAGAATATTTGTTGGAAGAAGTGGAAAAAGAGCAATTAACTAGATATTTTACTGGAAAGTTTAACAAAGTAGAGCTTGAAAATAGTTTAAAATTTTTAAGTGATTTACTTTATAAACATTTTAATCAAAAAGTTTACATACTAATTGACGAATATGATACGCCAATTAATAGTGCATATTTAGAATTTGGTCATAAAGAAGAATTTAATCAAGTACTTAAACTATTCCGTGCAATATTTGGCAATAGTCTTAAAGGCAATGATTCATTACAAAAAGGCATAATTACTGGTATCTTACGGATTGCTAAGGCTAATTTGCTTTCAGATTTGAATAATTTGACTGAGTGTAGTCTATTAGACAAAAAATTTGCAATCCAATATGGCTTTACTCAATCAGAAGTTGATGAGTTGTTTGGTAAAATAGGAACTAATACCAACGCAGAGCAAATTAAAAGTTGGTATAATGGTTATAATTTTGGTGGAGAAGTTATTTATAATCCATGGTCAATTATGCAATGTTTATCAAGAGAAGGTGAACTTGAGTACTATTGGATTGACAGTGGTGGGACTGATTGGATTGATCATATATGTCAATAAGCGTTGAAAAATGACCCAGGAAGAGCGTTGAAAAATGACCCACATAAGTCTAGAACTATTGTTTTTTTTTCATACGATAACTTTCATTTCCCGTTTCAATGATATCACAATTATGACAAACTCTATCAAGTAGCGCTGAAGTCATTTTATTACAACCAAATATTTGTGACCATTCTGAGAATATAAGATTAGTAGTAATAATAATTGAAGTGTTGGAATGTATTTTAGATAATAGATGAAAGATAAGTTGACCGCCATTCTTAGAAAATGGTAGATAACCAAGCTCATCTAGGACTAGTACATCTATTTTTTGCAAGGAAGCTGCTAGTTTTCCTACCTGAGCAGAGTTCTTTTCATATTCTAATTGATTAGCAAGATCTACAAGATTAAAAAATCTTGATTTATAACCTTTTCGTACTGCTTTTGTACTTAATGCAATAGCTAGGTGAGTTTTACCGCTACCAGTACCACCAACTAGGATTATATTTCTAGATGTTTTAATAAACTCGCAACTATATAGATGCATAATTTGTTCTTGGTTTATTGGGGTATCGATAAATATGAAATTATCTATATCTTTTTTCTCAGGAAACTTTGCTGCGCTAATCCTACTTTGAATAGACCTAAGAGTTCGTGTTGTTAGTTCAGATTTTAATAAATTATGTAAAATATAATTCGAGGCTTCTTTACGCCTTATGGCATCAGATATAATTTCATCATAAGACTCAAGCATCCCTGTAAATTTTAGCTTTCTCATAACATTTATAATATCTTCTCTAGTAGATTCTTGATATACATTGTTCATTACTTACCTCCTAACTTGAGAAAATTATCGTATATCTCACAATTAGCTTTCGGGATATGTTTTAAAGTATGATATTCTTGGTAATTACTTGGCTCTGTTACTTTTAACTCATCTTTATTACGTAATATAATATTTAAAATTACCTCCTTACTAACAGTTCCTATTTTTAGTGCTTGGGTGCATGCTGATACTACTGCTTCTATGGATTCCATTGCTATATACGATAATATATGAGCAAAATCTCTTGTACCTGCTGGGCTGCTCTCAAGACGTCTTCTAACTTCTATGAGCTCTTCTGGTAAATTCATATTAAGGAATGGTTCACCATTTCTTAATGCTCCGGGTTTATACCTTAATATTGGCAGATAATGATTGACGTCATAACAAGTTTCTCCCTTAGTAAATTTCCGTTTATGACGACCTACCTCTTGACCATTATAAATAAATACTAGATGTTCAGCATATATCTTACATTGTACTATTTTCCCAGCACAACTACAGTGAACGCTATAATTATTGCTTTCATATCTAGCCAAACAAGTAATAGAAACCTTGATATCTATTTCTTTGCAACCGTTAAATAATACAGGCACGGATACTAAAAAATTACGTTCTAGTTGATATGCTTCATCTATAGTCTTATCTTTATATTCGGGGTGTTTATGAGAGCTATTATAAGTAACTAATCTGCTGGTTAATATATCGTTTAATTCTTGCAAGGTTAAAGCTTTTGGCATAGGAGTAAAGAACTGTTCCCGGTCAATCTGTACTTGTCGCTCAACCCTACCTTTTTCATTACCTCGAGCTGGAGAACATGCTATCGGTTCAATGAGATAATGTGCGCAGAGCTTTTCAAACTTTGGATTCCATTCTCTATTATTAGAGCCTTTTAAAACCTTACTGACAGCAGTCTTCATATTATCATAAATCCCTTTAGTTGGACTACCACCAAAAAAAGTAAAGGCTCTAACATGTGCATCAAATACCATCTCTTGAGCTTCAGTAGGATAAATATAGATAAATTTTTTACGGCTATAACACAAAACAAAGTGAGCTACTTTAACATTTATTATTTCTCCAGCTAATATTACTTGCTCACTACTCCAGTCAAATTGGTAAGCTTCCCCAGGAGCAAAGGATAAAGGTACGCAAGCTTTTATATTAATCTCAAAATTTCTATCATTCCAAGTGTTAATATAACGACTAACAGCAGAGTAACTGCCTTGATACCCATAAATCTTTAACTCCTCAAATAAAGCTTTCCCTGTTTTTTTAGGCTTTGAA
Source organism: Candidatus Tisiphia endosymbiont of Nedyus quadrimaculatus (assembly GCF_964059235.1). Lineage (NCBI taxonomy): Bacteria > Pseudomonadati > Pseudomonadota > Alphaproteobacteria > Rickettsiales > Rickettsiaceae > Candidatus Tisiphia > Candidatus Tisiphia endosymbiont of Nedyus quadrimaculatus. The sequence continues at coordinate 1,143,857 of NZ_OZ060452.1, forward strand.
TTCTTATTATCCCGCAACATCCTCTCAAGACTCTCAATATATTTCCCGAGTTTAGGTATAGGTTGAATTATTCGTATATAATCAGATTTAATCTCTCCTTGCGTACGAATGATACTTCTAACTGTATTACGTGATATATTTAATTCTCTACTTATTGAACGTATACCTTCTCCACGACGATAACGTCCTAATATCTTTCTCTTACTTTCCATTATTAACATCTCTGATTTTATACTCCTATTATTTATTCTGAAAATAATAGAAGTATAGGTTGATAATAATGGATTAATAACGTACTACTTTTCCCACTTCTTAGGTGGGTCATTTTTCAACGCACATTAACCCATTTAGTGGGTCATTATTGCACGCTTTTTAACAGATAGATAAAATATTACGGCATTTTAGGTTATGTTTGACCGTAGTAATCAAAGTGTGATAAATGAACCCACTTATTTGTAATTCTATTAGACATTGTTTAACCCGTCTTTGGCACACTCTTAGCTCTTTCTCGAAAAAATAATAGCCTTCTTGTAATTCTTGTGTATTGTTGTAGCTATCAGTTTTCGTGCAAGAAACTATCAAAGATAGAAGTTGAATAGAAGTTTTACTTAATTGTTTACCACAATTATTGGTAAGATTTCGCCATTCAGGTGGGACAAAATTACCAACTATATTATAGAAAATGGTGTTTGGATTTTCAATTAAGTTGTCGGAAAAAATTAACGATTCTGTCATATTTCCTCCCCGTGAAAAACGGTTAAAAACAGACTATTTTGTATGTCAAATTTGGGGAATTTTGATAAAAAAACACTACAAAAACAGTATAGAATTTTTTTAATGAAATTATCAAATAGTTGGAACGGTAATATATATACTGGTTGGAAGGAAATTTTTAAAACACACCCCCTGTTCTTATCCCGAATTCGCGTGATTAGTATTACTCCGTCATTGCGAGACCACGTGAGTGTAGTGGCAATCCATTATTCATTAGATTGGATTGCTTAGTTGGCTTACGCTTCCTCACAATGATGAGTAAGCTATAATTTAAACTTCTGAAAGTTTTCTTGCTTCATCAGCCGATATCAAAGCTTCAATAAAGTCATCTAATTGCCCGTTTTTTACGATATCCTCTATTCTGTAAAGGGTTAGATTAATTCTATGGTCAGAAACTCGACCTTGTGGAAAGTTATAGGTGCGAATTCTTTCTGATCTATCACCAGAACCAACTTGGCCTTTGCGTACCTCGGCTCTTTCCATATCCTTTTTATATCGCTCTGCTTCATAAATTCTAGAACGAAGAATTTTCATAGCCTTAGCTTTGTTTTTATGCTGTGATTTTTCATCTTGTAATGCAACGACAATACCAGTTGGTAAATGGGTAATCCTTACCGCTGATTCTGTGGTATTTACGTGTTGTCCGCCGGCTCCCGATGCACGATATGTATCAATTCGTAAATCTTTGTCATCGATCTTAACATCTACATCTTCTGCTTCAGGCAAGACAGCAACAGTAGCTGCAGAAGTATGTATCCTACCACTTGACTCAGTCTCAGGAACTCTTTGCACCCGATGGACGCCTGATTCGAACTTAAGTTTAGAGAATACATCTCGTCCTTTAATTAGTGCTGATGCTTCTTTATATCCGCCAATACCAGTATCAGAGATTGATAATATTTCAAAACGCCAGTTTTTTAATTCTGCGTATCGGTGATACATATTAAATAAAGTTGCAGCAAATAACGCCGCTTCTTCTCCTCCGCTACCAGCTCTTACCTCAATAATAGCATTTTTTGTATCAGCTTCATCTTTTGGCAACAAAGAGAGTTTTACTGCCCTTTCTAATTTAGGCATCAGGACCTCTAAACGATGCACCTCATCATATATCATCGTCTGTGTATCATTGTCCAAATTTGCTTCTTGAGCCATCTCTTTGATGTCGTGCAATTCAGATACATATTTATTATATTCATTAATTGTTTGAACAATAGGCTCTAGCTCGGCATATTCCTTCGATGATTTTATAAACTCATCTCCGACTATACCAGTGGCCAACTTTTTCGATAATTCTTCATGTTTATTCAAGATTTTTGCTAGATTATCGGAAAAACTCATAATTTATTCTATATTTATAATGGAATGAGGAGTACTCTGTTACTTTGAAGAATTGATATTACATAGCTAACCTAAAGAAGGTTCTAGCCATAGTAATAGAATTGATGTCACCCCTGTGAAAGCAGGGATGACAGTGCTTTTAGCCCAAACCTTCTTTAGGGTAGTTATATGAGCATTAACGCAGGGCTCTCCATAAATTTTTTAAATGAAGCTAAAAATTTAGCTCCAACAGCACCATCAACAACTCTGTGATCAGAAGAAAGAGTAACATCCATGATAGTAGCGACTTTTATCTGATTATTTTCAACTATTGAACGTTTTGAGCTTGCTCCTATTGCTAGGATACAGCTTTGTGGCGGATTTATTATAGCACTAAAGTTCTTAACACCGTACATACCTAAGTTAGAGACGGAAAAACTTCCTCCCTGAAATTCTTCAGGAGTTAGTTTATTATCTCGAGCCTTTTTTATAAGAGTTTGTAATTCTTGCGATAATGTAATTATATCTTTTTGATCGGCATTTCTGACTATAGGCGTTATAAGACCATTATCAATTGCCACAGCAACTGATACATCAACATTATTATAATACCGAATAGCAGACTCATCCCAGCTAACATTTGCTTCCGGTACAGCTTTTAAAGCTTTTGCCACTGCTAAAATAACAAAATCATTAACAGTAATTTTAATTTTTCTCTCGTCTATAAGCGATTTATTTATATCTTCTCTAATATCCAATAACTTATCCATGTTACATTCTATTGAGAGATAGAAATGCGGTATGGTTTGTTTAGATTCAAGCAAACGTTTAGCAATAATTTTACGAATATTATTATTGGGGACGCACTTGTACTCCTCTTTATTTCTGTTCACCGCCCTAATCTTACCACTATTTGTGGGTAGCACTAAGTATGATAACACATCTTTTTTTATTATTCTTCCATGAGGTCCACTACCTTGAATATTTGACAGATCGATATTATCAATAGCAGCTAGTCTTTTAGCCAAAGGCGACGCATATATCCTACCTAAAGCTTTCACATTCATTGTTTGAGGTTGCTGATCGTACTTAACCGCCTTAGTTTCTTCTATAGATATTATTGGTTCTGTAGATGGTTTAGCAGAATTATCACTACTTGCTATAAAACTATCCAATAAGCTTGCATCTTCACCATCTTCAAGTAATACAGCGATAAGCGAACTCACCGGCACATTGTCTGTACCTTGTGCTACAATTATTTTAGCAAGAATTCCCTCTTCTACAGCTTCCACTTCCATAGTAGCTTTATCTGTTTCTATTTCCGCTATAACATCTCCTGGAACAACTTTATCTCCTTCTTTTTTAAGCCATTTTGCAATATTTCCTTCAGTCATAGTTGGAGATAAAGCTGGCATTAGAATTTTAATTGGCATAAATAGTTCTAATTAGTTGGTATTTTGGTTGGATCAGGGCTGACTAACATAATTATCTGTTTACCTTCCATTTTAGGAGCAGAATCAATCTTAGCTAAGCCCTCTAGTTCTAACGATATGCGGTCAAATAACTTCATACCAATATCATTATGGATAATCTCTCTGCCTTTAAACCATAGAGAAATTTTTACTTTGTCACCTTCCTTCAAAAAATCTTTGATCTTGCGAAGTTTCACATTAAAATCACCTTGACTAATGTTTGGCTTAAACTTCATTTCTTTAAGGACAACAACCCTTTGTTTTTTCCTACTGTCTTGGACACGCTTTTTACTCTCATATTTAAATTTACCAAAATCCAAAATCTTACAAACAGGTGGCTCGGCATTTGGTGAAATTTCTACCAAATCTAAAGCAACTTTTTCTGCACGTTCTAAAGCTTCCCTAATATTAACGATGCCAAGCATCTCACCATTTTCATCGACTAAACGAACTTGACTAGCCCTAATTTCCCTATTAGCCTTAGGAAAATTACTATTTTTAATTCCAGAAATAAAACTTCTCCATAATTATTGTTTAAATAAAAATCATCTTTAGCATAACCTTTCCTAGTACTACAGTTGTAATTACTACACAGATCTGTCATTCCCGCGTAGATCACATAGCCCCGATGTCATCCCTGCGAAGGCAGGGATCTAAGAAAAGTAGATCGAGGTACTGTTGAGCATTTCTAGACCCCTGCTTTCGCAGGGGTGACATCACCTCTAATGGGGATGATGCTAAGCCTACTATTAATTTATTACATCAAACTGAGATTACCATACTAACGTTAGCGTTTTAAATCCCGCCGTAGCTCGGATGACATCATTTTGACGTTAGTACTACAACTGTAGTACTAGGTTTATGCTTTTTTAAATTGCCTTCCTTCTCCTACTTACATTAAATAGCGGGTATTCTGATCTTTAACAAGATTTACTAGATTTTGTAGAGAAATAATTTCTTGTTGATCAGATCCGAGTTGTCTTATAGTCACAGTATTATTTGCCAGTTCTTGTTTACCAACAACAGCTATTATAGGTACTTTATTATTAGAAAAATAGCGTATTTTATAATTAATCTTTTCAGGTGAAATATCGACATCTGACCTTATTCCTTCACTAATCAACAATTTGTGTACTTCCAGTGCATAGTCATTTAAGTCACTTGTAATGGTGGCAATAGCTACTTGTACAGGAGCTAACCATAAAGGAAAACGTCCAGCATATTCTTCAATTAATATGCCAATAAACCGCTCAAAAGAACCAATTACAACTCTATGCAACATTACTGGTCTCTTTTTCTCACCGCTTACAGTAATATAATGAGCGTCAAGACGTTCCGGTAAAACAAAATCAACTTGCAAAGTACCACATTGCCATTCTCTACCTATTGAATCTTTAAGACAAAAGTCTAGTTTTGGTCCATAAAACGCACCATCACCCGGATTTAATATGTAAGAATAACCGGCTTCTTTTACTGCTTCTTTTAGAGCATTTTCTGCTTTATCCCAAACTTCATCGCTGCCAGCTCGTATTTTAGGACGATCTGAGAATTTAATTTTAATATCAGAAAAACCAAAATCTTTATAAACCTCGGTTAAGAGGCTAAAAAATTTTACTGTCTCACTGTTAATTTGTTCCTCAGTACAAAAAATATGTGCATCATCTTGTCGAAAAGCCTTTACTCTCATCAAACCATGCAATGCACCAGATGCTTCGTTTCTATGACATAAACCAAATTCAGACATACGTAACGGTAAGTCTCGGTAACTCTTGATACCTTGTTTAAAAATCTGCACATGACATGGGCAGTTCATTGGCTTCATAGCTAGTGTTTTATCATCAGCGAGATTTAGAGCAAACATATCCTCTCTAAATTTTTCCCAGTGACCAGAAGCTTCCCACAGGCTTTTATCGACAAGCACAGGAGTTTTTACCTCGATATATCCAGTTTTTCTGATTTTATTTCTGATATATTGCTCGATAATGCGATATATACTCCAACCTTTATCATGCCAAAATACCATACCTTGAGCTTCTTCCTGAAAGTGAAACAATCCAAGCTCTCGACCTAATTTTCTGTGATCACGCTTTTCTGCTTCTTCAAGCATATAAAGGTAGTTGTCTAACTGTTCTTTTGTTGCCCAAGCTGTCCCGTAGATTCTTTGTAGCATAGGATTCTTGCTATCACCACGCCAATACGCCCCAGCCACTTTCATTAATTTAAAATGTTTGATGAAACCAGTTGACGGAGCATGCGGACCACGACAAAGATCAATAAAATTACCTTGCCGATATAATGTAATATCCTCACTTGCCGGAATTTCTGAAATTATCTCGGCTTTATAATGTTCACCTATTGATTTAAAGAATTCTATGGCTTGATCACGGTTCCATACTTCTCTAGTGATTTTCTCATTTCTTTTAACAATTTCATGCATCTTTGCTTCTATCTTAAGCAAATCCTCAGATGAAAAAGGTTTATCTTTAGCAAAATCATAAAAAAAGCCATTTTCAATAGCAGGTCCTATGGTAACTTGGATATCTGGGAATAATTCTTTAGCTGCCTCTGCTATTATATGAGCGGCATCATGACGTATTATCTCTAAACATTCAGGATCTTTATGGGTCAGAATCCTTACATTACAATCAGATTCTATAGGTAAACTTAAGTCCTTTAGTTCATTATTTATTTCAATAACCAAGGCATCTTTTGCTAAAGAAGTAGAGATTTTACTAGCTATCTCCAATCCCGTAATATTTTTTTCAAATTGTTTTTGCGTTCTATCTGGAAAAGTAATATTAATCATTTTATTTTATCTAATTTTAGCACCTTCATATTAGCTTGTTAATAGTTTATATTCAACTTAATTTTTAGGTTGTGAAGATTTCTATTTAATCTCAATTCGATGTAAAACATCAGTTTAATAGCCTAGGGGTGTTATCCCACAACTGTCGAAAGTTTGAAGGTAGAGCGGATTTTAGAGGATTTTCATAAGTAAAAAAGTAGATATAATCAAGTATTAGTAAACATAAAGAGGCTAATACAAATGAATATATCGGAAATAATGAATTTAATAGATAAGGAAAAATTAGAGGAATTAGGAACATTATATAAAGTTGATAAAATCAATAACAAAATTACAGGAAAATTCATTGTTAAAAATTTTGTAAAATGCGTTCTTATGAAAAGAGCTGTTAGTTTACGCTCATTAGAGATGCTATGTAATAATAGCAAAGAATTGTCTGAGTTGTTAAAATCAAAAAGACCAAACAAGAAGCAAGTAGATCATAGTTCTATTGGTAAGAGGTTGGAAAGTATAAACGTTAAATATTTTCAAGGAATTTATGAAGATTTAGTAAATAAATATAACAATAAATTTGCAGGAAATGATAAACAAAAATTTAATATATTTGATTCAACAATTATTAGTTTATCTAGTAAATTATTGAAAGATGGTATAAATGCTGGAGGGAAGGAAACAGCTAGGCATATTAAGATTAGTGTTGGATTAAAGAATTCAATACCAAATAGTATAAGATTTTGTAATGGACAATCGGAAGTCAGCGAAGATATAGCATTAGTTAAAGCGATTAACGAAGCTAAGATAGAAAAAGAAGATGTATTGCTGTGTGGCGACAACTATAATTACCGAAAATAGACAACTATAATTACCGATTTTTTGGCAAAAAATTTAGCAGTTAAATTACATTTTTATTCTCCTTTTTATTATTCTGTTTTTCTAATTTTTTAGCCACTTGTTCCTGAGAATTTTGTTGGTTGCCTTTAGCAGTTTTAATTCTATAACTTTCAGCATTCAATTCCAAAATAGTAGAGTGATGAACTAACCGATCGATTGCAGCATTGGTAGTCATTTCGTCTTTAAAAATCTGTTGCCATTTTGAGAACACTAAATTACTGGTAATTACCACACTTCTTTGTTCATATCTCTCGGCTAGCAATACAAACAATACCTCCGATTCAGATTTCTCATACGGAATATAAGAAATATCATCAATTATTAATGCTTCAAATCGATCTAGCCTCTTGATAAACTGGTTCAGACTAAATTTATTTTTGGCAATTAATAATTCTTGCACTAAACTTGCGGCAGTAAGATATAAACATTTCCTACCACGTAAACACCACTCCCTAGCCAAAGCCATTGATAAGTGGCTTTTTCCGGTACCAGGATTACCGAAGATTAATAGATTCTCACTACGCTCAATAAAATCACCTCCACTTAAATTCTTAAGCAAACCAGGATGAAGGTTTGGTATCCTGCTAATATCAAAGTCAATTAATAACTTATTCCTTGGTAATTTTGCTGATTTAATCAGCTGCATTATAGTTCTTTGATACCTTTGCTCAAGCTCAATTTGAACTAGTTCTTGCAAATAGTCTATCGGACTTAGTTGACCTTTTATAACCTGTTCAGATATCTTTTGGTAAACATCACGTATCGCTAGTAAATTCAAGCTTTCAAGCATAGTATCTAATGTTTTACTAGTATCTAATTTACTATTGTTTATCATAACTTCCTCACGCTACTACACTGAGTAAGGAGTCATAATCTTCTAATGATGGTAAAGTAACTTTTACATCAGATACTACCACTTTAGAACTTTTAAGTAGTTCTTGTACTTCCTCATATGATGGAGCTACCTTATTATTTATCAATAGCTCTAAGGCTATCTCTACCTCACTCTCACTACCAATTGCCGCTAGTTGTAGGATTTGTAGATATTGTTTTGTACCATTTACTGGATAATGTTTTATTAACATATCATAAGCTGTTCTAAAAATGGTACTAGGAAATAAATGCTCCCGATAGTAATAATTAGCAAATGCTCTAGGTTTTCGTAATAGGCTAGTTATAATATGGCGATAATTAATTGATGCTTCCTTTTTACTATCTTTAATTTGCGGCATTGTTTGAACCAATGTCTGACCGTAATAAAGCTTTATTTCACCTTGATAAATATACGCTCTAAGAGTGTAGCCAATAAGTCTACTAGCTACAGAATAGCTGACTTTAAAGATTCGCACAGTGCTGAACTGGGAGACTTTAACCTCAATAACTATAGGGGCATAATATTTCTTGTCAGGTAGTGGCTTTAGTAATTTTATCTCTTCCTCAAGCCTATCACAGCGTCTAGAATTACGACTAGCAATTACTGCCCTAATAAAGGATTGATAATCTGCAAGCTCGGCAAAATTACTTGAGCCTCGTAACATCAATTGTTGCCTAATAGCATTCTTAAGCAAATCATGACTTTTTTCTATAGAACCATTTTCGTTACTTACTCCAGGATTATTACGACTGGGTGTTACGCCATAATGCTCCATTACTTCCTGCCAACGTTTGGTAAATATTCTTTTAGAACCACAACTTTGCGTTGCTGCTGTCAAATTATCAGTTCGATGTTCAGGGGCAACAAAACCCAAAGCCCAAACTGCCTCATCATAGCCTTTACTCAATGATTCAAAACTTTCGCTATAACAAATGTCAGCATATTCCCAACGTGAATATGGTAACACGTCAGTTCGGGATAAGATATAGATGAAATAGTAATAGATAAAAGGATTGTCAAAAAGGAGTGCCTGCAGTATTTATATTTTTAAACAAAAAAACAAACTACAGGCATGAAAAAAGATATCACAGAATTATATAGTTTTATAGATGATTTTTGTAAAATTTATTTGGAGTATGAACAGAGAAATCGCTGTTGTAGCATGAGTTTAAGTGAAATGTTAACAATAATAATTATGTTTCATACATCCTATGCTAAGAATTTTAAATTTTTCTATAAAAGTTATATAGAGTGCATGCATAAGGATGATTTCCCTAAAGCCTTGAGTTATAATAGATTTGTTGAATTAATGGCACGATTATTCATACCGCTAAATATGTTGATTCATTTGTTGTTTGGTGAGGAAACAGGTATTTATTTTATTGACTCTACAACGATTAAAGCTTGTCACAATAAAAGGCGTTATAGCAATAAAGTTTTTAAAGGATTAGCCAAACATAGTATACTAAAATACATTGAATTAGGTGACAAAGAACATAGAAATAGCTTCGAATAATTTACTAGTTTCTGTTATCTTATTTTTAATCCATTTTTTCATATTAGCCCAAAATTTTTCTATTGGATTTAAGTCTGGTGAATATGGGGGTAAAAAAATAACCTTACAACCTACTGATTCTATTAATTCTTTCGTCTTCTTTGATTTATGGAAACTAGCATTATCTAGTACTACAACCTGTCCTGCTTTTAATTCTTTAATTAAAAACTTCTCAACCCAATTATTAAATAGTTCTGTATTACAAGTTACGTCAATTCGGGATAAGGATATTGAGAACATGTAGATTAAAATCAAATTTTGTTGAAGGTTTATTTTTCTTTAATGAATAAGCAACAAGAGTAGATAATATATGGACAAAGGCATTTATTGGTGATCTATGTCTAGTATGTTCAAGGTTCATTTTATTTTTTAGATAATCAAAAACTGTTTCAATTAAGTTACGCTTTCGAAGTAAGATTTTTTCTTTCAAATCCATTAATTTATTTTCCATATTCTTCTTAATTCCATGAATCATTTTTAAGCCTCTTTCATATAAATTTAAGAACAAATTTTGCTTAATATAACCTTTATCAGCTGCTATAATTCCAGTTAATCTTTTTGTTAACTCCGGTACTGGAACCCTATCATCTACATTGCCTTTGGTCACTTTTAATGCCATAAACTCCCCTTTATTATTGATTATTACATGTAATTTAAAACCATAAAAATACCCCATAGAGGATTTACTATGTTTGGCTAATCCTTTAAAAACTTTATTGCTATAACGCCTTTTATTGTGACAAGCTTTAATCGTTGTAGAGTCAATAAAATAAATACCTGTTTCCTCACCAAACAACAAATGAATCAACATATTTAGCGGTATGAATAATCGTGCCATTAATTCAACAAATCTATTATAACTCAAGGCTTTAGGGAAATCATCCTTATGCATGCACTCTATATAACTTTTATAGAAAAATTTAAAATTCTTAGCATAGGATGTATGAAACATAATTATTATTGTTAACATTTCACTTAAACTCATGCTACAACAGCGATTTCTCTGCTTATTTGATGGTAATAACTTTCTCTGTTCATACTCCAAATAAATTTTACAAAAATCATCTATAAAACTATATAATTCTGTGATATCTTTTTTCATGCCTGTAGTTTGTTTTTTTGTTTAAAAATATAAATACTGCAGGCACTCCTTTTTGACAATCCTTTTATCTATTACTATTTCATCTATATCTTATCCCGAACTGACGTGTAACATAAAATGAAATAGTAAATGATTAAATTGTTGTCCAGATATGGTAATTGCCAAATCATTCATTACCGTATAATCAGACTGACTTTGCTTACCTGCTTCTAGCTCCTGACTGAAAATCACTGCTTTTTCAACTCCATTGGTAGCTCGCCAATTACGTATTAACCGCTGTAATGTTCTCTCATGACTATTATTAAATTTGTTTGTTGTGTCCTGACTAATGAGATAGCTAAGGATAGTTTTAGCTTGAAGTCCCGGTGATTTGGACAACATATCTTCAATCGCTAACCAATCTTCTTCAAAAACGTTACTTCTGGTTTTCCAGTGTCGAATTTTTAAAGCCTCGCTTGGTATTTTGTTAGATAATAGATACTTCCTTGCAGTTTTAGAACTCATACCACTTTTAGCGGCTGCTATTCCCTTGTTATATTTGTGACTCATTTGCTTTAACCTTATTATTTGTTGAGTTGTACATGTCATCTGTGAGATTTAACCTTAGATAGTGGGGCATTTAAAAATCCCTTAATCTAATCTATTTTCACTTCAGATGTATCAAAATTTACTCACCAATTTTTCGGTAATTATAGCTGTCTATTTTCGGTAATTATAGTTGTCGCCACACATGTATTGCTATTTGATAGAGGAGTGAACGCAATTTGTGTCCTCACAATGATACTATTTTTGTTATTGTTCTGCACCCTTGGAATCCTAATACTCATAAGCTTTTCTCCTATAATTTTAATTAACATTTTAGCAATTACTTCGACTTAATATATTAGTCAATTTTTCGTGAAAATTGAGGAAAATCCCCAAAAAAACACTATGAAAACACTATGAAAATATTGTTTTTAAAATCATACTTTTAGTTGTACTATTATTATAATAGTCAACAAAAATAGGTTAATTTAAGTACTTAATTAATGTTAATGTTTCTATATAATTATATTAAATAATTATGTAACAATTTAGTTTATCTAGCCCCTGTGAACAAAATTTAAATTGTCTATATTTTGAGTATTTTTAAGCGAAAATTAATAAGATTTTTGCCATAATAGTTAATCCTATTTCAAAAAAATCTTATAATTTGCAGCTAAAAAGTTAAAATAGAGTAATTTAAATTTTGTTCAGAGCTTAGATATATGATACCAGTTCATTTCATCTTCCTAAAAATACAATAACCAAAGCTATCCAACTGAAAGCTCAGAACAGCAAAAATGTTAACCCTAGAAAACTATAATAACAATTTTACTGCCTGTTATTAGATTAACATTATTCTGAAGAGCCTAAAAAATTTTTTAATTTTATTAAAAAATCCCCTTTACTCTGCGGAAAAATAATTGTATTTATGCAAGACGATACTACGTGGTGTAGTGTCAGCACCGAGGTTAGAAGACAATCGAACAAATTACAATCTAACCTCAGTGTCTATTTTTCACAAAACAAAAAACAGGATTTTACTCTATGCCCTCCTATATTAAAAATCAATGAAAAATTACTTAATTTAAATAAAAAATACCAATAACATCATCAGTGCAAACGCTATTGAAACTAATAATATAATTAAGGTAGATATATGACAACTTTTGACTTAGCTTTTACTCAAAAAGCTGTAAGTAAAGTGATTCTTTCTAAAACTAAACAAGATTTTTATAATTGTAAATTGTAATCAGCTATTGACCCCTTTAAGGGAAAAATTGTAATGAAAATTGACCCCCTAAATAAGTAACAATATCTCCAAAAAATTAATATTTTTAATATTTTTTTAAGGAGTTTTTAAAAGGGTGTTTATAGTGGAAACAATTGGAAGAATACGTAGAATGTATTACGTTGATGGCAAAGCAATTAAAGTGTAAATTGTAATCAGCTATTGCCCCCCCTAACCACATAAAAAAATTAGTTAATTTTGGTTAAAATTCAGATAGAATTTTCTAAAATCATTGTAATTTTTAATTAATACCGTAGTCTATTATTTTAATCTTTAATCTACATCTTTCCCTCCTCTAAAACTTTTATTACCAGTTTCTATGATTTGACAATGATGTGTCAATCTATCGATAATTACTTTTGTTGCCTTAGCATTACCAAACATATCATTCCATTCTTCAAATCTCAAATGGGTAGTAATGATCACTGAAGTTTGCTCATACAATTTAGCAAATAACTCAAATAACAGGAATCTAGCTTCGGCTTTTATTGGTATACTGCTCATAAATGAAGAGTTGGTAGACGAAGATCAAAATCAACAAGTGCTAGGAGTGTCCAAGCCGAGGAGTACAGCGTACACTAGTACGTGAGCACCGCAGGTCTTGGACAACGCAATTGTTGATTTTCATCGAGTATACATAGCCTAATTCATCTACTACAATCAGATGGAATCTCTTAACTGAATCGATGAATTTGCTTTCATAATTATGGATTCTAGCATTAAGCAATTGGCTAGCTAATTCATTTAAAGTATAAAATCTTACCCTGTAACTTTTTTCAATGGCGGTGAACGCCAAACCAATTGCTAGATGAGTTTTTGCAGACCCAGAACCACCTATGAACATGATATTCTGATGATTATCAATCACTTTTTGTATATCAATATTTTCAACCAATTTAGCTTGGCATGTATCTGATAGTAACTTTATGGTTGGGAACTTAGCTAGTTGCAACCTATAACCTAGCGAGCGTGACTTCTTATATTCACACTCTGCTTCAAGAAGTTTCTTTAACACATCATACACACTAGTAGTAGGAACATCATTTGTTAAATTACTTGACTCAGCTAACTGCATCTTCATACCGACTAAACCTAATTTATCTAATAACAATATTAAGTCTTTCATTTAATTTACCTCCGTTGTTAAATGCAACTTGCTATAAATACTACAATCAGCATCAGGAGGATTTTTTAGCTGAATAAACTCAGTCTCTTGGATATCTAGTTTCATTGCTGGTTGCAACAAATATTGCTCAACTAATTTAGAGCTACAGCCGCCAGCAGCAATTGTTAGGTTACAAGCATTTGTTACCTTTTCTAATCCATACTTATTAACAAGTAGCAGGATATCTATAAATTGTTTATCACCATCCTTGTAAGTCTCTAACTTATTTCGTAGTTTGCCAAATATCTCAGGTAACAAACTCATTAACTCTTTGAACGGTCCACCATTACGTAAAGCACCGGGTTTACGTTCTAGAGCTGCTATATAGTGCCATGGATTATAATTCTTCTGATAGCGTTTAAAACTACGAACATGCTCTGCAATAATCTTGCTTTCATGTAAAATCACTATTTGCCAAGCATAGGATTTAATCTGTACGCTAAGTCCCACATATTCACACGGAACACTATACATATTGCTGTCGTATTGTATTAAACTCAAAGGTGATACGGTCGTTGGATGTAATCTATAACCGGTAAACTGCCCTCTATATCCTATTAAATATGCCTTCTCTTCCTCATATATTTCTAGAATCGTTCTTTCTGTAAATTCAGGATGTCTTTTAGTTTTAGCCCACTCTATAGACATCTCTCTTAGCTGAATGTTAATAGCTTCATAACTATCTCCTTTCAATATTGGAGTAAAAAAGTTACGTCTAGTGTCTCCTACTTGTTTCTCAACCTGTCCTTTCTCCCATCCTGATGCTGGACTACAGGCAAGTGGCTCAAATAAATGGTGAGAGACCATTTGGATAAACTTCTCGTTAAATATACGATCCTTGCCAATCAATATTTTTTTGACAGCCGTCTTCATATTGTCATAAATACCATTCTTACAACAACCAACAAAAAACTTGAAAGCTTGATCATGGGCATCCATAACCATTTCCAGCTGCTCATTAGGATAAACCACTACCAAAGAATAACGACTATAGCATAGCTTTATTCTCGCTGCTTTAACTCTAATAACCTCCCCATTTAAACATATTTCTTCCTCTCCCCAATCAAACTGAAACGCTCCTCCTAGCTCAAAATTTAGTGGAATAAAAACTTGCTTACCTTTTGCTTCATGATCTCTTCGGAATCTTCTAACTATTAGATTCACAGATTCATAACTACCTTGATAACCTGATATCTTCAGCTGCTGATGTAATTTCTTGGCAGTCATTCTACGCCTGACTGGTTCTTTGATATTTTCTGCTAATAGCTGATTCAACATCGCAAGATATTCACCTAAAACTGGCTTAGCTTTACTATATTTAGCTAATTCAAACTTGGTCGCATCACTGCGTATAACTTTTTTAACAGTATTTTTTGATATATTAAGCTCTTTGGCAATTGCTCTAATTGCCTTGCCATCAACATGATACATTTTACGTATCTTTGAAATTGATTCCACGATAAACACTCCCTAAAAACTCCTACAAATTATTAACAAATTATTAATTTATGTAGGAGCTACTATTTCTTTTTAGGTGGGTCAATTTTCTTTACAATTCTTGCTCTAAATACGTCAATAGTTCATTACAATTTACAACGACATTTAATTGAGTGCTTATTTGGTAAAATCAAACATTTTAGGCGTATATTTTCTAGATTTGATAAAGCTCCAGCCACTTTTTTAGCTTTTCTAAATTTCGTTGGAACTTTAATATGGTTACGTTAAAATTTTTGTCAACAGAACCTAGACTTAGTGGATACAAACATACAAAACACTCTGCTCCTCCAGGTATAAAAACTATGTGGACAGCTCTGAAAATTTTTTATCCAATCACACAAATGTTTTATTTGATGTCAACTAAAACTTAAGGCTAATTGTCAGCTTCTAATGAGGGGCGTAAGTGGTAACGCTTACGTCTACTCTCTAATTACCATGCTGCTAGGGTTGATGTCATCGAAGGTGCTTAGAATAATAATTATTTTTATATTGTTTAGTTATGCCTGTAATCTGTAAGCACTTCATCAATAATACGCCATGATTGTGTGACTTCTGCAGCATTTGTACCCGGGAGGCCTGCTGCTACAATCAAGGCCTTCCATAATGTCCATGCACGACCGCGAACCCAAGTGCCAGCATCTAACTGAAGCATTGTTCGAAAGATTTCCCGACTTTTTCCTTGAAACAACGTCCAAGTAATCGCCAAATCACAGGCTGGGTCGCCGATCCCTAGCCCTCCAAAATCAATGACAGCACTTAACTTTCCTTCTTGCACTAACAGGTTGCCGGTGCTGAGGTCACCATGAATCCATATTGGTGAACCTTGCCAAGTAGTAGTAAGAGCTTCTTCCCAAATTTTAGTAGCAGTGCTGACATCGATCTTGTTACTTAATGCAGAAATTGCTTGTCGTGTTTCAGTGTCGTAGGTCGTTAGAGATCCACCACGATAGAAGTTATGTAAGCCTGGTAGAGGTCCGTCCGTGGGATCAATGCTTTGCAGAGCGATGAGAAATTGTGCAAGACTGGTTGCGAAGTCACCTAGGTCGGATATGTGTGCAGATGTAGCAGTTTCGCCCTCAATCCAGCGGTAAATGGACCATCTCCATGGATAGTCTTCACTAGGTTCTCCCATTGCTACAGGCACTGGAATTGGAAGTGGCAGCAAAGATGCCAATCTAGGCAACCACTTTTGCTCTTTTTCTACCTGTATTGTATAGCTCTCAGCACTTGGCATGCGTACAAGCATGTGCTTACCCAAGCGAAATGTTCTGTTGTCCCAACCACTAAGTTCAACCGGTTGAACAGGCAAATCTCTAAATTGTGGAAACTGGGTGGCTACTAGGCAACTCACAAGTTGGCTGTCTATCATTAGTTGTTTACCTATCATTAATTTCTTATTATAGGATCAGCTTGTAGGATTAGATCGTAACACTCCCATATTTCTTAATAGCCTTTCAGACTATTTTTTAGATTTCCGTCTACGCGGGAATGACGTTGAAAGTAGTTAAACTTATGTTCACATCAACTATTGACGCGACTTTTAAATTGCCCTGCTTATTCATTACTTCCGTGACAATATTTATATTTCTTGCTAGAACCACAGGGACATAACTCATTTCTAGCCACTTTTCCCCAACTTGATGGGTCTGATTGTACTCTATCCTGTGGGTTGACTTGAGTTTTGATGGTTTTAAGTTGAGTTTCAATACTAACACCAGCATTATATTTATTAAAAGCTGGGTCCTCCCTAGTTTCTCGCATTGTCTTTTGAAGTTTTTTATTTTCCAAAGACATTGACTCTTTTTTAATATGGCTAGTATCCATATGGAGGTGACAAACTCTTTGGATAAATAATTCCTTCAAATTATCGAGCATTTGTTCAAATAAATTGAAAGCTTCTCTTTTATACTCGTTAAGAGGATCTTTTTGGGCATAAGCCCTTAGTGATATACCTTGTCGTAAATGATCTAAATTATGTAGGTGATCTTTCCATACTTGATCTAAAGTTGTTAGTAAAATATACTTAATTGCGTCATTCATCAAGTTAACGCTATATGCTTCATCTTTTGCTTGGTACAAGTCATTTACCATTTGTACAACGTTAGATACCACCTGTACTTCGGTAACATCAGCTTTTGTTATAGATTCATGATGTAGTTTTATAGCAAAAATACGCTGCAACTCTCCTGTTAGAGCGTTTATATCCCAGTCTTCTCTATAAGAACTAGGTGGAATAAAAGTTAATACCACTTTTTCCACTAGTTCTTTTGTCATGTTAGTTAAAAAATCATGTGCATCTTTTGACTTAATGATGTCACTGCGTTGTTCATAAACTATCTTACGTTGATCATTCATAACATCATCAAAACGTAATAAATTTTTACGTATTTCGTAATTATGTCCTTCAACTTTCTGTTGAGCTTTTTCAAGTGAACGACTAATCATAGGGTGATGGATTGCTTCACCATCTTTTAAACCTAACGTTCTTAAAACTCCGGAAATACGGTCTGAGGCAAAAATACGCATCAGATCATCTTCTAAAGACAAGAAAAATTTTGTATTGCCTGGATCACCTTGTCTACCAGCTCTTCCTCGTAACTGGTTATCTATCCTACGACTTTCATGCCTTTCAGTACCTATAACAAATAATCCTCCAGCCTCTATTACACGCTGCTTCTCTTCAGCTATCTGCTCTTTTATTTTTACTATTTCTAATTCATATTGCTCTTTTGGTAGGTTCTTTAGAGATAGTTGTTCTATTAGCATTTCTGGGTTACCGCCAAGCATAATATCTGTACCACGACCTGCCATATTTGTAGCGATAGTCACAGCCTTAAATCGTCCAGCTTGAGCTATAATAAATGCTTCCTGCTGATGAAATTTTGCATTTAAAACATTATGAGTTATTTTATTTTTAGTAAGTAAGTTAGAAATTTCTTCAGACTTCTCTATACTAACTGTTCCAACCAAGACAGGTTGACCACGATCATGACATTCTTTTATTAATTTTAGGATAGCTTCATATTTATCTTGTTTACTGCCATAAATCTCGTCATCATAATCAACTCTAGTAATTGGATTATGGGTAGGAACAGCAAGAACATCAAGATTGTATATGTCTTTTAGCTCTGCAGCTTCGGTCATTGCTGTACCAGTCATGCCTGATAATTTGGGATAATTCCTAAAATAGTTTTGGAAAGTAATAGAAGCCAAGGTTTGATTCTCATTTTGAATTTGTACATGCTCTTTTGCCTCTAGTGACTGGTGTAACCCTTCGGAATACCGTCTACCTTCCATAACGCGTCCAGTAAATTCATCAATAATCATAACTTTTCCATCGCGTACTAAATAATCAACATCACGATTGAAGAGGATATGAGCTCTTAATGATTGATTGATATAATGAACCAAACTTAAATTTTCAAAATCGTAAAGGCTTGAATCTTTTTCAATAAGACTATTAGCTACAAGCATTGATTCTACATGAGTTATACCATTCTCAGTAAGATTAACTGTCCGTAATTTCTCATCTTTTTCGTAATCTTCATCTTTAAACTGACGAACTAATTTATCAATTATGCTGTATAAATCTGAGCGATCGTCTACTGGACCTGATATAATTAGTGGAGTTCTTGCTTCATCAATTAAAATTGAGTCAACTTCATCAATAATAGCGAATTTAAAAGGGCGAAGTACCTTAGAATCTTCACTATATTTCATGTTATCTCTGAGGAAATCAAATCCAAGCTCGTTATTAGTTGCATAAGTAATATCTGCTCTATAAGCGTTACGTCTATCATCATCACTGATATTAGCGATGATACAACCAACAGATAACCCTAGGAATTTATGAATTCTTCCCATCCACTCAGAATCACGTGTTACTAAATAATCATTTACCGTAACAACATGCACCCCTTCACCAGTAAGAGCATTCAAATATGCGGGTAATGTGGCAACTAAAGTTTTTCCTTCTCCTGTACGCATTTCAGTAATCATACCACGGTGCAATATCAATCCACCAATTAGCTGAACATCAAAATGCCTCATCCCATAGACTCTTTTTGAAGCTTCTCGTACAACAGCAAAAGCTTCATAAGTTAAGTCATCTAATGACTCACCATCTTTTAATCTTTGCCTAAATTGCTCTGTTTTATTTCTCAAATCATCATCAGAAAGTTTTTGTATTGAAGGCTCGAGCAAATTAATTTTTTCAATTTCTAAAGATAGTTTTTTTATACTTCTATCATTTGCTGTGCCGAATAATTTTTTAAGTAAAGAAAGCATTTATATCCTAGATTCAAATAGTAAATATCCTGTAAAATATGATATTTTATGATATTTATCAAACAAATTGTAAATAGCTGTTGACGTAGAAGGGTTATCCTTATAAAATCCAGCTATCATAAACAATATATAATAATGGATAACAAATGAAAAGAACAACTATAATTTTTTTAGCTGCTAGTTTACTTGCGAGTAATGCTTTTGCTGATGAAGATAAAATTGTTGCTACCTACAAAGGTGGTGAAGTAAAAGAATCACAGGTTATGCAACAATTCCAACCTTCTTTAGATACCCAACCAAGTGCTAAAGGAAAAAAGTTTGCTGATTTTGATGCGAATATACAGGAAATGTTAGTAAAGGGCTATATTGATGCAAAATTGCTTGAGCAAGAAGCCAAGAATTCTAATATTGAATCTTCAAAAGAATTCCAATCTAAGTTGAATATCGTAAAAAACCAATTGGTTCAGCAAGAATTGATGGAGCGTTATGTAAAATCTCATGTTGATGAGAAAATGATTAATGCTGAATATGATAAATTAGTTGCTAGCCTAAAAGGAAAAGAGGAAGTAAAAGTAAGTCATATTTTGGTTGCAACTGAAAAAGAAGCAATAAATGTACAAAATAGACTTAAAAAAGGGGAAAAATTTGCTAAGCTTGCTAAGGATTTCTCAAAAGATGAAGGGTCTAAAGCAAATGGTGGAGAAATAGGCTATATTACTTCTGGACAGCTAGTGCCTGAATTTGAAGATAAAGCATTATCAATGAAAGTAAATGAAATCTCTGCTCCAGTTAAAACCCAATTTGGTTGGCATATAATTACTGTACTTGATAAAAGAGCTGCACAAATACCTTCTAAGGAGGAAGCTACTGCTGGTATAACCAATCAACTTAGTAGAGATGCTATATTAAAGTATGTTGCTGATCTTGAAAGTAAAGCTGATATCAAAATAATGTTACCAAAGTTACAAATAACAAATGAGACTAAAAAATAATCTAACACCTTAATTTGATGTAAGATATTGGTTTAATAGCCTAGGGTGTCATCCCTGCTAGGGTTAATGTCATTCCCGCTTCGGCTTTGCCCACGTGGATCAAAAAGCCAACGTAAGTAATGGTTATTTACAGAAGCAAAAACGATGTCATTCCCGCGAAGGCGGGAATCTGGACCCCTGCAGGGGGGATGACATCGGAGTTGTTAAACCAATGTCTTACATGTCATCCCAGCGAAAGCTGGGATCTAAAACTATATAACATACCTTCATGCTATTTTTTTAGACCCCGCTACCTTCGCAGGGAGTGACAGCACTTCTATTATTATAGCTAAAAGTTAACTATAAAGATAGCTCCGGACACTAATGAACCCACGCAGGAATCAATCTGCCTTGATAATATTTTATCCTCAACGTGTTCTTGACCCCTCAAATGCTTTGCTAATCGCTTTACCTAGGGCTTCTGTTGATTTTGTAAAGTTATCATATGCTTTTCCACGTTCTTTTTCAGATTTACCAATAGATCCTATTAAAGCGATAGTAGATTTTAAAAAATCACCGAATTGAGTGATAACTTTTGGGGTTTTCATATCTTTCATAAAATTATCTTTGAGATTATTTAAGTCTTCAATTACTTCATCAACTGGACTTGCTTTATTCCCTATTTTTCTTGCCGCATCCCGCAAAGCTCTTGCAGCTTTTGGGCTTACTTGATCAACTTTAGAGTTAATTTTTTTAAATACATTTTGCACTTCGTCCATTATCTGATCATTATCTGGTATAGCGTCAACAATTTGTTCTACTTTCCGCTCTATTTTCTCTCCTAATCTTCTTGCCTTTTTTTCTACTTTTTCTACAAAGCTTTTTGACATTTTATCCTCCATTTATTGGTTATTATTAAAAATTTTTATGATGTCCTGTTATAGTAACCTCAGTTTGATGTAAGACATCGGTTTAATACCACGATGTCATCCCTAATGGCGATGATTACTTGAGCCTACTATTAATTTATTACATCAAACTGAGGTTATAGTAATATAATTAAACTTCTTGAAATAGTCGTCTTTTTTAAACAGAAATCTAATAAATTAAAATTACTTAACTACTACCAAATAATTGCTGTAAATTTTTCCATTCTAAGTAAGTTGTAGGATCGCTAGGACACATACTAAAACCACATTCAAAATAAGTTGCAAACACATTAACAAGAGTGATAATTATCAAACTAATCTCAATTAACGTAGGTACAAAACTAGGATAAAATTGTAGTATACTAAATTTACTTAGAATAAGGCTAACTATAGGGATTATAGACATTAATAGGATTAAAGAAAAAGAAATTATTGCTGACCATGTATAAAAATGTAACCCAAGAAAAGTATTACCATATCCTAAATCATGGGGTAAAATATGCAGCAAAACCTGCCTAATCCCTACCATCAACGTATAAACACTAGAGGTGAATATAATCATATCATATTTCCAAGAAGGATTATATATTATGCTAAGTAGTGCTCCAAGTCCGATAGCAATAAAACCGAATCTTTGTAATAAACATAAAGGGCAGGGTAGTTCATAATAAAAAAATTGGAAAATAAAGGCTACGACATTTGTTACTATACATAAAATAGCAATAGCAATATATATAATTGTAGGTCGGCTTAAAACTGGATTCATAACAAATTAAAATGAGATATTTAAGTGGTCAGTAGCATGTAAGTAAAAATAGATACTAGCTATTAAAAAATTAATATAAAATAATGGTATGATAAAATTATAGCTCTTTTGGGTATTTCTATGCCTATTAATTGTAAAAACATAAAACTTTAAAATAAATATCAAGATCATAATTACCACTACTACTGCCTGTTAAAGCCTAGTTTGACTCTAGGCAAAGAAAATGTCAAGATATAATTGCGTATATGCTTAGTGCTAATATTATTTATGATATAATTAAAGTGAATGAGCCTACTTTTTAAGGAAATTGCCTTAAAAATAAAACAAATTAGTTGCTTTAAAGAAGAATATTATCTAGCATTAATATAATTAAAATTTAAGAATAGGGTGGTAAAAATGAGTAAGAGTGAAGAGAAAAATCCTAGAGAGTATTTTGATTATTATACAGACTTGATGATTGAAATAGATAAAGTTGGAAAAACAGTAGCCATTGATCTAGAAGATAGTCCAGTTGAAAATCAGGCCATTAATTCTCTATTTGACTATCTACTTAAAATTCCAAATAGAGTTTTGGGAGATCATTCGATTTCAAAAGAAGGCAAGATTGCTGTAGTAAATGATGTATTAGACGGTTTTGCTGAAGCAATCAAGACTAATGCTGATGAATGTGAAAAGATAGGGGAAAATACTGAACAAGATGAGTTAACATTTAAGAAAGCTATAGTGTTTGAGAAACTAGCTGACAAATTGGCACAGTCCATACAGCAAGGGGAAATGCCTGATGGTTGGCAAAGATATGAAGATAAGTTGCAGGCAATCATTGCTTCTACTAAAATAGAAGAACTTGCTCAGGACGTCTTTGTGTTGCAAGATTCTGCTGAGGAAAGTCTTAAAGAATTAGAAGACCCTTCTTTGGACGCTATCCGTACCTCTTCTTTTTCTGCTGCCGATCAAGATGTTGACCCTATAACCCAAGCAATTAGAAATCAAATCTTAACCAAGCAGAGGGAGCTAATAGTTGCAGCTCTAGTAAATAATAATATAGCACAACCAAAAGAAATTGGAGATATAACTAAATTTCGTGCGTACTGTGAAAATGAAGAAAACAAAGAAAAAATCAGTGAAGTTCTTAGAGGAGTTGAGTTAAAAAGAGCTTTAGAACAAGTAGAAATTGCCGGCTACAAAAATGTTCATACCCAGTTTGCAGATAGATTTAGTACTATGGAATGGAAGGATGGAGTTGGAGAAAGTGGTAATGGTATTACTACTAAAACGCAGATAGTACGAGATGTAAATGACAACGAGATTGCTAGATTAACAGAAGCAACACATCAAATAAATCCTCCTCAAACAGTGCAAAAAAGTGATGGTACTACAGTAGAAATTAAAAATTATAGGACGATAGATTTTCCGATAAAACTTAATGAAGGCGGGCCAATGCATTTATCGCTAGCGGTAAAGGATTCACTTGGCAGAAATATTGCCGCAAGTAAGGCTGTATATTTTACTGCTCACTATGATGATGATGGTAAGCTAATCGAGGTCAGCTCACCACGTCCAGTTAAGTTTAGTGGAACTGACCCTAATGCAGTTGGGTATATAGAGCATGGTGGACAGATATATACCTTGCCAGTAACTCAAGAAAAATATAAAGCAATGATGCAAGAAGTAGCCCAAAACAAGGGACATGGCGTGAATATTTCACAATCTATCGATACACCATCTGTAGATCGTATTATAACTTCCCCTCAGAAGACTGAAGAGCTGGGTAGAACAAAAGAGGCTGTGGTTTCTCTTGCTGACACGACCCAAGAGGAAGCAAGGGTTAATATTCTAGATAAGCCTCTTGATGCCCTAGATACCACACCTGTTCTAACACCAGAAAAAGCAAATGTAAAAGTAAATCCAAGGGGTAATATTCTAGATGAACCTAACCCCACTCTTAAAAATGCCCCCGTTCTAACACCAGAAGTAGTTGATAATGTTCGTACAGCTAGCAAATTAGTTGAGTCAAAGTCTGTTCAGGAAACTGCACAAGAGCTAGCACAATCCCTTAGGAACAACTTCACAACACAGGTAATTCCATCTCGAAAAACCAATGTTGAGATTACTGTACAAGCAGAAAAGATATATAAAAATTTGCAAAAAAATGAACTTGAAAAGCAGAAACAATATATCAATGAAGAATTAAAAAAATTATCAACTCCTCAAGAACAGATAAAACTATTGCAGGAATTAGCACGGGTTGAAGCTGATAGAAGGGGAGAACGAGTTAAAGAAATTGGTCTTGGAGGAGAGAAAGAAGCAAATGTAGGGCAGGTTAGATTAAGAACAGAACAGAGGAGAGAAAGTACAAATGGATCTCCTCAAATGGGATACCAACAGAAAGGAGAACATGTTAATGTTAAAGATGATGTAAATTTACAAACATTCCTAAAGAATAGAATTGTTGAAATTAATCAAGAATCCCAAAAGCCAGCTCCTGCTTTAAAAACTCGGAAGGTAGGAAGTCATGGTTTATCCTAATTTACTTTAATTTCAGTTTTATGTAAGACATCGGTTTAATAGCCTAGGGTGTTATCCCAGCGTAGGCTGGGATCTAAAAATAGTTTAGCAGGCTGTTTATATATTTTTAGATCCCGCTACTTATGCAGGGGGTGACATTCATAACTGTTAAAAGTTAAAAAACCGTCATTGCGAGCGAACGTACGTGAGCGTGGCAATCCATGAAGCTTGGTCATATGGATTGCCACGCTCACGTACGTTCGCTCGCAATGACGGTTTAAGCCTTACAACAGCTTCGCAATGACGATTTTTTAACTTTCAACAGTTGTGGGGTGACATCGTAAGAGAGGCAGACATCGGAGCGTTTATGTCATTCCCGCGTAGGTAGCGGAATCCATAATATCTAATAGCCTTTCAGGCTATTTTTTTAGATCAACACAAAAATCAACTTAATCTTTTTATAATTTCTTCTCTGCGAAGTAAGGGTAATATTACTGACATTTCCGGTCCGGATGGCATTCCTGTTATGCTAAGCCTTAGAGGTAAGAATACATCCTTGCCCTTTTTACCAGTAACGACCATAATTTTTTTAGTCCATATGCTCCAGCTGTCGAGGGTTATTGGTTCGTCTGGTAACAATATAGCTGCCTGTTTTAAAAAATCTTTATCTAAGCCTTCAACTTTAGATGGTGAGTAACAAATATTCCACCAATCTTTTATTTCATATAATTTTTGCAAATTAGCTCTCACTGCCAACCAAAACTGTTCAGTTACTTGCTCAGCCTTAATCTCTCTTAAGCGATCTTTTACTTCATCAAAACTAAGGCTAATTAGTAATTTATGATTCAGACGTTCTAATTCTTCCGGCAAATAAGTTGTTGGACTTTTAGAAAAATTATTAATGTCAAACTCTTTTATTAGCTGATCTAAATTCTTAAACGATACAATACTTGATGACGAACCAATTAAACTAAAAAAACTATTAATTGCCATTGGTTCTAATCCAATTTCATCCCTTAGAGCAGCGATCTCAAACCCTCCTATTCTTTTAGATATTTTTTCATCTCGGCTAATGACTAGACCAAGATGAGCAAAATTCGGTATATACCCTTCGCCTTTCAAGTATTGGCGTTGTTGTACTTCGGGACTTCGCGTACTCACGTAGGTTTTACTACGCTCCGTTCGCTCGCCACTCGTACGCCTAGCCAACTCTTGAAATGCATCGGGTATACTCTTTTGATTTGAGTATAGCTCTCCCTGTAGTGCTTCAAACATTTGTAGTTGAATCGCCGTATTAGTTACATGATCTTCGCCCCTAATAATATGGGTAATCGAATAATCAATATCATCAATGACTGAACAAAGCATATAAGTCATACTATTATCTTCTCTGATAACTATCGGATCACCAAGATTCTTCCCATCATATTTAACTTCACCCTTAATCATATCTTGCCACATAATTGGAGTGTGCGATACCAAAAATCGATAATGCGGCTTTCTTCCTTGACTAATATAATCATTTATTTGTTGTTGAGTCAAATTCAAAGCCGCCCGATCATAGATGGGGGGGAGTCCTCTTGATAATTGTAATTTACGTTTCAGTTCCAGCTCTTCTTGAGTCTCAAAACAAGGATATAATCTATTTTTTTGCAATAATAATGTTTTTACAACCTCATATTTAGCAAGTCTATTAGATTGGCAAAAAGTTTGATCCCAGTTAAGCCCTAGAAATTTCAAATCCTGTTCAATAGCATTTTTATATTGTTGTTTGCTACGTTCAAGATCGGTATCATCAAACCTTAAAATGAATATGCCATTATGCTTTCTAGCATATAACCAATTTATAAGAGCTGTCCTACTATTACCTATATGCAGCATACCTGTTGGTGATGGTGCGAATCTTGTGATAACCCTTCCCATAATTTTATCTTAACCGCTTATTGTACTTTTTTCTTTCTTGTTGTTTTTTTTGCTGTAGCCTTCTTTTTAGAAGTTTTTTTTGCAACTATCACCTGTTTGCCATTATCTTTCTCTTGTTTATTCTTTAACTTATTATTACTAGCTTCAATTATTTCTACAGCGATCTCTGTTGTTATGGTAAAAGGATCGTATCTTTTTGGTATTGAAATAAACCTATCAAGATATTTAAGATACGGACCATATCTACCTATACCAAGTATAATCTCTTGTTGAGATTCAGGATGTAAACATAATTTCACTGGCAACTCAAGCAACCTCATAGCTAAATCAAGAGTAACATCACTTTGTGCAATAGAAGGTGGCAACGATGCACGTTTTGGCTTTTCACCCTTGGCAACTTGCTCACTAGTCTGTACATATAAACCATATGGACCTTTCTTTAGAAAAACATCAAAACCATCCTTATTTACTCCTAATAGTTTGTTCTCTTCCATAGTAGCAACATCATCACTATTTTTAGAGGTAATTTGTTTTTTGAAAGTACATTCTGGGTAATTACTACAAGCTAAGAATGCTCCAAACTTACCAAGCTTCAGACCTAATTGACCTGTAGAGCAGGATGGGCAAATTCTTGAATTGTTACTTTCTGACTTTTCTCCAAATAAGTGATAATCTAAGGCTTCTTCAACATAAGTAATTATATCAGATATTTTCTTTCCACTAACTACTTCTACATTATTATTAAACCCATCCCAGAATTTTTTTAGTAAAGACTTCCATTCTATTTTACCTTCTGCCACCTCATCTAAATCATTTTCAAGATCAGCTGTGAAATCATATTCCACATATTTCTTAAAAAAACCTGTCAAAAATGTTGTAACTAAACGCCCTAATTCCTCTGGAAAGAATCGTTTTTTCTCAACAACTACATATTTTCTATCTTGCAACACTGATATAATTGAAGCATAAGTAGACGGGCGACCAATACCAAGTTCCTCAAGCCTCTTTACTAAACTAGCTTCAGAATATCTTGGGGGCGGATCAGTGAAATGTTGTGCTGGATTCACTGAATCTGTAATTAATTTCTCTCCTTCTTTTAGCGGTGGTAGAAGCCTATTTTCTTCTTCTGTTTCATCATCTAGACCTTCTCGATAAATTTTATAAAAACCATCAAACGCAATAATTGAGCCATTTGCTCTGCATGTAAATTCTTTATCTTCTGTACAGTCAATTGATGAGAATTTGGTGACGTCGTCACTCGTCGCTCGCCTATTATCTATAGGCTTCGCTCCATCGTTCCTAGCATCAAATTCTCCTGAATTGACTGTATCAAGCTGAGCTACTACCAAATCAATAATAACATTTTCCATCTGGCAAGCTACCGTCCTCTTCCAAATTAGGTCATAAAGCTTGTAATAATCTTTATCTAGTTTATCCTTTAACTTTTCTGGTAGCAGGGTAATATCAGTTGGTCTAATCGCTTCGTGAGCTTCTTGGGCATTTTTAGCTTTAGATTTATAAACTCGTTGGCTAGTTGGCAGATATTTATCCCCAAAATTCTTATCTATCAACTGACGTATTTGCTCAACAGCTTCACTAGCAAGAGTTGTCCCGTCCGTTCTCATATAAGTGATCAAACCTATAGTTTCATTACCTATATCCATACCTTCGTAAAGTTTTTGGGCAATTTGCATAGTCTTCTTAGCAGTAAACCCTAATTTTCTTGCAGCTTCTTGCTGCAGCGAAGAGGTAATAAAAGGCGGTTGCGGTTGACGTTTTTGCTGTTTTTTTTCTATAGAGGCAACATGAAAATTCTTTAATTTTATTTTCTCGACTAGATCATTGGCAGCCAGTTCATTAGTAATTGAGAATTTCTCTAATTTTTTACCATTAACATGAGTTAATCTCGCTAAAAACGGTTCATTATTACTATTAAGAACATTAAGACTAATATCCCAATATTCTTGCGATTTAAAACGTTCAATTTCATCTTCTCGTTCGCAAATAAGTCTCAGTGCTACAGACTGCACTCTTCCGGCTGATCTACATCCTGGCAATTTACGCCATAATATCGGCGATAAAGTAAATCCTACCAAATAGTCTAATGCCCTCCTTGCTTGTTGAGCATTGACCAAATCAATATCAATTTTTCTTGGGTTTTCAATTGCATGTAAAATAGCTTTTTTTGTAACTTCATCAAATGCTACTCTTTTAAAGAAATCACTAGATTTAACCAAGTTTTTTTCTTTTATTATTTCTGCAACATGCCAAGCAATTGATTCTCCTTCTCGGTCTCGATCTGTTGCTAGATAAATCATTTCAGCTTTGGCAGCATCTTTAGTTATTGCTTCAACATATTTTTCTGCTTTATCTGATATAATATATTTCATAGCAAAATCTTCATCTGGCAGAACTGAACCATTTTTAGATGGTAAATCTCTAATATGTCCAAACGAAGCAATAACTTTAAAACCATTATCTAGATATTTATTTATCGTTTTCGCCTTTGCTGGCGATTCTACTATTACTAATTTCATATTTATTTATAAATTAAAGAGATCTTGTTGCCAGGATATCTAGTTATTTTTCCAGCCAGTTCTAGCTCCAGTATTATCATATATATAACCTGCAAAGGTAGCTGCGTTTGATGCAAACAATCAAAATCTATAGGAGTTGAAGATAAAAGCTCCTTAACTTTCATACGCATATCGTTGGTAATTGGATTAGCATATTTTACATCTAACGCTTTAAACTGGTTATTCTCAGCTGAATCATTTGCCACATCCTTAGATTTGCTGACAACCTTAGAAAAATGTGGTAGATTAGTTACTATATCTTGGGTAGATTCCACCATGTATGCTCCTTCCTTGATAAGTTTATTAGTACCCTGACACCTAGGATCTAGCGGAAATCCTGGCACTGCAAATACTTCTCTATTCTGTTCTAAAGCAAACCTTGCTGTTATTAATGATCCAGATTTTAGGCTTGCCTCAATTACTACCGTTCCAAGAGATATACCAGAAATCAATCGATTGCGCTGTGGGAAATGTTGTCCAAGAGGTTTTGAACCTATTGGTAATTCAGCAATTATTAACCCCTCTTGCTGAATTTGCTCGAATAATTTCCCATTTTCTATGGGATAGACATGATCAATTCCTCCAGCTATAACTCCTATTGTTTTAGAGGTATTAACTTGATGCACTGCCGTATCAATACCTCTTGCAAGTCCAGAAACCATTATATAATCTGCGTCTGTCAATTCCTTAGCGATTTTAGCTGCAAAAGCACGACCATTTACTGAAGCATTTCTTGCTCCAACAATTGCTAAACATCTTTCGTGTGATAATAACCCGATATTGCCCTTATAACTTAGTATCGGCGGGCAATCAAAAATCTCTAACAATAACCTTGAATATTCTAGAGACTTATAGGTAATAATTTTGGCGTTATTCTTTTCCAAAATCTCAAGTTCTTTACTTGCCTCACTTTGTGAAAATACCTTTACTGGTTTAGAGCGTCCACCTCGCAGCGAAAATTCTTGTATATTTTCAATTGCAGTACTACTACTACCAAATAACTTTATTAAACTCCAAAAAGTTCTCGGACCAACATTTTCACTCCTAATTAGTCTTAGAATATCAATTGTTTCTTTTGTATAAGATACTCGGTTAGTATCCAAAAATAGCTCCTTAAGCATCAAATCTCTTTTGTAGTACTAATGTCAAAACGATGTCATCCCAGCGAAAGCTGGGATCTAATAATGTTTAATAGTCTTTCAGGCTATTTTTTTAGATTCCCGCCTACGCGGGAATGACAGCTCTGGGTAGTAACTACAACTGTAGTATTAGCGTAGTTAATAATGGGAAATGGTATTATCCCTTGAATGATATTTGCAGTATATAGCAAAATTTTTTCCCACTAAGTAAAAAAATAAAAAAACAATTAATTTCTAACTAAGGAAGTTTAAAAATTACAATTGGCAGTAGAAACCTACGCTATATACTATAATTTTTCTGCATTAGAAGCTAAGTAATCTGCCACTCCTTTATGTGAGGGGGTAATACCTTCATCACCTTTATGCCATCCAGCTGGACATACTTCACCATGCTTTGCATTATAGTCTAGAGCATCTATCACTCTTATTACTTCATCAATATTTCTACCAATTGGCAAATCGTTAACTAACAAGTGCCTTACTATAAATTCTTCATCAATAACAAAAGTACCACGCAGTGACATTCCATCATCATGAAGTACATTATAACTATGTGAGGCACTTTTATTAAGATCTGACACCATGGGAATTTGGATATTACCAACACCACCTTTATTGTAAGGAGTATTCTTCCAAGCCAAATGAGAAAAATGCGAGTCAACGCTTATTGTTAGTAACTTTGTATTTCTATCATTAAATTCTCCTAATCTATTATTAAAGGCTATAATTTCTGATGGACAAACAAAAGTAAAATCTAGGGGATAAAAAAACAATACAACTTTATGACCCTTAGCATAATTTTTAAGATTAAATTCAGATTCTATACTATTATCAGGCATAATAGCTTTAGCTGTAAAATCCGGTGCAGCTTTTCCAACGAATACTTGCATTTTAAATTCCTTCAGTTTTAAGTGATTAAAAATAATTATTATTCTAACCCCCTTCGATGTCACCCCTGCGTAGGCAGGGGTCTAAAAAATAGCCAAGAAAACTATTTAGACTTTTCTAGCCCCCTGCCTACGCAGGAGTGACATCGAAGGGGAATCAGGGGTAACATCAACCCTAACAGGGATGATACTGATAACAAGTTATATCGAACTCAGGTTAAGTAAGATTGACAAATCAGCCTTACGACAATTTGAAGTCCTTCGATCCCGGTTCGAGCGTTCGCACCGAAGGCTCTCACTTGCCTAAGATGACGCCGCCGACTTAAACCGGACACTAGTGTGTCTACGCAGGGATACACCCTAGGCTATTAAACCGATGTCTCATATCGAACTCAAATTATGATACACAAAATGATAATGTATTACAATACCAAATCTTAAATGAATTAGCAGGGTAATTTAAAAATTACAATCAATAATTGAGTGTATGCCATGATCGGAAATGGTATTACTACCTAGAGCTGTCATATATGGACGAGTAAGTAAGTCAATAAGAAAAATGATGCGGGAGTAATAAAAAAATAAGCTGTCATATATTCGGCATCTAGTGCCATAATAGTTTTCGCATTCCACGCAATCCTTGGAGTTATCCACTCATTCTTACGGCTTCTAGAGCCTTGACATAAAATCTCGGACTTGTTTTTGGAATGCCCTTTTATTATCTCCAATCACTTTCGCTTATATCGTACCTCTTAAATCCTATTTACTTACTTCTTCTTTTTATATAGATAAAATACAGATAAATCTATATACACCACCAACTATCAAGCATATGCACATTTTCTTGTAACACATACATACGCTATTCTAGCTAATTTGTTTGCTATTGCCACAGCAGCCTTATTAAAGCTCATCCTTTCCAGCAATTTCTTTGCCCATTGCACTAAATGATCAGTAGGATCCTTTTGTATTTTTGCTCTGATTGCAATAGACCTTGCTCCTTGTATCAGCATAGTTCTAACATATCTATCTCCTTTCTTAGTGATAGATCCAAGACTTGTTTTACCACCTGTGCTATTTTGCTTAGGCACTAATCCCAAACTTGCAGCAAAACTTCGACAATCATCATAATTTTCATAAGCTGCTATGCTTAGTATATTAGCATTAATTTCTCCAATACCTGGTATTGTTTTTAATAAAGTAGCTGTTTCAGATTCTTTATTTATTGCTATTAGCTGTTTATCTATTGCTGATTCTTGTATTAATAACGTAGCAATTTCTTCAGCTATTACCTTCATTTCCTTATACATTCTCTCTGAAATCACACCAGCATTTTTGGCATCTTCTACTATATTTAATGCCTCACGGGCAAATTTAGATTTACTCATTTTTATGTAATAACCAAATTCAAGTAAATCACTCATTAAACCATTACTATATTGTACTCTTTGTCTAATAATATGTTGCCGACGTTTATGTAACCAACTAATCTCTTGTTGTGATATATTTTTTATACGAACCGATTTTAACTCCGGATCTTTTCCTGCTCTTGCTATTGCCAAAGCATCATTTGTATCATTTTTTTGCCGAGTTTTTGCAAAAGCTTTTACATCACATGGTTTAAGTAATTTTACTGTAAAACCTGATTCCATAAACTTATTGCTCCAATAATGACAACTGCCACATGCTTCCATTACCAATAAACTATTCTTGGGAATGTTTGTTAAAATGTAGTCTTCAAATTCTTCTCTGTGTAATTTTTTAGCTAATATTTTTTCACCATCTTTATTTAATGCAACAATATGAAAAATTGTTTTTGCTAAATCAATGCCTAGTATATTAATATCTTTCATGGTATGGACTCCTTTTTAATTATTAAATAGTATAATTATGTGACCGAATTATATTCGTGATCACGGTAGTAAGTAAAGTTTCTTTTACTTACTCGTCCATACCATCATTCTTAGCAACGGCGGGAATCTAAAAAAACAGCCTAAAAGACTATTAAACATTATTAGATCCCAGCTTTCGCTGGGATGACATCGTTTTGAGCGTAGTTAATAATGGGAAATGGTATAATAAATAATCAGCAATTTCTTTAAATTATTAAACCTTTTACTTGTGATTTCCATAGTTTTTTGTACAATTTACTGTTTTTTAGTAATTCCTCATGTTGTCCATCTTCAACTATGCTACCTTCATTAAAAACCAAAATTCTATCCATATTCAACAAAGTTGATAATCTATGAGCTATAACTAATACAGTTTTATTTTGCATTAAGTAATATAGAGAATCTTGTATCAACTCCTCAGTCTCACTATCTAGACTACTTGTTGCTTCATCAAGAATTAATATTGAAGCATTCTTTAATATGGCCCGTGCTATTATTATTCTCTGTCTCTGACCACCTGACAAGTTATTACCCCTTTCACCACATAAGCTTTGGTATCCTTCTGGTAGACCCTCAATAAATTCATGTATATGAGCTAATTTTGCTGCCTCTATTACCTCTTCTAAGCTAGCATCTTTTTTTCCATATCTAATATTATCCATGACTGTCCTATGAAATAGGATCGGTTCTTGCGGTATTATACTAATATTTTCTCGTAAAGAGTCTTGTGTGACATATCTAATATTTTGCCCATCAATTAGAATTTCTCCTTGGTCTATATCGTGCAACCGTGTAATAAGATTAATAAAAGTTGTTTTTCCTGAACCAGAAAACCCTACTAATCCAACCTTTTGTTGACTAAAAATTGTAACGGATTTATTCTCAAATAAATTATTATTATGATAATATTTAAAACTAACATTTTTAAATATTATCTCACCTGTTGTAACTTTTAGAAGATGGGCATTCTCAATATCTTCTATAATATGAGGTTTCATTAATGATACACTTTGATTAAAAGAACCAAACTCTTCGAACATATCTCCTACTTCCTGCGTTAGATCCCAAATTTCACTACTAACCGTTATAGACAAAGTAAGTATCAATACGCAATCTCCTATAGTTATTTGCATTTGACTACGAAGCTGAGCTAGATAATAAACCATTATAAAAATCATTATAGAACAAGCTATGCCTAGTACAATACGTAGCTTAAACATAAAGAGTTGCATAATTTGTTCATTAACTACAGCATCATCTATTCTTACTTCTAGATTCTGACGTTCAAATTTATGAGAAGTAAACATCCGTATTGCACCAATATTTGCAATTGCATCAACAATACTGCCGGCAACTATTGATTTGCTTTGTGCATAATTTACTGAATATTTGTTTATTGTACTTGAACAGATAACGCTAGTCCCTACAAAAACACAAATATGTATAAGGAATATAGTAGCAAATATTTGATGTACCCAGTACATTGTTCCAATAGCAAAAACAATTATAGCTAGTTTGTATAGAATTTTCTCTCCAAATAAAGACAAAACCATTTCAAAAGATCTAGCTCCTTCAGTAATACGATTGGTAATATGACCAGCAAGGTTTTCTTGAAAAAATCTATGATTATGGTACTGAGTGTAATTATACATTTTGTCTAATATCTGAGCTTTGATATACGGCATTGTTTTTAGATAAATATAATCATAAATTCGCCACATAGTATTTACACATACCCACCAAAATGCATATATTATTGCCCAAAATAACATGGAGGAAGGTAGGTCTTTAACTGTTTCATCAGAAAAAGACTCAATCAAATTTATAATTTTTTGTAGCAATACACTATCAACAGCTGGTATCATCCCCCGTATTATGCATAACAACCCTAAAATAGTTAGTTTAATTCTGTTTTGCTTTAAAAAATAGAAAAATAACCCTATTGCAGACTTTGAAAAATCAAAACCTTCTAGCACAGCACACACCTCATTACAAAAAAAACTAATTAGACTAAATAACCTAAATTAACCTAACAACAAACTCTTGCCACCTTATTACTAAACTGTTATAAAAACGTACACAATATCTGAAGTTGTTGAGAATGAAAGAAAAAAACGTACCTATTTTGAATACCCCAACTAAGAAAACTATAAGCTCATTAGATACTGAGAATAATCCCTTTTTTAATGTTAAGTATATTTGTCAATCAACGACTCTAATTACTGAATCTATACAAAAAGGCTTTGATGTTGCCCAGTTACCTAATGGAGATATTACAGTTACAGAAATTAAAACAGTAAATGTTCACTATCATTGGGATTCTGTTAAACAAAGATTTGTTAAAGTAAGCCAAAGTTAGCATTATACACTATAAATATATTATTTTTTTGCAAAATATACTTAGTGTATGTATAATATGTTGTATAATTAAGTGACTCGAGTGTGTAATTAATTTAATTTATGGTAATAATATGCTACTTAAGAACATAGTAACCCTCATTGCTGTTACTTTATATTTCAGCCTATCAATATGTTTTGCAACTACCACGCCAAGTAATAACAATCCAGCAGCATCATTAGAAGTATCAACTCCTACTGCATCAACTGCATCTATTAAAATACTAAATGCTTGGGCAAGAGATTCTGCTACTAATAATTCTGCAATATATTTTGAGATTTTTAATGACTCTGACCTCGATTATAATTTGGTAAATGTTTCTTCAGATATAGCTAACAAGGTTGAATTACATAAAAGTTTTGTTGATGAAAAAGGGGTTAGCAGAATGGTAAAACTCGATAAGCTAGTCATCCCAGCTAAAAGTAGTGCTATTTTACAACCGGGTGGTATGCATATTATGCTCTTGGATATAAAAACCATACTAAAAGTTGGTGATCACTTTGATTTATCCTTATATTTCGATAATGGTCTTCAGAAAGTTGTTCAAGTAGAAGTAAAAACAAAGTAGTTAGTCGTTCTTATAATGAATGGATATTTATACACCTTATGTGCCAGCTATCATAGTACCCTACATTTTTCTATAATCGTCATCGCGAGGCATCTTTAGATGCCGTGGCGATCCAGGTAAACAGCGAAGCTGTTTTTTCTAGTACGCTTCGCGTATCTTGGATTGCCGCGTCGCCGCTTTCAGCGACTCCTCGCTAATAGACGATCAGCAGCCATTTTAATAGTGGTTATATAAAAAATGTAGGGTACTATGGCCAGCTATCGTTAACTCTAGTATCGGTAATAGTCTAGATGTCATCTACGCTGGCAAAGCCTTCCTTGGTTATTGTTCCCATTCTTTAGATCATCCGAGTATACCCTTCGCCTTTCAAGTGTTGGCGTTGTGGCACGATGGGACTTCGCGTAGGAACAACGGTTTGACTACGCTCCGCTTACTCGCCACTCGTACGCCTAGCCAACTCTTGCAATTCATCGGGTATATACGCAAATCTCCCACATTTTTGCGAAACTAATAAATATTTTAATGAAGCTGCCCTGCTAATTAAAGTTTTAGTACTTTTAATTTTTAACTATATCATTTATATTCGAGAATTTAAACATAGTATGTGTAATTATATATGACCATTATGTCTGATAATTGGATAAGAAAAATGTGTATAGAACACGATATGATTGCACCTTTTACTGATACGCAGGTTAGATTGAATAATTCAGAGAGAATTATTTCTTATGGTTTATCTTCATACGGTTATGATGCAAGAGTCTCGAAGGAATTTAAAATATTTACTAATATTAATTCAGCAATAGTTGATCCAAAAAATTTTGATGAATATAGTTTAGTAGACAGAGAGGTTGATGTTTGTATTATTCCACCAAACAGTTTTGCCTTAGCAAGAACAATTGAGTATTTTAAAATTCCAAGAGATGTGCTAGTTGTTTGTGTTGGCAAATCAACCTATGCAAGATGTGGTATAATTGTTAACGTAACGCCGTTAGAACCGGAATGGGAAGGGCATGTGACATTAGAGTTTTCCAATACTACCCCACTGCCAGCAAGAATTTATGCTAATGAAGGAGCATGTCAATTTTTGTTTTTAAAAGGTGATCAAACTTGTAATATATCTTATGCCGATCGTTATGGGAAATATATGAAACAAAAAGGTGTTACCCTTCCAATAACTTAAAATTTAAAATGTAAAGGACTATATTATTATGAAAGATACTAACCAAAAAGAAATGCCTCATATCGCTGTTAATGCACAATACATAAAGGATTTGTCTTTTGAAAATCCAGATGCTCCGAGATCTTTAGTATCTTTGGAACGTAATCCACAAATTGATTTATTCCTAGACCTCAATATTTCTAATTTACCGGAAGAGAATTTTTATGAGGTAGAATTAAGTATAGAAGCTAAAGCAATGAGTGAAAAGCATAAACTATTTATAATAGACCTAAAATATGCGGGGGTTTTTAATTTAATTAATATAGAGGAAGATCAACACCAAATAATACTAGCAATTCATTGTCCAGCAATGATTTTCCCATTTGCTAGAAAAATTATTGCTGATGTTACTCAGGATGGCGGTTTCCAACCATTGATGATTGACCCGATTGATTTTGGTGCTTTATATCATAAAAAAATGCAAGAAAATGATAATTAACCAAGTAATATTTATTTGATATATACTCAAATGATTTGGAGCATTGGATTCGAAAATGAGGGGCAAGCGAACGGAATGTACATGAGTACGCGAGTCCTTGATATTTTCAAAAAACAATTTTTCACAGCAGAAGAGTATAGTTGAATCTTATTTTGATAAAATTACTTGCTCTTATAGAGATAAAATGAGAACATAGACTATGTAATAAAGAATAATAAATTAATATTATAGAAAAATTTGTTAATGGGAGAAATGTCATGAGGGTACTGTTAGTAGAAGATAATAGTGATATAGCTAGTTCTATTGAATTAACCTTAGCTTCAGAAGGAATTATTTGTGAGGTGGTGGAGTTTGGTACAGAAGGAATAGAAATAGCTAAAATTTATAATTATGATTTAATTATTTTAGACCTGATGCTGCCAGATATTAGTGGATTCGAAGTCCTACTGAGATTACGTTCTGCTAAAGTAAAAATACCTATACTGATTTTATCAGGTATTACTACAGTTGATCAAAAAATCAAAGGACTTACGTGTGGGGCAGATGATTATATCACAAAACCATTTAACCGCGAAGAGTTAATTGCTCGTATTTATGCAATTGTTCGTCGTTCTAAAGGACATTCTGAGTCAGTGGTTAGGTTTGACAAGGTAAGTATTCATCTTGATACTAGAATTGTAGAAGTTGATGGAACAAGGGTTCATTTAACGAATAAGGAATATGCTATTTTAGAATTATTAGTCTTACGTAGGGGAACAGTACTGAATAAGGAGATGTTCTTAGACCATCTTTATAGTAGTGTTGATGAGCCGGAGATTAAAATTATAGACGTATTTGTATGCAAATTACGTAAGAAATTAGCTGATGCTGCTGGTGGTACAAACTACATTGATACAGTATGGGGACGTGGTTATATGTTGAAAGAATATGATGAACAAGAAACATTATTGCATCATTCTCAAGGAGAAGTTATTGAACCATCTCTAGAATCAGAGGTAGAAGATAACAAAGAGTCGTGATACTCGATAAAAATCAAGAATTGCGTTGTCGTCTTCAGGGATCGTAGGTAGCCACGTACTAAATGTACGCCTAGCACCTCGACCCTTTGACTCCTAGCACTTCATAATTTTTATCTTCGTCTATCAACTCTTCATTTACGAGTAGTATAATAAAATAAAAGATTATGATTTTTATCAAAGATATGACAGAAACTTAATTTAATATAGATAGAGCATCATGATACCTAGCAAGATAGAATTAACCGGTAAAGTCTATATTAAATATGTTGATCCTATACCAGCACCAGATGTCGGGGATGTTAAGCTTTTATTAAATGATGATGCGTTGAGTCTTAATAAAGGAGATTATGATAACTTAAAGTCAAGTGGTTATATTAAAGCAAAAATTTTTGATGGACTTGTTTGGCAAAATATTAGTATAAGTGAGTTATGTTTCGAAAAAGAACATAAATTTACCAAAAAACAAAAATCTATTGACTCAGCCTTACTGTGCCGAAGTATAATTGAAAAACATCGGGGAGTCACGTTGTACCGAACTTATAGAGGACATTTTACTACTCAAGAATAGACTTCGTAAACAGGGGACTAATAAATGGAAACAGATGACAAAAAACCAAAGGACTCTAGAAAATTGGCAGACCAAATTAAGGATGCATTAGTAGGCATCACTGATGATGAGCTTGGATCTGATGAGGCGATGGAAATTTTCAATGAGTTAAGTAAAAACGATGCTTTCGAACAGGAAATAGAACAAATATTGGCTTGTCTTAACGAGCAAACAATGGATCTAACAAAATTACAGACTCAGATCATCCTATTAATAAAAAAATATTTAGGTAAACTTGGACACAAGAAATTAGAAAAATTAGGTGTTAAAATTGATGAGAACCTTGTTAGTAAGAATGTTGCTGAAGTAAGTAGTTACTTAATGCAACAACATTCGCAATTGGTAAAAGAAGCTAACCGAGGTTTGATAAAATCAAAAGATAAGCTACAAGGTATAAGTAATCAATCTAGATTGGAAGCAAGACGTTTAGTGAAAAATTTTGCTTTATACCAAGTTTATAAGTTCATGAACCCTAAAAGAATAGCTGGAGAAACAAAGGAAGAAAATTTTGCTTATAATATGATTAGAGGGGGGATAGATCTAGCTAAAAAATATGAAGGTGGATCAAAAAATGATCTTAAATCTTATTCTCCAGAATTTATCAAAAAATTAGATAAGGCTCATCAGAATTTTAAAGGTAGTGGTAGGACAATTTATTGATTAATGCGAGTTACCCATTATACCCCAATTCGCGTATTATGGATTGTTTTACGTTCCAATTGAAGTAGGAGAAGTATACGCGAATACCTAGAAATTTTGCAAAGTCAATTCATTAGAGTAGAACCACTATGAAAGCAACATTATATATCTTAAGTGCATTTGGACTTGGAGCAATGAAAGCTAGTATAGTAAAATCTCTTAATAGTAGTATACCTATTTCTCTAGTTGTATTTTTACAATTCTTTCTTTGTGCTATCTTTTTTTTACCAAAAGTTATTAGGTCTCGTGGTCAATTAATAGTATCACAGCGATATTGTGCATTAATTACAAGGGGATTATTGGGTACAGCATATTGGTATTGCGTGTTTTCATCAGTAAATTACTTGTCTCTTTTCAATGTTAGTACACTTACGAATCTGTCTCCAATTTGGGTACTGCTAATAACGGGTATTTTTACTGATAAATCTATCAAAAATGATCTATTATTTTTAGCAATGATTGGGTTTATTGGCTGTTTATTAATACTGAAGCCATCAGTAGAAATTATAAATTTAGGAGCCATTTTTGGATTATTTAGCGGAATATTTATGGCATTAACTATTATATCATTACACAACTTACTAAAAACAGAGACCTCAGATAGAGTATTAGTGTATTATTTTTGGATTTCCTCTCTTATTATGTTACCATTTTTAGTGGATTTTAATATAACGCAAGTTTCTTCAAAGGATTGGATATTGCTATTAATCAACGCTCTGTTGATGCTTTTACACCAAATATTATTAAATAAGGGATTAGAAATTGGTTTAGCTACTGAAATGAGTATACTAGCTTATAGCAGCGTTGTATTTTCTTTAATTTTAAGTGTAGTTATATGGCAAGAAATACCGGATAGTTTTTCAATTATTGGAGCAATAATAATAATCTCAAGTGGAGTATATATATCTAGGAGACAAAAATCGTAAGCAAAAAGTAGAGTAAGATGAATATACCTATTAGTTTAACCTCAGTTTGATGTAATAAATTAATAGTAGGCTTAAGTAATCATCACCATTAGGGATGACATCGGTAGTGGTTAAATTTACATCTATAACAACTAATAACTGTGACTTTTAAATTACCCTGCCTAACAAGTAGTAAATGAAGCTTTACAAATTGGCAACATTTGTAGTATATAAGAGCCTAGGATTAAATTATTTAAAGAATTATAAAAATGAATATTCATGAATACCAAGCAAAGATGATTCTGAGGCAATATGGTATACCTACTTCTACAGGAGTTGTAATATTGCAAAAAGAAGACATCGATAGGCTAATTGATGGTTTAGAAGCAGAAATATATGTGGTTAAAGCCCAAATCCACGCAGGTGGTAGGGGAAAAGCTGGTGGTGTAAAAGTTGTAAGAACTAAAGAAGAGGCAAAGAAAGCAGCACATGCAATGTTTGGCATTAACTTAGTAACTCATCAGACGTCAGCTATTGGCCAAAAGGTTCGCCATCTCTATGTTGAATCTGGGTGTGATATTTTAAAAGAATATTATTTTAGTGCCGTTTTTGATCGTAGTAATAGCAAGGTAACTTTTATAGCTTCTACTGAAGGTGGGATAGATATTGAAGAAGTTGCTCATAATACTCCAGAGAAAATTATTAAAGTATCAGTTGATCCTGCAACAGGCATACAGCCATTTCATTGTCGTAGAATGGCATATAAGCTTGGCTTTAAGAATGATCAGGCAAAACAAATGATGAAAATTGTTGAATCAACCTATCGAGCTTTTATAGCAACTGATGCTAATCAAATTGAAATTAATCCATTAATAACAAAAGCTGATGGTAGTTTATTGGCACTTGATGCCAAGATTAACTTTGATGATAATGGACTATTTAAACATCCTGATATTTTAAATATGCGGGATGATGATGAAGAAGATGCTCTTGAAATAAAAGCAGCTGGCCTTGGTCTTAGTTATGTTAAGATGGATGGTACTATTGGTTGTATGGTGAATGGGGCTGGGCTAGCTATGGCTACAATGGATATTATCAAGCTTTATGGTGCTGAACCGGCAAATTTTTTAGATGTTGGTGGTGGGGCTGATCGTGAGAAAGTAACGGAAGCACTAAAAATAATTTTATCAGATTCACATGTACAAGGGGTTTTAGTTAATATTTTTGGTGGTATAATGCGTTGTGATATAATAGCTGAAGGAATTATTGCTGCAGTGAAAGAGATTGGCATTACAGTTCCACTGGTTGTACGTTTAGCTGGGACCAATTTTGAATTAGGTAAAAATATTTTAGCAAATTCTGGTTTAAAAATAATTGCTGCAAATGATTTAGGTGATGCTGCTGTTAAGATCGTCGATGCAGTAAAATAATTCATATAAAAAATACGGAAAATGCATATATGTCAATATTAGTTGATAAAAATACAAAAGTAATTTGCCAAGGTTTTACTGGCTCTCAAGGGACTTTTCATTCTGAGCAGGCCATCAGTTATGGTACTAAAATGGTAGGAGGGGTAACTCCTGGAAAAGGTGGAAATACTCATCTAGATCTACCTGTATATAATACAGTACATGAGGCAGTTGCAAAAACTAAGGCTACTGCCAGCGTTATTTATGTTCCACCACCTTTTGCTGCTGATTCAATTTTGGAAGCTATAGATGCAGGAATTAGTTTGGTAGTGTGTATTACAGAAGGAATACCGATACTTGATATGATAAAGGTCAAAAGGGCATTAATCGGATCAAAAACTAGATTAATTGGGCCAAATTGTCCTGGTATTATTACTCCTGATGAATGCAAAATCGGTATAATGCCTGGTTATATTCATAAGAGAGGTGGGGTGGGAATTATATCCCGGTCCGGTACTTTGACTTATGAAGCAGTAGCACAGACTACAGCTGTTGGCCTTGGTCAATCTACCTGTATTGGTATTGGTGGAGATCCAGTTAACGGCACCGATTTTGTTGATTGTATTGAAATGTTTTTACAAGATGATGAAACAAAATCGATTATTATGATTGGTGAAATAGGTGGGGGTGCTGAGGAAGATGCTGCTAAATTAATAAAAAGCTCAAAGATTAAAAAACCAATGGTTAGTTTTATTGCTGGTGTTACTGCTCCTGAAGGTAAAAGAATGGGGCATGCTGGTGCTATTATTTCTAATGGACAGGGTTCAGCTGAAGATAAGTTGGAGGCGTTGCAAAGTGCAGGTGTTACTATCACTAGATCGCCAGCTGATATTGGTAAAACTATGTTTGAACTATTAGAAAAGCTCTAAACCTTAGAGGTAATGACTGCAAAAGCTACAGAAATTGGGTAATCGTCTGAAATGGACAAGTGAATTTTGATTTGTCCAAATTTGTTTGGATTTTCAGGATGACAAATTTGGACAAAGGGCTTTCCTAAGGCATCATTTAGTACAGAGATGTCTTTAAATTGTAAACCCCGCCCAATTCCGACACCAAGGGCTTTGCTAACTGCCTCTTTCGCAGCAAACCTTTTCGCCAAAAAACAACCATATTGGTCTTTGCTTAGAGAAGTTAGCTTTTGTATTTCCGTTTTAGAAAGAATTTTGTTTATAAAACGCTGGTCATATAGGTTTAAGATCCTTTCTATTCTTGGAATTTGTACTATATCTGTACCAACACCAATAATCATTTTTGTTCATCATCACTAGCATTATCATCAAATATTTGATCATCTAAATCAGAGTAGTCTTCAGTAACACAAAGATCTGAGCCGCTTGGTAAATAATCAAACTCTTCTACAGCAGTATCAAGGGAAGCCTCAGTATTTTCTTCATCAATAGGATCGATTCTACTTTTTGTTCGAAGACGTTTTAATAATTGTGCCTTTAGGGCTGGAATCGTTATATGACCAGCAGCTATTTCACGTAATGCCAGCACAGTTGCCTTATCACCTTTAACGTTATTAATAGTCATTTTACTACCGGAATTTATATCATTTGCTCTTTGAGCAGCTAAAGCTACAAGCTTAAACCTATCGTGAATTTTTCCAACACAATCTTCAATCGTTATCCTAGCCATAATACTCTCTTTTTAATCTTACAATAACGGGTCAGTATAAAGTATAATTAGTATATTTCAAGAATAGAATTTTCATTGCCTCTCTAGGGTAGTTTAAAAATCGTAGCTACAGGTGGGAAGATATAAGAGAACTACAAAGAACTGGGGAAAATATTATGTTTTTTTGAGCATTTCTTTATATAGATCTAAGGTTTTACTAAGCATTAAATCAAGGGAAAAATTATCGATTACTGCTTTTCTTGCTGCTTGTTGTATTTTTTTACCTTCATTGGTTTTGAGTATAGATAAGCAATGTTCGATTTTTTCTGCTAAATCGACAGCATCGTTTGGTTTGACATGAAATCCAGTTTTTTTATCTAATATTGTTTCAATAGCTCCACCTATATTTGTAGCAATTACTAGCTTTTCCATTGATTGTCCTTCAGTTATAGTTCGACCAAATGCTTCTGGCTCAA
Organism: Candidatus Tisiphia endosymbiont of Nedyus quadrimaculatus; assembly: GCF_964059235.1. Lineage (NCBI taxonomy): Bacteria > Pseudomonadati > Pseudomonadota > Alphaproteobacteria > Rickettsiales > Rickettsiaceae > Candidatus Tisiphia > Candidatus Tisiphia endosymbiont of Nedyus quadrimaculatus. The sequence goes on from NZ_OZ060452.1 coordinate 1,188,417, forward strand.
TTGAAGTAGATATTACTATATCTGAAATACCGTAAAGGCTAAGCATATCAGCTTCATTACCAAAAATTTGAATTTTACTTTGTAGCTTCAATAAGTTTATAAGAGATTTTACTCGGTTGGTAAAATTGGGATGTTTGGATAAATCTCCAACCATTAGACAGTAGAAATCTAGATGTTTTAATTTGCCAAGTGCTTCAACAAGGGTAAGATGCCCCTTCCAACTGGTCATTCTTGATGGTAATAATATTATAGGAGTATTGTTAGATATACCGTATTTCTTTTTATGTTTTAGTAATTTTTCTTCTGTAACATTTTTTGGATTGAAATAACGATAATCTACCCCTCGACATATTACAACAATTTGATCTTCTAGGATTTGATAATTAATTAATATATGGTGTTTTACAAAATTAGACACAGCTATGATCTTTTCGCCTTTGACCATGACGCTATTATAAAAATGTTTGAAAGGATTCGAGATGTTGTAGACTCCGTGGAATGTTGTTAAGAATTTAGTGCCTGTAGCCTTTGCCGCCATATAACAACTCCAAGCTGGAGCTCTCGATCTTGCATGTACTATATCTACGTTATATTCCTTAATTATTTCTGACAGAATTCTTGCGTTTTTCCATATTGTCAAAGGATTTTTAGTAGCACTATTCATAGAAATATGTGGCACTCCTGCCGCCACTAATTCTTCAACCAATGAACCACCAGATGAAACTACAATAACATTATAATCAACTTTTTTTAACATTTTAGCCACTTCAATTGTTCCTCGCTCTACTCCACCAGAGAATAAAGCTGGAACTACTTGCAAAATGGTGGGTGTATGATATCGTTTGGGTGAATCTGATGAAATCATTAATCTTTTACATAATTAATTTAAATGCGTAAAATATATAATACAGAAAAGAAAAGATTTATCACTTACAATCATCACGAAAGTAGTAAAAAAAATATGCCATCGGTAATTTTCTTGCATGGCTTAATGTCGGGTATGAATGGTAAAAAGGCTATATTTCTTGAGAATTACTGTAAAAAACGTGATTATAATTTTATCACATTTGATAACTTTGGTCATGGAGAATCATCAGGTAGATTTCTAGATGAAACGATTGGATCTTGGCTTACAGGGGTTGAACTAGTTTTAAATAAACTTGTAGTGCAACCAGCTATTATAATAGGCTCCAGTATGGGTGGTTGGTTAGCTATTCTTGCTGCTATAAAATTTCCTAGTAAGGTTTGTGGTCTTGTTTGTATTGCTCCTGCCCTAGATTTTACAGAAAATATTTGGCAAAATTTAACTGAAATGCAAAAAACACAAATGCAACAACAAAAGTACCTTGAGATTGGTAGTCCTAATTGCAGCTATAAATATCCAATAAGTTATCAATTAATACTCGAAGCTAGAAATCACTTGTTACTAAATTCAAATAGTATTAATCTTAAGGGAGTTATTCATTTAATTCACGGGATGCTAGATGAAGACGTACCTTATACCATCTCAAATAACCTGGTAGAAAAGATTACTAGTGATATGGTAGTGATGAAATTAATAAAAGACGGAGTTCATACTCTTGTACGAGAATCAGATTTAGCTATAATAGCTAATTCTTTGGAAGAAATAATAAACTTATCATTAGAACTATGAATAAACATATATTTGCTAAAACAACTAAGGTTTCCGATTTTTTAAAAATATCAGAAGTAATAGATAAGCTAGATCAAGATAGCTTGGTGCTTTTTGATGTAGATGACGTACTTATCATGGATCAAGATGAATATCGCTTAACTCATCCTTATAGACGGCAGTGGCGTGCTGAAAGCAAAAACCGTCTTACGAGAGAAGAAAGACATCTTTTATTCAGTATTATTTTAAAAAATCGTACTATTCGCTTAGTGGACTATAATATAACTGATATACTAGGTAGATTATGGAAGATGCAAATCCCAACTGCTGCTCTGACCAAATTATATACAGGGAAATTTGGTGTTATTGAGGATTTTACCAATTGGCGTCTTACAGAGCTTAAAGGGATAAATATAGATTTTATGAAATCTACTCCGATAAAAGAGGAAATATTAGTTGATGAATTACATATTGGGGGTGGTGTGCCAATGATGAAAGAAGGGGTGATTCTTACAGCCGATGTTGATAAAGGTGCAGTATTAGAGAATATTTTACACAAAAAAAACTACTATCCTAAAACAATAATATTTGTTGACGATATTTTAGAAAATATTGAGTCAGTGGCAAAAATATGTAGCAAATTACAGATTAATTTTTATGGTTTTGAATTTGACGGAGCTTCTTTGATCCCGGAAACAGAACTAGATAAAAAAAGTGAAAAAATTCGTTTTGAGATTTTAGAGAAGGAACATCGTTGGATAACAGATTTAAAACTATAATTATTTTTTTGTGTATATGCATTACTTCTTGCTGTGCTATAGCTGAAGAACAAGAAAGTATTGGGGTAAAAGTTACTAAAGTACAAATGGCTGATTTATATAATGTTTTCAGCGTTATAGGACAATGTAAGAGTGGTATGAGCCGTGATTATTATGCACATGTTTCTGGTAGACTTGATGTAGTATCTACTTCCCAAGGAGGTAAGATCCATCAAGGTGATGTTTTGCTTATTATTGACCAAGATTTAGCTATGTCAATTAAGTCACAAGCGGAAGTCTCTTTAAGAAAGGCCAAGGCTTCTTATAACCGTAATAAGGAATTACTTGCCAAAAAATATATTAGTAGTGATGTGCTAGACAAATTTAGCAGCGAGTTAGAAGAAGCTAAGCTTGCTTTTGCTAAAGCAATGAATAGTTACAACGATATGGTTCTTATAGCTCCATTTGATGGATATATTGGTATAATAAAATCCAAAATAGGGGATAAGATAAAACAAGGAGATTATCTTTTTAGCATTATTGCTCAAAACTCTACTACTAATAATATTTTAATGGAGCTACCTGAGGGGCTTTATAATCAGGTGTCAGAATCCACTAATTTAGTGATAACCGATAATAAGGGTGGATTAATTAATGGAAAGATTGCTGAAATCTCACAATATGTTTCAGATAATGGCACTATAAGTGCTAAAATTATCGTTGATTCTAATAGTAATATTGTGCATGGAAGCTATGTAAATATAGATCTAATTCTTAACAAACATAGGAATTTAGCTGTGCCTAATCAATCGGTACAGAGTAATAATAAAGGTGAGTATTTTGTATATAAACTCAATGACAATAAGGTACAACAACTTTATGTTACACTTGGCACTAGTTTAAATGGTTTAACAGAGATTATCTCAAACGAAATTAAGGAAGGAGATATGGTGGTACTGGAAGGGGTTACTAAGATTTATGATGGTAGTGTCGTCAAATTGTTAGATTAACCTGAATTCAATGTAACAAAGTTACATTGTTAAGCATCAACTGCGAACGATGTCATCAACTATGATTAAATTAACAGAGGATTAAAATGGAATATATATTATTAGTTTGTAGTATCGTGGCAATTCTTATTATTGTACAGATGGTTAAGGTTGTACCACAACAACAAGCATGGGTTGTAGAAAAGTTTGGAAAATTTGATAGGGTTTTGCAGCCTGGATTGAATATTTTGATACCAGTGATTCAGAGAGTAGCCTATAAACACACTTTGAAGGAGGAAGCTATTGATGTTACTGCTCAAACAGCCATTTCCAATGATAATGTTACGTTATTAATAGATGGTGTTTTATATGTAAAAATTGTTGATCCAGTTGCTGCATCTTATGGTGTTAGTAGTCCATATTATGCCATCACACAGCTTGCACAGACCACCATGCGTTCAGAAATAGGTAAGTTACCATTAGATAGAACTTTTGAAGAACGAGAAACGTTAAACATCGCTATTGTGTCTGCTATTAACCAAGCTGCAATAAATTGGGGGATACAATGTATGCGTTATGAAATTAAAGATATTCAGCCACCACAAACAATACTTAAAGCGATGGAATTACAAGTTGCAGCAGAACGTCAGAAACGAGCTCAAATTTTGGATTCAGAAGGCAATAGACAAGCAAAAATAAACCATGCAGAAGGTGAGAAGGCTCAAGTTGTATTAAATTCTGAAGCTTCCTATACTGATCAAGTAAATAGAGCTAAAGGTGAAGCTGAGGCAATAGGATTAGTAGCAATGGCTACTGCTAAAAGTATTGAAGTTATTGCCGCATCTATTCAAAAGTCTGGGGGTAATGACGCAGTATCTTTAAAAATTGCTGAACAATATATAAATGCTTTTGGTGAGTTAGCCAAAGATAGTAATACAGTAATTCTTCCGGCAAATCTTTCTGAACCAGGAAGTTTTATAACTCAAGCTTTAAGCATTTTTGATCAGCTAAAATCAGTGAGCAATAAAAAATTGTCTAAGGAATCTTCTATGAAGAAACAAACGAGTGCTAGTGAATAATAAGGTAGCTGAATAAAAATGATTCAAGAAATCAAAAAAATCAGCAATTCGGCAATTATCTCAGAGTTGAAATATTTTCCAAATCAAGCAGTCCTATGGGCAATAGTCGATAGGAATAAAATTGGAAAGATTTTTGAACTTCCGGGGGGTGTTGTCATGGTATTAGAAAATTGTAGAGATCCATTTGTTTTTGTAGCTGGAAACTTAACAGATCAATCAGTTGAAACGTGTATTTCTCTTGTAAATGGGCATGAATTTCCAATGATTTATTGTAATCCTATATATCATTATTTGTTTTTAGAGAAAGGGTGGGATTTTAATTTGCGTGCTGAATTACGGTTAAAAAGTTTGATAAAAATTGAGACAGTAGATGAAGCTATGACGATTAAACCAATAGACACAGCGGAATTATTTAAAAAGTGCTTTTGGTATAAAGAGACTTCTGAATTGTACGGTTCAGATGAGGACTTTTTAAAATATGGTACAGGATACGCTTTGTGTCAAGATGATCAAGTTGTAAGTGAAACGTACGCCATTACTGGAGGCGGTTATGCAGAAATTGGAGTTATTACCCATCCTGATTACCGTGGTAAACAGCACGCTGCACAGGTTGTATCACATCTAATTAAAAAATGTGAAGAAGCAAAAATAGCCCCTATGTGGAGTTGCCACATGCACAATCGATCATCACTTAGATTGGGGCTTAAACTTGGTTTTTTTATATCAAATTATTTCGTACAAATGATACCTAAAATAGACAATGTACTTAGTCCAAGCCTAGCCTCACCAATTGGCTAAAAAATAATTCTTGAAATCATTTGAGTATACCACATTCTTCAGATATAAGAACTTAGACTTTTTATCAATAAATTTAGGAGAAAATTTAATGACATACGTGCCTATAGTAATTGAACAAACCCCTAGAGGGGAAAGAGCCTATGATATCTATTCTAGGTTATTAAAGGAACGCATCGTTTTTGTTTGTGGTCAAATTGAAGATTATATGGCCAATGTGGTGGTTGCCCAATTACTATTCTTAGAGGCAGAAAATCCAGAAAAAGATATATTTATGTATATTAACTCTCCTGGTGGTGTTGTGACTTCTGGCTTGGCAATTTATGATACTATGCAATATATTAAACCTAAAATTTCTACTCTTTGTATAGGGCAGGCTTGTTCCGCGGGGTCTTTGTTGCTTACTGCTGGTGAGAAAAATATGCGTTATTCCCTACCACATAGTCGTATAATGATCCATCAACCGTCGGGTGGTTACCAAGGGCAAGCTACAGATATAGAAATTCATGCTAAAGAAACCATGAAATTAAAAAGAATGCTCAATAACTTATATGTCAAGCATACAGGGCAAGAACTAGATTCTATTGAAAAAAGTATGGAACGTGATAATTTCATGGATCCTGAAGTAGCTAAATCTTTTGGACTTGTTGATGAAATCATCACCGATAGAGCAAAAATCTTAGTAAGAAAATAGCCTTTGCAGGTTATTTTTGGATCCCCGCCGCAGCTCGGATGACATAAACTAAAAGTCGGGCTGCAAACCTAATAGATAAAGGAAAAAGTGCTTAATATGCACTCGATGTCATCCCAGCGAAAGCTGGGATCTAAAAAAATAGCCTGAAAGACTATTAAGTAATATAGATCCCCGCCTACGCGGGGATGACATCGATGGTGGTTGAATTTATATCTATAACAACTATTAATTGTGATTTTTGCATTATCCTGCAATTGAGTGACCATAAGGCTAATTGTTAAACTGAGTCTTGACTCCTACTCATCTATTGCTCCTATTAGTTGTGGTTCGTTATTATGATTAGTACAATAAATCTCTTCGTAAGTAGTGTTTTCTGTATATTTTGCTACTTCTTTATGATTCATTTCTTTAGTAAATAACATTAATTTTTTGTTATATTCATTTATATAAGTTTTATAAGCCAGTAATCTGGTTGTCAATAAGCGTTGAAAAATGACCCAGGAAGAGCGTTGAAAAATGACCCACATAAGTCTAGAACTATTGTTTTTTTTTCATACGATAACTTTCATTTCCCGTTTCAATGATATCACAATTATGACAAACTCTATCAAGTAGCGCTGAAGTCATTTTATTACAACCAAATATTTGTGACCATTCTGAGAATATAAGATTAGTAGTAATAATAATTGAAGTGTTGGAATGTATTTTAGATAATAGATGAAAGATAAGTTGACCGCCATTCTTAGAAAATGGTAGATAACCAAGCTCATCTAGGACTAGTACATCTATTTTTTGCAAGGAAGCTGCTAGTTTTCCTACCTGAGCAGAGTTCTTTTCATATTCTAATTGATTAGCAAGATCTACAAGATTAAAAAATCTTGATTTATAACCTTTTCGTACTGCTTTTGTACTTAATGCAATAGCTAGGTGAGTTTTACCGCTACCAGTACCACCAACTAGGATTATATTTCTAGATGTTTTAATAAACTCGCAACTATATAGATGCATAATTTGTTCTTGGTTTATTGGGGTATCGATAAATATGAAATTATCTATATCTTTTTTCTCAGGAAACTTTGCTGCGCTAATCCTACTTTGAATAGACCTAAGAGTTCGTGTTGTTAGTTCAGATTTTAATAAATTATGTAAAATATAATTCGAGGCTTCTTTACGCCTTATGGCATCAGATATAATTTCATCATAAGACTCAAGCATCCCTGTAAATTTTAGCTTTCTCATAACATTTATAATATCTTCTCTAGTAGATTCTTGATATACATTGTTCATTACTTACCTCCTAACTTGAGAAAATTATCGTATATCTCACAATTAGCTTTCGGGATATGTTTTAAAGTATGATATTCTTGGTAATTACTTGGCTCTGTTACTTTTAACTCATCTTTATTACGTAATATAATATTTAAAATTACCTCCTTACTAACAGTTCCTATTTTTAGTGCTTGGGTGCATGCTGATACTACTGCTTCTATGGATTCCATTGCTATATACGATAATATATGAGCAAAATCTCTTGTACCTGCTGGGCTGCTCTCAAGACGTCTTCTAACTTCTATGAGCTCTTCTGGTAAATTCATATTAAGGAATGGTTCACCATTTCTTAATGCTCCGGGTTTATACCTTAATATTGGCAGATAATGATTGACGTCATAACAAGTTTCTCCCTTAGTAAATTTCCGTTTATGACGACCTACCTCTTGACCATTATAAATAAATACTAGATGTTCAGCATATATCTTACATTGTACTATTTTCCCAGCACAACTACAGTGAACGCTATAATTATTGCTTTCATATCTAGCCAAACAAGTAATAGAAACCTTGATATCTATTTCTTTGCAACCGTTAAATAATACAGGCACGGATACTAAAAAATTACGTTCTAGTTGATATGCTTCATCTATAGTCTTATCTTTATATTCGGGGTGTTTATGAGAGCTATTATAAGTAACTAATCTGCTGGTTAATATATCGTTTAATTCTTGCAAGGTTAAAGCTTTTGGCATAGGAGTAAAGAACTGTTCCCGGTCAATCTGTACTTGTCGCTCAACCCTACCTTTTTCATTACCTCGAGCTGGAGAACATGCTATCGGTTCAATGAGATAATGTGCGCAGAGCTTTTCAAACTTTGGATTCCATTCTCTATTATTAGAGCCTTTTAAAACCTTACTGACAGCAGTCTTCATATTATCATAAATCCCTTTAGTTGGACTACCACCAAAAAAAGTAAAGGCTCTAACATGTGCATCAAATACCATCTCTTGAGCTTCAGTAGGATAAATATAGATAAATTTTTTACGGCTATAACACAAAACAAAGTGAGCTACTTTAACATTTATTATTTCTCCAGCTAATATTACTTGCTCACTACTCCAGTCAAATTGGTAAGCTTCCCCAGGAGCAAAGGATAAAGGTACGCAAGCTTTTATATTAATCTCAAAATTTCTATCATTCCAAGTGTTAATATAACGACTAACAGCAGAGTAACTGCCTTGATACCCATAAATCTTTAACTCCTCAAATAAAGCTTTCCCTGTTTTTTTAGGCTTTGAATTCTTATTATCCCGCAACATCCTCTCAAGACTCTCAATATATTTCCCGAGTTTAGGTATAGGTTGAATTATTCGTATATAATCAGATTTAATCTCTCCTTGCGTACGAATGATACTTCTAACTGTATTACGTGATATATTTAATTCTCTACTTATTGAACGTATACCTTCTCCACGACGATAACGTCCTAATATCTTTCTCTTACTTTCCATTATTAACATCTCTGATTTTATACTCCTATTATTTATTCTGAAAATAATAGAAGTATAGGTTGATAATAATGGATTAATAACGTACTACTTTTCCCACTTCTTAGGTGGGTCATTTTTCAACGCACATTAACCCATTTAGTGGGTCATTATTGCACGCTTTTTAACACTTCATAATGAGCATTAGCACAAATATTGCTTATAAAAGCTTCATTACTTTGTCTTGTTGGAAGTAAATCAAGTGATTTAAAATTCACTTTAATTTCTCTTTGTGGTAAAAGTTGGAATTTTATTTTGCTCATATAATTTGCATTTAATTAGTTAAACATTAACTGTTAATCCGTTATAAACGGATTAACAGTTAATGCAATAACTTTTTTGCATTAGAAGTCTAGGGTAATTTAAAAGTCGGGCTGCAAGCCTAATAGATAAAGGAAAAAGTGCTTAATATGCACTCGATGTCATTCTTAGCAACGGCGGGAATCTAAAAAAATAAGCCTGAAAGACTATTAAGTGTTATGGATCCCCGCTTACGCGGGGATGACATAAACTGCCATGAATTGTAGCCTTCAGAAAAAAAACTTGATTATCGAGTATATATAAAATCCCTAATTATTGGGACAATAAACTGTTTGAATTTGCTACCACTAAATAAGCCGTAATGCCCAACTCCCTTTTGTAAATGATATTTTTTCATTGTCATAGGAATACCGGAACACAAATCTAATGCAGTTTTAGTTTGTCCAACCGCAGCTATATCGTCATTCTCGCCTTCGATACCTAGTAAAGCACATTTTGTTATATTTTTTAAATGAACTTTACGATTTTTTGAGACAAATTCATCTTTGGCAAGAGCAAAATCTTTAAATACTTCTTGTATTGTTTGGAGATAGAATTCCGATGTCATATCCATAGTGGCTAAATATTCATCATAAAATTTTATGGTATGATTAGCTTTTTCAAGGTTGCCATCTAGCAAATTTTGTAGTAAATCTAAATGCGAATTAATATGCCGAGGAATATTTAAACTGATAAAACCCATAAGTTGTACAAACCCTAGATAGACATTTCTTCCGTAACCAGGATAGTTAGAGGGTACGGATGTAATCATCATTTGGCAAAACCATTGCATACTTTTATGGATTGCAAACAAGTTAACATCTGTAGGATTAAGCCTTGCATCAATAGGTCCACCTATCAAAATCATTGACCGCGGCACATTTACATCATTATTTGCAGACATTATACTAATGGCAGCTAGAAGGGGGACTGTTGGTTGGCATACTGCCATAGTATGCAGATTTGCTCCTAGAAGCGTCATAAACTCAATTAAGTAGTCTATAAAATCATCTAAGTTAAATTTACCAAGTTGATTAGGTATAGTGCTTGCATCAAGCCAATCTGTAATATATACATCTGCGTATGGGAGCATTTCAGTTACAGTGTCCCTAAGTAAGGTAGCATGGTGTCCTGACAGTGGAGCGATTATTAATAATTTTGGCATTTCTTGCTTAATAGCAATTTTGCTAAAATGCTTTAATTGACAAAATGTTTTAGTAGCAACTGTTTTTTCTTTAACCACATAAGACGTACCATCAATAATACATTCATTAATGTTAAATTCTGGCTTCTTGTATGTTCTAGTCATCCTTTCAGCAAGCGTCAAATATGCTAACATAACGTGAGTATAGCCGCTATCTTTTATAGGATTATTGCTATTTTTAAACCACTGCTCTAAAATTTCTATGTTTGCTCGCATTGGAATAAGCATAGTTTTAAAGCCTTCTAGTGCATAATAAAGATTATTAGAACTGCCATTATGCATAATATTTGTCCTTGAGAAGTCTGTTTATACTTTAATTTTATATAATTAAGTGTTAATAATATACTCAAATACTGCAATATTCAAATGATTTGGGTATTAGTGCTAATGAATTATTATGATAATATAAAGGTGATGCATAAAAAAATTGTGGCGATTATTGGTAGACCCAATGTAGGGAAGTCTACGCTCTTTAATCGTTTGGCTATCAGGAAAAAGGCTATCGTACATGATCTCCCGGGGGTAACACGTGATCGAAAATACTCTGATGCCCAAATTGGGCCATTTGATTTTACGGTAATTGATACTCCTGGTTTAGAAGAAGCAATCGGTGAAAAATTAGAATATAGAATGATGCAACAGACTGTAGAAGCCATTATAGAAGCAGACTTGCTATGCCTTATGGTGGATGGTAAGGATGGCGTATTACCGGAAGATAAGTTTTTTGCTAGTTTTATCAGAAGATATGATAAAAAATCTGTGTTGATTGTCAATAAATGTGAAGGACGGTTTGATTTTGCTAAAGAATACTACAAGCTTGGTTTTGATAATGTAGTACCAATTTCTGCAGAACATGGTGTTGGTATGGCAGATTTACACGATGCAATAACTGAAGAATTAGGAGATGAGGAATTAGAGGAAGAATTAACTGATCCAATAAAGGCTGACTGTATACAAATAGTGGTGAGTGGTAGACCAAATGCAGGAAAATCTACTCTTATTAATAGTATTATTAACAATGAAAGATTGTTAACAGGACCTGAAGCCGGTATAACAAGGGAATCTATAGAAATTGATTGGTTATATAATGATAATAAATTTAAATTAATTGATACGGCTGGTCTAAGAAAAAAGGGAGCTATTAACAAGTCCTTAGAAAAATTATCAGCTTCTGATACTATTAATAGTATTAAGTTTGCTAATACTGTTATTTTGATGGTTGATGCACGAACGAATTTGGAGCAACAAGATCTGAATATTGCCAGTTATGTTATAGAGCAGGGCAGAAGCCTGCTCATAGTAGTTAATAAGTGGGATTTAATTGAAGGGAAAAATAAAGATAAATTTAAGGAAGAATTTCTTTATAAGATGGAAACCAATCTACCGCAAGTTAAAGGAGTACCGATAATATTCATATCAGCCTTAAAAAAGCAGAATATTAATATGGTACTAGATGAGGCTATAAAAATTTATACTTTATGGAATAAAAAAATTGCTACCAGTAAACTGAATAATTGGTTAGGTTTTGCACTCGAGCAACATCCGCTGCCCTTACAAAAAGGTGGTAGACGTGTTAGAATTAAATATATGACCCAAACAAAAACTCGCCCACCAACTTTTAAACTATTCTCTAATAATCCTGAGAAAATCACGGATAGTTATACTAGATACCTTGTAAACAACTTGAGGGAAGCTTTTAATTTACCCGGTGTGCCAATAAGATTTACTTATACTAAAACTGAGAATCCATATGTAAAGTCATAGGAAAAACAGCCTAGCGTCATTGCGAGGAGCTGCGACCATAGTACCCTACATTTTTCTATAATCGTCATCATAATCGTCATCGCGAGGCATCTTTAGATGCCGTGGCGATCCAGGTAAACAGCGAAGCTGTTTTTTTAGAGTAACGCTTCGCGTATCTTGGATTGCCGCGTCGCCGCTTTCAGCGACTCCTCGCAATGACGCTCGGAAGAACTCTTAACAGTAGTGACATAAAAAATGTAGGGTACTATGATTGCCACTACACTCACGTGGTCTCGCTAATAGACGTCTTGTACTTTTCTGCAATTTTTAAATGCTATACGTAAGGTGAATAGTTAAATTTTATTCAGAAGATAACCAATTATTTTGAAAAAGAGTTTATCGTGAACAAGGGATAGTACCACTTCTATGGTAATTAATATTATAATGATCCATTCAAGTCTAGTTGAGTGTTTATAGTTTAAGTCATTTGACAAAATATTGTAGAGTTCATGAATCATGTTCAGTCGATGGTTAAGAATATTCTGACGAATTTGAATATCTTGAAACTCTGCCGTCATTAAGTATAAAGGCTCATAACTAGGACGACGCCAAAAAAATTCAGGAGTATCTAGTATATCGCTGTGTAAATTAATAGAATATCGTTCGTTAAATAATATGCCAATTTGTTGAGATATTTCCTTTTTTGAAAGTGATACACTGCCAGTGCTGGCTAGCTCTTGTTGAATCGGTGTTGTTTTTACAATTAAATTACTTACTGATTTTTCCAGTACACTAAGCTTAACTGACTGAGCTAAAGCATGCGATATAGATAATTTTATAAAAGTTGATTTATCTGCTAGAATGATTTGGTTTTTTTCTTCATCTATAAAGGTTTTACCTGTAGTTTCATCATAATCAAAATAGATAAAGTCAGACATTATCTCGTCAGTTTGATTAGCTTGCAGAGCTACTATGTCTTCTAGAATCATTTTTTCTTGGCTTTCTTCAGCTCCCCATATAGTAACACAGCCAAATGGGAAAAAGAAAACATCTATAGGGTCTAAGTTTTTTACTTGTTCTTTTTGAATATATAGTACATCATCGAAGTGTTTAGGTTCAAGACCAATCTTATTGAGATTTATTACTAAGTCATTCATCTTATATTCAGAAGTCGTACAGTAGGAAGCACATCTCATATAATAAATAATTTATAGCAAACAACTGTTGCATCAGTATAATATAGTATTATAAAACTTATTAAAGTCAATTAAAATATCATAGTTGGTAATTATGCATGAAATATTAACAAATAGAGCAATTATTGAAGTTTTTGGTGATGATGCGATGAATTTCTTGCATAATTTGACAACTAATGATATAAAAAATAATAATTATTGTTATAGTTATGCTCTAAGTAATCAAGGAAGGTATTTATTTGATTTCTTTGTATTAAAACTAGCAGCAACAAGGTTTTTTATTGATATAAATGTTAATCAGTCTGATTTATTTAAAAATCACTTAGTGCGGTATAAATTACGTGCTAAAATTGAAGTGAACGACTTAACTAACATCTATCAGGTTATTTACTCAAAACAACAGTTGGAATTTAATGGATATAAAGACCCTCGTTATGATCAACTCGGTTTCCGTTCCATTGTTAGTAAAGATGTACCAATAACTGCAGGAACAGCAGGACTATACCTGCAAGATAAATATAATTTTGCCATAGTTGATGGGTATGAGGATCTAATTTTCAACAGATCCATTCCGGTCGAATATGGCTGTGAGGAATTAAACGCTGTAAGTTATACCAAAGGTTGCTATATTGGACAGGAAGTTATTTCAAGAACAAAATACCAAGGAGTAGTAAGGAAAAAAATATTTAAATTATCCGTTAACATAGATTCCATTAATACAGGCAGTTCAGATATAGCAAAAGATGATGAGATTATTGCCAATAATATAAAAATTGGTACAATATGTTCGATTTATCAGAACATGGCAATAGCTTTAATTAGAGAGGATGATTATTATTCATTACAAAATACAGCTATTACTGTAAAAAACTTACCTGTTTCTTTGGTTGTTCCACCTTGGCGTTATAGTTAACTATTTTGTCATTGCGAGGAGTCACTTTTGACAGTTGTACTCCTAGAACCTAAACGGGTTAGCTATAACTTGGTCATTACTTGGTTACTTTTTTGATTATTATGGTAGAGTGTTGTCGTGTTTTGCCCAATTCAGGTAATTGTGGCTGTACTGGAGTTAAACCTAATTTCTCATAACCACCACATATTCTCACAATGTTCTCCAACTCTTCTAATGCTGTACTACTTGCATCTGCTGTTTTCTCTCGTTGATATTCTGTTGCATGGGTATCATAATGTTTTCCTACAAACTGACTTGCTAGATCAGGATATAGCTCAGCAAGTTTGTGCAATGATTTTCTTTCTTGGGCTAGTAAGTTAGGTAATGATTGTAATTTAGCAGTTGTCCGCTCAAGAGTCTCATAATCAAAATACTCGGACAATCCAACTTCCAGCTCTTCAATGGTTGGTAGGGCAGTTTTTATATTTTTTGGCAAGCTTTCAGTCAACTTATATTCAGCAAGACCAATTGGCTTAGTCATGTCCCGTAGTGCATATTCGGCTTTGATTTGTTCTCCTTTATCCTTACAAAGAATTAAGCCTATAGATGGATTATCAGTTGAATGTTTTAATTGTTCATCAACAGCTGATAAGTAAAAATTTAATTGTCCTACATCACGAGGAGAAAATTTACCTGCCTTGAGCTCAATAATTATAAAGGCTCTAAGATGCAAATGATAGAATAACAGATCAATATAATAATCTTCATTTCCTATTGATAATTTATATTGTCGTCCCACAAAGGCAAAGCCTACTCCAAGTTCAAGAAGAAATTTTTCTATATGAGAAACTAACGCTTTTTCAACTTCTCTTTCATGTGCTTCATTGCCTATGCTAAGGAAGTCAAAAATATATGGATCTTTTAGAGTATGATGGGCTAAATCTGACTGCGGAGATGGTAATTTATTTTTAAAATTTGTTATAGCTTGACTCTGACGTTTATGTAGAGCTAATTCAATTTGCATAACCATTACATTTCTTGACCAACCATATGTAATAGAGTGCTTAATATAAAAAAGACGAATCTCTTTATCTATTACCTTATCTAGTAAAGTAATATTATGATACCATGTTAATTGTGCAAGTACCTCTTGCACAAATGTAGGTTCAGGATATTCTTTAGCAAATTGTCGCATATATTTAAGGTTTCTAGTGCTAAATCCTTTCATTTCAGGAAAAGCAGATATTAAATCACGACTAAGTTTGTCAATTATTTTAGTTCCCCAGGCATGTTGCTCTTGACGAGTCAAAATCTCGCTACCAATATGGTGATATAAAATTATCAGCTCTTTATTAACAGATCGTGCTGCTTGATAGCGACTTGTAGCTACACGGACTTTTAACTGTTCTAAAAACTCTTTATATTCTGTAGTTATAATATTTTTATCCATGGTATTTCTATTAATTTATTGATTACCTAACTTAATTACTATAACTTCAGCTCTAGATAATGATAACTCTTTAAAAAAATGTGAGCAAGAGTAATGTATTGAGGAATGAAAAAAAATAAGCAACCTTGCAAAAATAATAAAAATTGCTATTAGTGGAGCATAAAAATCTGTTATATTTATTATATATAGTTAACCCTAGGAGGACACAGTATTAGTAGCAATGAGAAAGAACAGCAAGATACCATATGAGTAAAATTATATTTTTAAATGGATGTGGTTCTGCTGGTAAAACATCTATCGCAAGAGCAATACAGTATTTAAGTAAGGATTCTTGGCTTACTTTTGGCATAGATACTTTTATTAGCATGACACCATTACCATGCTTATCTGATGATAAACCGGATGTTAGATACTTTTCCTTCGTTCCGGGGATAAATGACCGTGGCCCAACCATGCGTGTTGAGGTTGGAGAAAAAGGTGAACAACTCTTTGGTATCATGCCAGATTTTACTAATTTGCTTGCAGGTCGAGGAAACAATATCATTATCGATGAAGTCTTATTTGATGATGTTTACCTCAAATCTTACATAAAAGTCTTGAAAGGGTATATTGTCCATTTTGTCGGAGTTTTTTGTGATCTTTCAGTGATGCAAGAGCGAGAAATTTTACGCTGTGATCGTGCTATAGGTTTATCGAATGATCAAATAGATAGAGTCCATGCAGGTAGCCTGCGAGAATATGATTTAACAGTTGATACTACGAGCCGGTCACCTTTTGAGATTGCCAAGCAAATTCTGACTTTTGTAGAGGAAAATCCTGCCCCACAAGGTTTTATGACTATGCATGAGAGATTACAGTTATGACGCTTCCCTTAAAACCTTTTTATTTTTTACGTCATGGTGAAACAGATTGGAATAGACACCATATTTACATGGGTTCGCAGGATATTCCTCTCAATCAAACTGGAGAAAACCAAGCGAGGGAAGCCTCTGATATTCTTGGAGAAAAGGATATAAAGCATATTGTCACAAGCCCGCTTATGAGAGCATACAGGACTGCTGAGATCGTCAATGAAAAGCTAAAAGTTGATCTTACAATTGTCCCGGAGTTAGCAGAATGTTGTTGGGGTGAATATGAAGGTCAATCCGTTGATGATAATATTTGGAAGAGATGGCGAGATGGCAATACTCACCAAGGAGCAGAATATGTAAATGATTTTGACAAGAGAGTTTTGTGTGCTTTAAATAGTACGCTCAGCTTTCAAGAGCCAGTTTTAATTGTTGCACATGGTGGAGTTTATTATGCTATCCAAAGACTTTTAGGATGGCCAATTATACATCTTAAAAATTGTTCTGCTATTTTTCACAGTCCACCAATCGGACAAAGTCAATCATGGTCTATGTGTGAACTCAGTTAACCTCAGGTTAGTTGTGAGCTTACTATTACCCACATCTTTGGACTTAGGGGACGTCATCCTGAAATGAGTTCAGGATTATATTAATAAGAGTGGTAAGAAAATTGGTAAGGGGTATATTAGTGGCGGCAAATTTTATGCTAGAAAAGCTTTATATATGGCGGCTTTGGTGGCTATGCGTTATAATAGATATCTTTTGAAACTCTACTTCTGCTGGTAATTTATTCGTGCTACCGGTACTCTGCTCCTCACGTGCATCTGAGTACGCTGCGGGTCAAGGTTCCGTAGCTTCTTTAAATTCCTCAGCATAAGCGAGTTTCAAAAGATATCTAATGATATAGCTAACCCGAAAAGGTTTTAGGTATATGTTAATCTTAGATTAGCTAGAAGCGATGTCATCCCTACGTAGGCAGGGATATATAATATCTAATAGTCTTTAGGCTATTTTTTTAGATTCCTGACCGAAGCGGGAATGACATCAAGGCTATTACATTAATATGCCTTAAACCTTTTCGGGTTAGCTATAAAATGAAAGTCTTTTACTACTGCTTAATTGAATCGGGTAAACCGGCTAAAGTTGCATTGGTAGCTGTCATGCGTAAAATTATTATTTGTTTAAATTCTATGTTAAAAGATAACAAAATTTATATAAAATAATGTTTTTTACTCTTGACTCTTAAGACGGTAGATGACATCATTCCCGCCTGAGTACACTGGTATTCATTGGCTTTATTAATGGAGATTACTTAAGAGTGTTAGATGTTTGAGCAATTACTTGATTTTTCTTCTATATATTTTATTATGCAAGGGATGGTAGTAACACTGAAATACAGTATAGTTTCAGTGTTATTAGGATTGATTATTGGTATCTTACTAGCAATTTGTAAGGTAAGTAAAAGTTGTGCGTTAAGACTGTTTGCTAATTTCTATACATCTGTTTTTCGTGGTACTCCATTACTTATACAACTTAGCATAATTTATTTTGGTTTACCTAGTGTAATTGGTATTAAGCTTGGTGTCTTCGTTGCTGGTAGCATAGCTTTCTCATTAAACTCTGGGGCATATGTTTCGGAAATAATTAGAGCTGGAATTAATAGTGTTGATAAAGGGCAGATTGAGGCAGCTAAAGCATTAGCTATACCCGAGAGATTAATGATGAAAGATATTATCTTGCCTCAAGCCATAAGAAATATTTTACCTTCACTAGTTAATGAGCTTATTAATTTAATCAAAGAGTCGGCGATTATATCAATGATCGGTGAAATGGATTTAATGCGGAGAGCTCAGCTAGTATCGGCTGAACATCTTACTTTTTTTACTCCTATGTTAATAGCAGGACTTTGTTACTATGTTATGGTAATAATTATCAGTAAATTAGCTAAAATTATTGAAAAAAGACTAGTAATTGGAGTTGAGTAGGATTTATTGATAATATGTACTTAAGTGAAATATGTATAAAACGTCCAGTATTTGCAACAGTGTTGAGTCTAGTGGTTGTTATTTTAGGGGCGGTATTTTTTACTAAACTGCAAATTAGGGCTATTCCCGATATTTCTTTTCCTGTAATAACAGTATATGCAGATTACCCTGGGGCAGATGCTCTTTATATGGAGAAAGAGATAACAACTCGTATTGAAAAAGCACTAAAAACTGTCAAAAACCTTGATACTATCACTTCACAAAGCTCTACAGGTAGCAGCCATATTACTTTAAGGTTTCTATCATCGGCTGATATAGAAACAGCATTAAACGATGTTCGGTCTAAAATTTCTAATATAAGTTCCTTCCCCCAAGATATGAGCATGCCTTATGTTGATAAGATGGATGCAGATAATTCCGCTAGTTTGTATTTAAGTATCAGTAGTGATGTATATGATGATTTACAATTAACCCAAATTGTTCAAGATAGCGTAAAAACCATTTTAGACAAACTTGAAACAATAGGTCAGGTTGAGATATATGGTGCTAAAGATTACTCTATGCGTATAGAACCAGATCCGGTAAAATTATATCAACATAAAATGTCAGTGTTAGAAATTGAGAGTGCTATAAAAAAACAAAATATCTATTATCCAGCAGGAACTATTAAAACAGCTGCACGTGATTTTGCTGTAAGATTAGATGGTTCTTTAAGTAAACCGGAAGAGTTTGAAAAAATTATACTAAAAGTGAAAGATGCTAATATATTAAAGTTACGAGATATTGCTAAAATATATTTAGCCCCTCCAGATACTGAGGTAATTTTTAGATATAACGGAAAAAACTCGATAGCACTTGGTCTTATAAAACAATCGAAGGCAAACATACTTGATTTATCCAAAGAGGTTAGATCTTCACTAGATAAAATAAAAAAAAATCTACCTAAGGGTATAACAATTGATATAGCCTATGATGAATCAATTCCAGTTAGGGCTTCAATCAGATCAGTGTTCTTCACTATCATGGAAGCACTAGTTTTGGTTATGGTAGTAATATACCTGTTCTTGGCATCAGTAAGAATCACCCTCATACCATTTGTAACTGTTCCGATATCATTAATTGGTACGTTTATTGTTATGTATTATTTAGGATTTTCTATCAATATATTTACCCTTTTAGCAATGATATTAGCTATTGGCTTGGTAGTAGATGATGCAATAGTAATGTTAGAAAACATTTTTAGGTACAATGAGATGGGGCATTCTCCTATAGAAGCTGCCTTTCTTGCATCTAAGGAAATTGCTTTTGCCATTGTAGCGATGACTATAACACTTGTTTCAGTATTCTTACCAATAGGTTTTATTGATGGATTTATGGGCAAGTTATTCATTGAATTTGCTTGGACCTTAGCATTCTGCGTTTTATTTTCCGGTTTTGTGGCGATTACTTTAACGCCAATGATGGCAAGTCGAATGATTAACAAAAATGATCAACCTCCTTTAGGGTTTTTAGTTAAATTTGATCAGTTCATTAAATTAGTACAAAGCAAGTATTTGTACTATTTAGATCTTGCTCTTGATCATAAAAAGAAATTCTCACTTATTATTGCACTATCTTTAGTTGTACTAGTTGTTAGTTTTATCTTTGTCAAAAAAGTTTTTATTCCTCAGGAAGATGATGGTTTATTACAAGTTTTCTTCTCTGGTCCTCAAGGTTCTAGTATTAAACAATCAGAAAAAATAGTAGCAGAAGCTGAGAAAATACTTAGTCCTCATAAAGATATAGCAGGTTATTTGACAGTAATTGGCTGGGGAGGTAGTAACAGTGCTTTTGCCTTCGTATCTCTTAAAGATTGGAAGGAAAGGTCAATGTCACAAGAAGCTATAAAAAATATGCTTAATAAGCAATTTCAACAAATAGCTGGAATGTCGATTTTTGTTAATGATCATCCTTCGTTGTTTAGTGGTAATGCTAGAAATGCTGTCGAGTTTACTTTGCAAACCTCGCTTGAATATGACGAGTTAGATCAAATATCACAGAAATTCGTTAATAGAATGAAGAAAGATCCAGTTTTTATCGATGTGGGTAGAGATTTAAATGCTTCTATGCCGACAATTGACGTAATTGTTAACCGAGATAAAGCTTATCTGCTTGGTATGAGTTTAGAAAATATAGGGATAACATTGCAATATTTGCTGGCAGGAAGAAAAATTGGTGATTTCAGAATGGGCAATAATCTGTATGATATAACTATGCAATATAATTTAAAATACCGTAATAGTACCGATCATTTTAGTAAGATACTGATACCAACCAATAAACCAACTAATAATTTGCTGCCATTAAGTGTAGTCGCTAATATGGTTGAGACAGTGTCTATTAAGTATTATAACCACTATAATAATTCTAGATCGGTAACGATTTCGTCAGGTTTAGCTCCAAACCAAAAAATTACCGATGCCATAAATTCGATAAATACTATAGCTGATGAATTATTGGATAGTAGCACAACTACATTAGAATATATTGGAGAGATTAAAAGAATGACAGAATCGCAAGGTAGTCTTATTGTTACTTTCTTATTTGCTTTGTTGTTTATTTATTTAGTACTTTCAGCACAATTTGAAAGTTTTACTGATCCTATATTAATACTTATTGCTGTACCATTCTCAATTACTGGAGGGGTATTAATGCTCTTAATATGTGGTAATACGCTTAATATGTATAGTAATATTGGCTTGATCACTTTAATTGGTTTGATAACAAAAAATTCTATTATGATAGTAGAATTTGCTAATAACTTAAGAGACCAAGGACTAAGTGTTAGAGAAGCTGTAACTAGAGCCTCTAGCTTAAGACTTAGACCTATTCTAATGACTACTCTAGCAACCATTTTTGGGGCAATGTCATTAGTGATTAGTTCTGGAGCAGGAGCAGCCGCTCAAAATTCTATTGGTTTGGTAATAGTTGGAGGAATGAGTATAGGAACTCTTTTCACTATATTTGTTATTCCAGTTTTATATCAAAGTTTTAAAAGGGAATATATTCAAATAAATGAATTGAAGCATTAGATAATTTTATAAAAAATCTATTAGTGGGGGAATAATTTTGATTATACTAGGAATTGACCCATCTTTAGCTGGTATGGGATGGGGGGTAATCGATACCGATCCTCTGAAATATTTAGATAGTGGGGTTATAAAGACTAAATCAAGCGAACCAATGCATAAAAGGCTAGCTTTCATTAGCTCGTCCTTGCAAAAGATAATAGTACAATATAAACCTGCTATTGTTGCTATGGAGGAGACATTTGTTAATATGAATAGTGTTTCATCTTTAAAATTGGGATATGCTAGAGGAGCAGTCATGTCACTTATAGGAGGATATGATATTGCTTTTCAAGAATTTAAACCTAATGTTATCAAAAAATCGGTAGTGGGTTATGGTCATGCTGAAAAAAATCAGGTTCTGCAAATGATTAAACTTTTACTACCAGGAGCAATTGCAATCAGTAACTTTGATCAAGCAGATGCCCTTGCAGTGGCTTATGTTTGTTGGGCTTATACTTCAAAAACTCCCATAATTGAATTATAGCAATTCTTTACCTTTTGCTTTTTTTACTTTTTCTTCTTCTTTTTGCTTACCTTTAAATTTTGTTAGAAACTCATCTGTTATGTATATAAGACTCATACTAAAGCTAAGGAATGGAGCATCTAATATAATAGTACAACCACCATCGGCAAATCTAATCTCCTTATTACCTAAATTAGGGTTTTGGCTATGGGTGAGTTTGTATTTTTCTGAAAGTAACTCATAAAACTCTGTAAATTTATCGTTATTTATCGTTAAGATGATTGCTTGGATAATATTATCATCATTACATATTACTAATAACTCAGTCATCCCCTCTAATTTGACATCTCTAACATTAACATAATAATTATATCCATCCCAATGATTTCTCTCTTTTTTGGTAATCTGATATACTTGCTCTACATCTGCTATACTTGCTTTATTTAATTCAAAACCCAATGGAGCTGGATTAGCACTAACATTTAAACTAAAAATTGAAATAAATAATATGTAGAATAGTCTAGTGATCATAAGAGTTACCTTTTTATATATTAAATAAGAAAGGTATAATATATAAACTATTATGATTTTCAACTAATTATTTCATTTAAGCAAAAATAATATACTATCAACTAGTTTTAAAGTTTAATTATTAGTTATAAGACTAGTTAAACTACCTCCTAACTACAGGATAAGAAACTAACTTGATGTAAAATAGATACAATTTTATTGAAATTAGATTATAAAATAATATATTCAAAAGTTCTAAAGAAGTCTCAGTTGCAGTCAATTTAGTGTTTGCTATAATCTAGCCAACGAGATATAACAAATCTTGCTGGCATGTTAGTATATACTCTTCTGCTTTGAAGAATTGTTTTTTGAAAATATCAAGGCAACGTACCTTATGTACGCTCCGCTTGTTCCTCATTTTCAAATCCAATGCTCCAAATCATTTGAGTATACTAAATACATTAATGTCTGAAATGTTAACAATTTATTTGGAGAGTTGATCATATGAATAAAGGAGAATTAGTAGCATTAATGGCTGAAGCAGGTCATTCAAAAAGTGATGCAGAGAAAGCCCTTACTTGGGTTGTAGACAGTGTACTTAAAGCACTTAGTCGTGGTGAGGATGTTAACCTAGTGGGGTTTGGTTCTTTCCATATACAAAGTAGAGCTGCACGTGAAGGTCGTAATCCAAAAACTGGTGAGAAAATGCATATTTCTGCCTATAAACAACCAGTATTTAGAGCCGGTAAGAAAATGAAGGAAGCCTGTAATAATTCGTAACTTCGTGTTTTACTTAGAACTTGCTTCTATAAAATATTGTAGTTTTTACCAAGTGTGCAAGTTTAAGTACTCTGAGTTCAATACAACAAAGCTAGTGTCATCCCTGCCTATGTAGGGATTGACATCGCTTTTGCCATACAAGTACCATTACTTATGTTGGCGTTTCTGACCCATGTTGGCAAAGCCTAGAAACTTATTTTTTATTATGCCATTAGCAGAATGATCAAAGAATATCTTGAATGTAGATTCAAACAGGCCAGGCTTTATAATAGTTGGCTGATTGATGTTGATGATACTGCAAAAGCTTTAGAAGATTTGCTTATATTTATAGAAAGCAGTTTGATTGTAGGTAAAATTCAATTAACAAATCATCCAGATTATCGGTTAGTAGCTAGGGATAATTCTGTGACGAGCGGTGTCAAAGACATATCTGTTGACCAAATTAGAGATTTACAGCAATTTTTTTATAGAACATCATCAATCTCTAAATATAGAGTAGCTGTTATTTATCAAGCAGATCTAATGAATCTCAATGCAGCAAATTCCTGTCTTAAACTTTTAGAAGATACGCCAAAGGATGGTTTTATTTTCTTGATTACCTCAAGGGTTGCCGGAATAATAAGTACTATAAGATCTAGATGTGCTAAAATTAACATAAAATCACAAAATCGCTTAGTGGGAAGCGATATATATGTTAAATTTACGACGTATATTGCTAACTATGCAAATCCTAAAGTGAGGTTAGATCTTATCGAAGAGTTTACTAGTAAAAACAAGGAATTATGGGGAGATTTTGCTTGTAGCATGCTATATCTAGTTAATAGAATTACTAAAAAATCTCTCAATATCAATATTGAATTCAATGAATTAGA
Source organism: Candidatus Tisiphia endosymbiont of Nedyus quadrimaculatus (assembly GCF_964059235.1). NCBI lineage: Bacteria > Pseudomonadati > Pseudomonadota > Alphaproteobacteria > Rickettsiales > Rickettsiaceae > Candidatus Tisiphia > Candidatus Tisiphia endosymbiont of Nedyus quadrimaculatus. Next base: position 1,212,537 of record NZ_OZ060452.1, read on the forward strand.
GAATAAAATATTTAATCAATTGCGTTCTAATTCCCCTGATTATTTGATAACAAAATTTGCAAATATCAAGCGAATAATAAATAACACCATAGATTATGACCTAGATCTAAGGGCTAATACCATAGCATTAATAGAAGAGTTATGGTAATTTTGTCGTCAAAATTTGCTTCCATTCCTATTCAATGTCATTCCCGTACAGGGTGTCAATAAGCGTTGAAAAATGACCCAGGAAGAGCGTTGAAAAATGACCCACATAAGTCTAGAACTATTGTTTTTTTTTCATACGATAACTTTCATTTCCCGTTTCAATGATATCACAATTATGACAAACTCTATCAAGTAGCGCTGAAGTCATTTTATTACAACCAAATATTTGTGACCATTCTGAGAATATAAGATTAGTAGTAATAATAATTGAAGTGTTGGAATGTATTTTAGATAATAGATGAAAGATAAGTTGACCGCCATTCTTAGAAAATGGTAGATAACCAAGCTCATCTAGGACTAGTACATCTATTTTTTGCAAGGAAGCTGCTAGTTTTCCTACCTGAGCAGAGTTCTTTTCATATTCTAATTGATTAGCAAGATCTACAAGATTAAAAAATCTTGATTTATAACCTTTTCGTACTGCTTTTGTACTTAATGCAATAGCTAGGTGAGTTTTACCGCTACCAGTACCACCAACTAGGATTATATTTCTAGATGTTTTAATAAACTCGCAACTATATAGATGCATAATTTGTTCTTGGTTTATTGGGGTATCGATAAATATGAAATTATCTATATCTTTTTTCTCAGGAAACTTTGCTGCGCTAATCCTACTTTGAATAGACCTAAGAGTTCGTGTTGTTAGTTCAGATTTTAATAAATTATGTAAAATATAATTCGAGGCTTCTTTACGCCTTATGGCATCAGATATAATTTCATCATAAGACTCAAGCATCCCTGTAAATTTTAGCTTTCTCATAACATTTATAATATCTTCTCTAGTAGATTCTTGATATACATTGTTCATTACTTACCTCCTAACTTGAGAAAATTATCGTATATCTCACAATTAGCTTTCGGGATATGTTTTAAAGTATGATATTCTTGGTAATTACTTGGCTCTGTTACTTTTAACTCATCTTTATTACGTAATATAATATTTAAAATTACCTCCTTACTAACAGTTCCTATTTTTAGTGCTTGGGTGCATGCTGATACTACTGCTTCTATGGATTCCATTGCTATATACGATAATATATGAGCAAAATCTCTTGTACCTGCTGGGCTGCTCTCAAGACGTCTTCTAACTTCTATGAGCTCTTCTGGTAAATTCATATTAAGGAATGGTTCACCATTTCTTAATGCTCCGGGTTTATACCTTAATATTGGCAGATAATGATTGACGTCATAACAAGTTTCTCCCTTAGTAAATTTCCGTTTATGACGACCTACCTCTTGACCATTATAAATAAATACTAGATGTTCAGCATATATCTTACATTGTACTATTTTCCCAGCACAACTACAGTGAACGCTATAATTATTGCTTTCATATCTAGCCAAACAAGTAATAGAAACCTTGATATCTATTTCTTTGCAACCGTTAAATAATACAGGCACGGATACTAAAAAATTACGTTCTAGTTGATATGCTTCATCTATAGTCTTATCTTTATATTCGGGGTGTTTATGAGAGCTATTATAAGTAACTAATCTGCTGGTTAATATATCGTTTAATTCTTGCAAGGTTAAAGCTTTTGGCATAGGAGTAAAGAACTGTTCCCGGTCAATCTGTACTTGTCGCTCAACCCTACCTTTTTCATTACCTCGAGCTGGAGAACATGCTATCGGTTCAATGAGATAATGTGCGCAGAGCTTTTCAAACTTTGGATTCCATTCTCTATTATTAGAGCCTTTTAAAACCTTACTGACAGCAGTCTTCATATTATCATAAATCCCTTTAGTTGGACTACCACCAAAAAAAGTAAAGGCTCTAACATGTGCATCAAATACCATCTCTTGAGCTTCAGTAGGATAAATATAGATAAATTTTTTACGGCTATAACACAAAACAAAGTAAGCTACTTTAACATTTATTATTTCTCCAGCTAATATTACTTGCTCACTACTCCAGTCAAATTGGTAAGCTTCCCCAGGAGCAAAGGATAAAGGTACGCAAGCTTTTATATTAATCTCAAAATTTCTATCATTCCAAGTGTTAATATAACGACTAACAGCAGAGTAACTGCCTTGATACCCATAAATCTTTAACTCCTCAAATAAAGCTTTCCCTGTTTTTTTAGGCTTTGAATTCTTATTATCCCGCAACATCCTCTCAAGACTCTCAATATATTTCCCGAGTTTAGGTATAGGTTGAATTATTCGTATATAATCAGATTTAATCTCTCCTTGCGTACGAATGATACTTCTAACTGTATTACGTGATATATTTAATTCTCTACTTATTGAACGTATACCTTCTCCACGACGATAACGTCCTAATATCTTTCTCTTACTTTCCATTATTAACATCTCTGATTTTATACTCCTATTATTTATTCTGAAAATAATAGAAGTATAGGTTGATAATAATGGATTAATAACGTACTACTTTTCCCACTTCTTAGGTGGGTCATTTTTCAACGCACATTAACCCATTTAGTGGGTCATTATTGCACGCTTTTTAACATTAAAATGAGAATACTTACCTTTGCGATACTCATTATAATATTGCTTATAGCAGTTAAGTTTATAAGTTTTGTATAGTTACTGGAATAAAACCAGCTTGCTTCTCTAACTTTTCAAAGTGATAGATGCCAAAAGCAAACCCTAGAGTTATTGGAATCATAATAACTAATAATCCATAATTACCAAAATACTCTATTAGATATACAAGACCAAAAGCAGTAATAATATGCATTAAAGTGCGAGATAAAGCAAAAGACAAACTAACGTAAGTACATCGTCTAAACATAGGAATATGCCGAAAAAAAATTGGAGAAGCTGGCATGGAGTAGTAACCAAATGTTATAGTAATTAATTGAATTAGCAGTAGGGCAAAGGGGGTTTTATAATGATCTAGTAAATAAGGACAACTAACAATAAAAATACAAAATATCGCTAGTCTTATCTTAAGAATTATTAATGGGTATATCTTATAGCTTAAATACGTAAAGATTGAATAGCCAACTAAAGATATTATTGACAGAATGAAATTATGGTGAATTATCTCCTCCGGCTTATAACCATAAGAGTTTTTTAAGATGCTACTACAATGGATATAGGCAAAATAGAAGCATACTGGCCATCCACACATCATCAAGAAGTAAGCTAACATTGTCGTCATATTAAATTTTGTCGGTTCAATAGAATTCTCCTTTTGCTTTAGCAATTTTGGTGTTTCTTTCAGCGTTGTCCTAGCCATTGTACCAACAACTGCAATTGCTGCACCTGCCCAAAAAGCCATACGCCAACTGAATCCAAGTGAAGTGCTAAGAGATGCTATACCAAGCGATCCCATCCCTCCTATGAGGGTAAAAATTGAAACTAATGCTACAATTGGATATTGGATGGGTGGCTTGGTCATTTCAGTCAGATATAGTTCAGTACCTATTATCTCTCCTACGGAAGATATACCTTGAAAAATCCGACATATGATAATTATCCAAGTAGAGACAATACCTATTTGGTCATAAACAGGTAAATTAGCAATAGTAATACATGAAATAGACATCATAAACGTTGTTATAATAATTGTTGCTTTATAACCAACATTATCTCCGATATAACCAAAAATCAAAGCACCAACAGGTCTGAATATATAGGTCAAACAAAAAGTTAAAGCAGCTAGGAGTGAAGCAGCGTGGGGGTCAGTCTTAGGAAAAAATAGATCATTTAACAGAATTGCTAAATGAATATATAGCATCAGATCAAAATACTCTAAAAATGTACCTATTAAAAGTAAACCTGTAGTATATTTTTGCTCTGTTGTTAGATGAGTCTGAGTAAGTATTACCTTTGATTGAATAATTTCATCCATAGCTATACCCTTTACATACTATTTTAGTGTATCTTAACATTATTAATATTAAGTTAAAATGAATTTTTTACTAATAGTATGTTAATAATAACAAATGTGTGTTAAAATAATTAGATAAAAAAATAGAACTATGCACGTAATACTCGAAAAAAGAATATTAAGCTGCTTTGATGTAGCTAATTACTTCCTTGTTTTAGTAGATAGAGAAGCTGGAGATACCATAACTCAACTAAAATTGCAGAAGTTAATTTATTTTGCTCAAGGGGTAAGCCTTGCTTTATTAGATAGACCTTTGTTCACTGAAGAAATTGAAGCATGGGAACAGGGGTCTGTAGTTAGGGTGTTGCGTAAAACATTTGGTAATTTTAAAGATTCTGCTATTCCAGCCCCTAGTGAAATTGATTTTGAATTATATGATAAAGAAGAAAAAGAATTGATTTACAAAGTGTATTCTATTTATGGAGAGCATACAGCCTCTTACTTACGCCATCTAACTCACGAACATTCAATTTGGCGTGATGCTATAGCCACGGATAACAAGATTATCAGTAAACAAAAGATGAGTGAATTTTTTAAAAGACTCATTAACCCTGATTTTTTATTAATTTCAGAGGAAGATGACTTAAAAATAACAGTTGCCGAAGATCAATGGTGGATGAATTATGATAGTGGAGTTCCAGCTGAAGACGTGACTGATCAAATCTTGCAATCAATAGAAGCACTTAAAGCAGGAAAAGGCATTGAACAAAAAAGCATTAATAATCCTTTGGTCTGGTAAAGCTTTGTTGCGCCTGCGGCTCTGTCCAAAAAACTGTGTAAATTTCGAAATAGGTTATATATAAAAGTATAACAAAAAAGGAAATTACATGAATAAAAAAACTAATGAATCAATAAAGCAAGCAGTAGATTTATTAATAGATAATGATACAGATGTAAGTACAATACTGAAAGAAGGAGGTTTATTAAAAGAATTGACCAAACGTTTAATAGAGAAGGCACTGCAGTCAGAAATGAATAATCATCTAGGCTATGATAAATACAGTTGTGCAGATAATGATAATGCTCGTAATGGTATAACTAGCAAAAAACTGATCTCCGAACATGGAGCTGTAGAAATAGAAGTACCAAGGGATAGGCATAATACCTTTGAACCCGCAATACTACCAAAACGCCAGAAACGTTTTGATGGTTTTGACGATAAAGTACTATCATTATATGCTAAAGGCATGAGTATATCTGATATTAAGATTCAGTTACAGGAGTTATACAGTGTTGAAATAAGTGAAGGCTTAATCAGCCAAATTACTGATGATGTAATGGATGAGGTTAAAGCTTGGCAGAGTCGACCATTAGAAGAGATATATCCGATAGTATTTTTTGATTGTTTAGTAGTAAAAGTCAGGCAAGATAAAAGGATAATCAATAAGGCAGTATATGTTGCATTAGGAATTGATTTATCTGGTAAAAAAGATATATTGGGATTATGGATCAGTGAAAATGAAGGGGCAAAATTTTGGCTCGGTAATTTTACCGAAATGAAAAATAGAGGGCTAAAAGATATACTGATTGCCTGTAGCGATAATCTTACTGGTATGTCTGAGGCAATAGAAGCAGTTTATCCAAAAACAGAACATCAATTGTGTATTGTACATCAGATTAGAAATAGTTTAAAATATGTGTCGTATAAAGATAGGAAGCAACTGTCTAGCGATTTAAAGCCGATATATACTGCAGTAACGGAAGAACAAGCCCATTTAGCTTTAGTATCTTTTGAAGAAAAATGGAATAAACAATATCCACAAATTGCCAAATCATGGTATAATAATTGGGACAATCTAATGATTTTTCTAGGGTATCCTGAGTCAATTAGAAAGGTAATTTATACAACTAATTCAGTTGAATCTGTCAATAGTCAATTGCGTAAAGTAACAAATAATAAGCGGGTTTTTCCTAATGATAATGCTGTTTTTAAAAGTTTATATTTGACAATTGACTATATGACCAAAAAATGGACTATGCCCATTCCAAACTGGAATGAAGCTATGGCTCATTTGATGGTTAAATTTGAGGATAGGCTTAACAAAATTTAATGACCTATTTTTTCGAATTTACACAGTTTTTTGGACAGAGCCGCGCCTGCAATTTAACAGCAATTATAAAATTCAGAAATATTTCTGTAAATTTACATAGGATGATCTCCATATAACCTAAAACGACTCATCAATGCATTAATAGAAAATAACTAATTGTTCCTGAAGTCACCGTGATTTTTTAAATCCTCAATTTGAGATTTGCTAAGTCCAGTAGATTTGGCAATAACGTCAATAGATAAACCAGCTTTAAGTAGATTTTTGGCTATAGCTCTAGTGGCTTCAGTGGCTTCTTCTCTAGCTCTAGTGGCTTCCTCTCTAGCTCTAGTGGCTTCCTCTCTAGCTGCCTCTATAGCTGCATCGCTTCTAGCTTTTTCAATCTCAATACCTTTCTCAATACCTTCTTCTCTCCAATGTTGTGCTATACTCCCCATAATTTCTTCCTCTTTTTCTTGATTCAAAATGGTTGTTAACAACTTGTCTAAACCTATTTTATCATTTTGGTCAATAAAGTCTAACGTATAATAAAGCAAAATCTCAATGTAATTATATCCTATATTAACCTTAGTTAATTGTGGTAGAAGATAAGCAATTTCTTGCCACCTTCTTAATAAATCACGTTCGTGTATATACTTTAAAAAAAACTCTAATAGACCAGACCATGGTCTTTCTTTTAATTCATTATCAGGAATCTTATGAACATTGATCAGCTGATAATCATTCAGCCAAAACTCTCGTGCAAGGTAGTTATTAGTCCCAAATAAATCCCATAAATTGCGTGCTACGTCGTACTCTTCAGTGCCATTATACAACACGACTGGATATATTAGCGGTAGATGCTTAGATTTGGGGTTGTTTTTTAAATATCGATCGCAAATTCGGGTCATATATTTAAATAAACGAAAGACCATGAACTTATCAGTGGTACTTTGGTGTTCCAGCAAAATGAAAATATAACCATCCTGATCATTAAATTTAGCCGAAAATAATACATCCGAGCTACTACGAGTAAGCCTTGGTTCAATGAAGCTTGCGTTTTCTACTTTTAAAGAAGAAGTATCAATTATAGCCAGCACATCCTTAGGCAAATGAGTTTTAAGAAAATCATAAGCTACTCTAGGATTTTCCATTGCTACTTTAACAATTTCATCATGCTTCGGCTTCTTTGACTTTTTGGACTTCTTTGTGACCATTATGATAATTTATTATTAGTTTTTTTGTTTGCTATGCTTGAGTACCAAACAAATTAGGTTGTATATGTTTACTCTCAGTAGGTATAATTGCCTATTACTTATTCAATATATGATTTACTAGTAATTGACAATCTTATTTTTATTTGTTAGCATTAAAGACTACCATAATATCATTTAAAAAACAAATTCATTACAACTGAACTAAAATATCAAATATGCAATCTCAAGATACTAACGATTTACGTAAAATAGCCGATATTATTAGTACTAAGCTAAGTGAAAATGATATAGCAGCAAAAACATATTACAGATTAAAAGACCCTTGTTCTGCCTTAAATAAGATGATACTAAAGACTAACGAATTAACGGATCTAGTTGCTTTTAGATTTATAGTTGATAAGCTAGAATATTGTTATAAAGTGTTGGATATTATCCGTGGCATCTATTCTGTTAAAATAGCAGAGAAAAAGAATTATATTGATTATCCTAAAGATAATGGTTATCGTTCCTTGCATATTGTTACGAGTGTCGGCAACCCTAGACGTGATGTGGAAATGCAGGTACGAACCAATGAGATGCATGATATAGCAGAATTTGGTATAGCAAATCACAATGAATATAAAAAGACACAGGCAGCAAAGATAAGAGAGTTACTGCCTAGTGGCATGTTGAATATAGCTGGTATTAATACTGAGCTAAATAAGGCTTATGATATCTTTAGCCAGTTTAATTGGACTATACAAGAACTTATTGCTTATGAGCAAGCAATTGAAAATATTTATCGTATTTATCAAGACCAAGACAGCTTGCGTAAAGTATGAAGTGCATAGTGTTATTGAGTAACTAAAAATATGTGGTTAGGTAATTATGAGCAAATTTGTCCAAGCAGATTTGAAAATTATTAATACTCCGACTAGTCTAACTAAAGCACAAAAAGAATCTGTTGGTCTGCTTTCGATAGGTACATTTTTAGAATATTTTGAGGCTCTGTCCAAAAAACTGTGTAAATTTCGAAATAGGTTATATATAAAAGTATAACAAAAAAGGAAATTACATGAATAAAAAAACTAATGAATCAATAAAGCAAGCAGTAGATTTATTAATAGATAATGATACAGATGTAAGTACAATACTGAAAGAAGGAGGTTTATTAAAAGAATTGACCAAACGTTTAATAGAGAAGGCACTGCAGTCAGAAATGAATAATCATCTAGGCTATGATAAATACAGTTGTGCAGATAATGATAATGCTCGTAATGGTATAACTAGCAAAAAACTGATCTCCGAACATGGAGCTGTAGAAATAGAAGTACCAAGGGATAGGCATAATACCTTTGAACCCGCAATACTACCAAAACGCCAGAAACGTTTTGATGGTTTTGACGATAAAGTACTATCATTATATGCTAAAGGCATGAGTATATCTGATATTAAGATTCAGTTACAGGAGTTATACAGTGTTGAAATAAGTGAAGGCTTAATCAGCCAAATTACTGATGATGTAATGGATGAGGTTAAAGCTTGGCAGAGTCGACCATTAGAAGAGATATATCCGATAGTATTTTTTGATTGTTTAGTAGTAAAAGTCAGGCAAGATAAAAGGATAATCAATAAGGCAGTATATGTTGCATTAGGAATTGATTTATCTGGTAAAAAAGATATATTGGGATTATGGATCAGTGAAAATGAAGGGGCAAAATTTTGGCTCGGTAATTTTACCGAAATGAAAAATAGAGGGCTAAAAGATATACTGATTGCCTGTAGCGATAATCTTACTGGTATGTCTGAGGCAATAGAAGCAGTTTATCCAAAAACAGAACATCAATTGTGTATTGTACATCAGATTAGAAATAGTTTAAAATATGTGTCGTATAAAGATAGGAAGCAACTGTCTAGCGATTTAAAGCCGATATATACTGCAGTAACGGAAGAACAAGCCCATTTAGCTTTAGTATCTTTTGAAGAAAAATGGAATAAACAATATCCACAAATTGCCAAATCATGGTATAATAATTGGGACAATCTAATGATTTTTCTAGGGTATCCTGAGTCAATTAGAAAGGTAATTTATACAACTAATTCAGTTGAATCTGTCAATAGTCAATTGCGTAAAGTAACAAATAATAAGCGGGTTTTTCCTAATGATAATGCTGTTTTTAAAAGTTTATATTTGACAATTGACTATATGACCAAAAAATGGACTATGCCCATTCCAAACTGGAATGAAGCTATGGCTCATTTGATGGTTAAATTTGAGGATAGGCTTAACAAAATTTAATGACCTATTTTTTCGAATTTACACAGTTTTTTGGACAGAGCCGTTTAAGATCTCTTATTTGTTGTTCTAACTCTTCTATCTTCTTATGCAATGCTTCAGTATTATTGTTAGCTCTTTCTGTTTCTATTTGAAAAGTTACTTTATTTTCTTTTGAAGACATTAGGTTTTTCATGGCTTTCTCTCTAAATGTTCTAACTTGATCACTCTCTATAATATCATATATTTTTGTTGATTTTAGATCCTTATGACCTAACGCTTCACCTATTAACTCTCTATCAGCTCCAGCTTTACGCATCAAACAACCGTGCGTTCTTCTTAAATCATGAATCCTTAACTCATCAATATTAGCCAATTGACAAATTTTCTTCCACGCTCTCTTGGGTGATGTTAAATGACCACAGCGACTCCTCTTGCTAGGAAATACCCATATTGATCCAGTTTTATTCTCCTCTTTCCTTCTTGCCAACATTGTTATGGCATCTTCTACTAAATGAATTGGGAGTGCCTTGCGATTCTTAGTCTGAACAGCTGGTATATACCATATTCTATCTTCAAAATTAATATTATTCCATTTTATAGACAAAACATTATTTTTCCTTGCCCCAGTAAGTAATGATAGTAAAAATACATCTGCCATTTGCCTATTTGTACTTGCCTTAATTGCCTTAATAAATCTTGACATTTCCTCTTTGGTGTTAATATATCTTTCTCTCGCTTCTTCTTCATGTTCTTCAATACCAATAGCCGGATTCTGCCCTAATAGCCCCCTGTCAATAGCTTTATTGAATACCGCCCTTAACAACTCAAAAAACCTGTTAGCACTATATTTGCCCCTATTACTAATAACATTAAATATTTTCTGAATATCTTCCCTTGTTATAGCCGATATCTTTTTATCATACAAATCATCACCATCTCGATTCATTGTATCAATAGCATCTTCCCAATTCGTATTCTTACGCTTACAGTGTTCTTCAATATATTTATCAAAAAAAAACTGTTTAAAGGTTAGCTCAGTTGCCTTAGTTGGTTGATGATTTATTTCATTGTTTAAAATAGGTGACTTGTTAAAAGGGTGAATGCCTTTGTTGATCTGACCCTTGATTTCAACGGCTTTTTCTCTAGCTTCTACAAGAGAAATATCATTAGGTAACTTCTCGAATCTATCATTATGGAAGTCACCTAATTTAATTTTGCGGTTTATACCATAAACTGTCTTTCGCAAATAGAAAACCTTACTTCTACCATAGGATACAATTAAAATTAAACCATCTTCCTTGGTATCAACATAAATATCTCGTTTGGTTTTAGGGTAAGCAATTTTATCTATAGCTTCTTTAGTAAGATTAAATGAATAGGTTGCCATATTATCCTCTTATTTAAGTTATTGCATAATTAATATAACCTAACCCACTCTATCGTTTCAAAAGTTGGCTAGATAGTTAATTTCAGATTGACTTAATAGATGATTAAATAGCGTCAATAAAAACAAAGCAAGTCTTAATTTATCTTCTTGTTTACAAGTATTAACCTGTTTTATTTATAATTATGGATTTATTTTATTTATAAATATTAATTTTCAATTTTAAGTATTGACTCATTTGTTCTAATTATTAATTTTTTTTGTTTATATTAATAACAATTTCAATGAAAATATGGAGGAAAAAGTAGCATTTCTCATGCTAATTATATGCTATGTTTTAAGAAAAATGACCTTAATTCTTATGACAGATTGACAAATATATTAAATTTAGATACTTTTAAATCTTGAAGTTTGAGTAAATGAAGAAATCTTATAAGTATTAGGGTTTTAATGACTAAAAAGGAGGTATTAAATGTTAAATACAATGAAATTTGTGGTCGGAGCAGAGAGATTTGAACTCCCGACCCTCTGGTCCCAAACCAGATGCGCTACCAGGCTGCGCCATGCTCCGAAAAATAAATAATGAAGATTAACAATAAGTGTTAGTGGATTCATATTGCCTAATTATATAAACTATAATATAAGTCAAATCAATTTTTTTGTTTAAAAATTTCATCATATTTATTAAATGTCTTCATTACATGCATCAATATTAACCATATTTCCAGAAATGTTCCCTGGATTTTTGCAATATTCCCTTGCAGGGCAAGCCTTAGAAAAGGGTATTTGGTCTTATAATATGGTTAATATAAAAGATTTTGGATTAACTAGGCATAAAAATGTTGATGATGAGCCTTATGGTGGTGGTAGCGGGCTGATCATGCGTCCAGATGTGGTTGGTAGTTGTATAGATCATGTTTTGTCTTCAACCCCTAATGCCAAAATATATTATCCCTCACCAAGAGGAAAGCTATTTAACCAAAATATTGCTCATGAAATTATACAAGAAAAGCAAATAATAATTTTATGTGGTCGCTTTGAAGGGGTTGACGAACGTATAATTGAAGAGTATAATGTAACGGAAATTAGTATAGGGGATTATATTTTATCTGGTGGGGAGGTGGCAGCTCTTGCTATTCTTGATTGCTTGATTAGATTACTTCCGAATGTATTACTGAATCAAGACACATTACAATCAGAATCTTTTGAGGAAAATGGAGAGTTTGCTGGATTGCTTGAATGTCCTCTGTATACGAGACCGGCAAAGTGGAAAAGTAGAGAAGTTCCGAGTATTTTGTTGTCTGGTAATCATCAGTTAATTAGAGATTGGAAAAGCAAGCAATCTTTAGAGATTACTAAAAAACGTAGACCGGATTTATTAAATATTTATAGGAGTTTAAGGTAATGAATATTATTGAAGAGTTTGAACAACAGCAAATTCTGAAACTAACGGAAAATAAAAAGATTCCTGACTTTAAAGCAGGGGATACTGTAAAAATTACTGTAAAGATAATTGACCGAACAGTTGAGAAAGATGGCAAGGAAAAATTACTAGAAAGATTTCAAATGTATGAAGGCGTAGTAATTGCTAGAAGGAATAGTGGTGTTGCATCTTCTTTTGTAGTTCGTAAGGTTAGTCATGGTGAAGGTGTGGAAAGACGATTTATGATTTTCTCACCAATTGTACATTCGATTGAAGTTGTTAAATATGGTGTAGTACGTCGTGCTAAACTATATTACTTAAGAAATCTAAGTGGTAAAGCAGCTAGAATTAAAGAAAAACTTCAAGTAAATCCTAATAAAGTAATTAAGAAAAAGGTGGTTGCTTAAAAGGGGAAGGGGGCTAAGGATGTAGAAGCTCTTTAGCCGCCTTCAAGCTCGCATCGGTGATAGATTTGCCTGAGATCATGCGAGCAAGTTCAGCTTGCCTCTCTTGAAGGTTTAGATTTTTTACAGTAATTTTAGTGCTTTCATTCAATTGCAGCTTGTTAACGATAATATGCTGATCTGCCTTACCTGCCACTTGCGGTTGGTGGGTAATTGCGATAACTTGGGCAATAGAGCTAAGCTTTTTTAGTTTTTCTCCTACTTTATCGGCTACGATACCACCAATTCCTGTATCTATTTCATCAAAAATAATAGTTTCCTTAAGTAGTTTATCAAAAAGACAAGTTTTTAGCGCTAACATAAATCTTGATAATTCACCACCAGAAGCAATTTTATCAATAGGAGCAAGTTGCATACCAGGGTTAGTTGAGGCAACGAAACGCACATTATCGATACCATTATCTGATACCTTACATAACATTATTTGAGAAGTATCCCTGTATTCTAAAAAATGCTTATTGTCAGTTTGGTTTGCAATATTATCCTTAGATACTATTTCTACTTTAAAAATTGCCTTTTCCATTTTAAGTTGTTCAAGCTCTTTTTGCACAGCTAACTCTAGCTTCTTGGCTACTTTAGAACGCTGATGCGATAAAGCTTCAGCTAGTTCAAAATATTTTTTATGGTCAGCTAGCTTATTAATATCTAGGATTTTAACGTTATTAATTTTATCTTCTAGGGCATTTAATTGTTGGTTAGAATTGTCAACAAATTCATGTATTTTATTGCAAGAAATATTATATTTTCGTGCTATGTCACGGATTTTAAACAGCCTTTCTTCCACTTCATCTAAGTTAAATTCATTTGTATCGAAGTTATTAATAATGTTTTGTAATTTTATACGTGCTTCTTCTAGACTATTATAACAATCATCTAAATTTAATGAAATAGAGGCAAATTCTTCATTTCCCTGTAAGTTACGGGCTATTAAACGTTGAACATTAGTAATGGACTTATTAATTTCAGGAGTTTCAAGATGTGATAATATATCTTGAGTTGCTTGTATTTCTTTATCACGATTTTGTAAACTGCGTCTTATAATGGTAAGTTTTTCTTCTTCTCCTACTTGATAGTCAAGAGTTTTTAATTCCTTGGTTACAAAATTTAAATAATCTATCTCTCGTTCTATAGTATCTTTATCTTTTGTGACTTTATTGATTTCTTTAGTAGTTGTTTGTAGAATATTGAAATGCTTGGATAATTCGTCTCTTAAACCTAGAAGGTTTCCATAATCGTCTAGAATATTAATATGGGAGGAGGGGGTAAGAAGGGTAGTAGGGCTATTTTGTCCATGAAGTTCAAATAAATAATCTGCTACTTGTTGCAAGGTATTTACTGTCACCGCTTGATCATTTATAAGAAATTTTTTGCGGTTACCAGATTTTTGGATACGTTTTATCAGTAATTCTTGGTCACACTCAATATTAAATTGTTCCAAAAGCTTTTTTAAATCATTATTGAGAGTAAATGTTGTAGCAACCGTACAATAATCGCATCCATGTTTTATTACATTATCAGAGAATTTGTTACCTAAAGAGAACAAAATTGCATCTAGCAAAATAGACTTGCCAGCTCCAGTTTCGCCGGTAATCACACATAGTCCTTTTTCAAACTCTATGTCCAATTCGTCTATCAGAATAAAATTCTTCACCGAAAGACTTTGTAACATTAGACCTCTTGCATAACTCTACTTCTGTTGGTGATTTGGGCATCTAGGCTAGACTCAACGCCGTAACTTACCACCCCAATTCGGGATAAGAATTTGTCAATTCTTATCCCGAATTCGCGTTTACCGTACTGCTTGCGTTCCGCAGTGAAGGACCTACTGCAAATTCCCTAACATAAGCGAATTATGCAAGAGGTCTATTATATTTTATTCTTTTAAAGAGTTGTCAATAAGTAGGTAACAATGTTTATACCAATGACTGTCTAGATAGTTGTGACCAAGTACTGCAGCATATTTCTTTGCTTCAACGTTAAGTCCCAGCATTAAATAACTTTCCACTAAACGATAAAGTGCTTCTGGTATATGTGATGTAGTTTGGTAATTATCCACAATAAGCTGGAATCTATTGATAGCAGCTATCGGGTTATTTCTACTGAGATAATAACGACCTACGTCCATTTCCTTACCGGCTAAATGATCATTTACTAAATCAATTTTTAAAGATGCATCAATTGAATATTTTGTTTTAGGAAAAAGTTTTATAACATCTTCAAAACTTTCTTTAGCTAAAAAGGTTCTTGATTGATCAAGCTGTACATTTGAGATTTGCATATAATACGATAATGCCTTTAGGTAATACGCATATGCAATATCTTCATGCATTGGATGAAGCTTAATAAAAGTATCAAGTACATCTACTGCTTCCTCATACTGACATGATAAAAATAAAGAATAGGCCTGCATTAACTCAGCTTGAGGAGTCATTTTATTACCAGGATCTTGATAAAAAATTCTAGAAAATTCTTCGGCAGCTTTCAAATATTTTTGTTTTTCCAATAAAACAAGACCATCATTGTATAATTCAGGAGCTGGAACAATTAAATCTTCATCTATCTTCTTAGTTTTACAGCTAGATAAAGCTAAGCAGGTAGTGATTATATAAAATAATAATTTTGCTAATTTCATATAGAGCTTACAAGTTTTTTAAACTTAATTTATACACGAAACATTAAGGATTAGACAAGATTATTTTAAAAATTATTATTTAAGTAACCTGAATTCGATGTAACTTGTTACATCGAACTTTCGTGTTATATATAGAAACAATCAGGTTTGAAGAGGCTGCCCACCTGATTGTTAAAATATAACACTCCATTCAATATGTGATTTTAATAATTAAAATCACATATTGAATGATGAAAAAAGTTAAAATGCACTCGCATCAGCCGCTTCAAGAGTGCATTTTTCCTTATAACAAAGCCATAAGAATTATTAATTCTTATATCGAACTGAGGTTAAGTAGTATATTCGAATTCTTTAAATATACTCAAATGATCCTTTATATCTCTTGCAGAAGTAGAATTCTGCAAGAAGTCTAATAAATTTAATCCTCTAAATTAGCAAGGTTAATTCCATAACCATTTTTACACCAATTTTGCACTTCTTTAAATTTTTTTGAAAAATCTTCATCTAATTGAGATAATTTTTTATATTTGTTGTTATCAAGAATTAAAGGATCAATACCTCTGAATTTTGGTTTTATATTTATTTGCCCTTTACCATATTTAGCTAGTCTAAAAGATTTTGCATCTTTTTTGCATTTATTTAATAAATTTTTTATAATTTTATCATTACTATTTTCTATTTTTTGCATTACATTTTGATCTACGCTAAAATGTAACTCATCTTTAGAAACTAGTTTTATTTCTATAGCACGCTTTAAAATTTTATGAAAATAATCATAAATTACAGCATTAAATGGTGTTCCCCATAATTCTTTAATTAAATATAGAGGAATCATTGCAAATTTCTTGGCAATATCTTTATTACTAAAAAACCAGATTCCATTGCTAAATTTCAGATCATCTACTATTTCCTTTGCTTCTAATTTAGATATTTTGTTAAGTATTACTGCTGTATGAATATTGTATTGTATTCTATCAGCACAAAGCTCAGGTAATGGTCTTTCAAGAGCCGTATATTTTGGATCATCTGGATCAAGATCTTTTATTGCAATATTGTATCTACTTATAATTTCATCTATTTTCATAGAACGTAAAAACCATAAATGAATAGTATCTTGATAAGATTTTTCTTGCTCCTGATTATAAAATAAATGATCTCCTAAATGAGAAAAAACAGTGTGGGAAGTATCATGCAATAGACCAGCTATCTGTTCAATTTTGGATACTTGTGCTTTTTGAAGTAATACAAATACCCCTATACTATGATCATATCTACTAAAATATGGAAGTAGCCCTATATAAGGTGCGGGTCCAGATTGATCAATTAATTTTAATCTTTGCATTGCTTTGCTATCAATTATTTCCTCTATAAGTGGATCGTCAACTACTACAGTATCCTGCCATATAGTATATAATTCTTTCTTAGCATAAGCAGAAAAACAAAAGAAAATATAGAAAAAAAATAAAAAGTAAGCTTTTTGCTTCATAAAAATACCTAGATTGTTAAATAATGAATGATAAAGGCTTTATTCTATATCATGAAACTGTTGCAACAGTCCTATAAGATATATAGAGCCTAAATAAGGTACTTATGCTAGAGAATTTGTAGAAGAGGCAAGAAAAGCAAGAAACCGTAAGTTGTATGAAAGTCTGCATTACGGATTTGAGCCTAGGAGCGACGTAAAATTTACCAGCAAAAGTAGAATTGTGAAAAAATTCTATTATTGAGATGGCGTTTTATTTGGTCCCTTTGGAAAGTTGTTAATAAACGGTTGACAATATTTATACCAGTTACTGTTTGGGTAGTTGTGACCAAGTACTGCAGCATATTTCTTTGCTTCAATATTAAGTCCCAGCATTAAATAACTTTCCACTAAACGATAAAGTGCTTCTGGTATATGTGATGTAGTTTGGTAATTATCCACAATAAGCTGGAATCTATTAATAGCAGCTATCGGGTTATTTCTACTGAGATAATAACGACCTACGTCCATTTCCTTACCGGCTAAATGATCATTTACTAAATCAATTTTTAAAGATGCATCAATTGAATATTTTGTTTTAGGGAACAGTTTTATAACATCTTCAAAACTTTCTTTAGCTAAAAAAGTCCTTGATTGATCAAGTTGTACATTTGAGATTTGCATATAATACGATAATGCCTTTAGGTAATACGCATATGCAATATCTTCATGCATTGGATGAAGCTTAATAAAAGTATCAAGTACATCTACCGCTTCCTCATACTGACATGCTAAAAATAAAGAATAGGCTTGCATTAACTCAGCTTGAGGAGTCATTTTATTACCAGGATCTTGATAAAAAATTCTAGAAAATTCTTCGGCAGCTTTCAAATATTTTTGTTTTTCCAGTAAAACAAGACCATCATTATATAATTCAGGAGCTGGAACAATTAAATCTTCATCTATCTTCTTAGTTTTACAGCTAGATAAAGCTAAGCAGGTAGTGATTGTACAAAATAATAATTTTGCTAATTTCATATAGAGCTTACAAAATTTTTAAAACTTAATTTATACACGAAACATTAAGGATTATACAAGATTATTTTGAAAATTATTGTTTTTGGCCTTGTAAGTATCATTTCCAATTTTTCAAATCATTTGAGTATACTCTAGAATAGAAAATCAAGAATTGCGTCGTCATTATCCAAAATTCTAGCGGTACTCACAAATGTACGCCTAGTCCCTCCCGCTACTATCATGATTTTAGGGGTCTAAAAAATAGCCAAGAAAACTATTTAGACTTTTCTAGCCCCCTGCTTTCGTAGGGGTGACATCGAAGGGGAATCAGGGGTAACATCAACCCTAACAGGGATTGTAAGATAAAACTATGATATAATTATGGTTATGATATACTAAGAAAGTAAGTGGCACTTGTCAGGGGTGACAAATAGTCAAGTTTTAGATGACTGCCGACTTAAACCGAACAGTAGTGTATTGAAGCGGGAATGACAACGAGAGTGCTTAATAAAAAAGTAAGTATTTTATACTAAAATTGAGAAAATTATGATATATTGCAAACAATCTAACCAAATATCTTATCCTTTTGTCTTGCCGGAATTGCCTTATGGTAAAAGTGATTTTGTTCCGCATTTTTCCTCTGAAACTTTTGACTACCACTATGGGAAACACCACCAAACATATGTAACTAACCTGAATAATTTTCTACAAGATAATCAGGAGTTGCAGAAAAAAAGTTTGGAAGAATTAATAATTTCTACAAGCATAAAACCAACTGAAGCAGCCATATTTAATAATGCAGCACAAATATGGAATCATACTTTCTTTTGGCATTCTATTAAGCCTTCAGGTGGAGGAAGCCCTACTGGTAAGATATTGGAACAGATAAATAAAGATTTTGGCAGTTATGAGAATTTTGCTACTGAATTTAAGCAAGCGGCAGTAAGTCAATTTGGTAGCGGCTGGGTATGGTTAGTATCTAATAATGGGAAATTACAAATAGTAAAAACTAGTAATGGTGAAACTCCTATTACTAAATCTATGAAACCTCTGCTTGCCTGTGATGTTTGGGAGCATGCATACTATATAGATTATCGCAATAAGCGCCCGGACTATGTCTCAGTTTATATAGAACATATGATTAATTGGCAATTTGCTGAAAGTCATCTTTGAGACTATGTGGGGTGAAGGACCGAGTAAAAACCCCTTCGATGTCACCCCTGCGAAGGCAGGGGTCTAAAAAAAGCCTGAAAGACTATTAAACATTATTATATCCCAGCTTTCGCTGGGATGACATCGTTTTAACATTAGTACTACAACTGTAGTATTAGCGTAGTTAATAATGGGAAATGGTATACTCTTCTGCTTTGAAGAATTGTTTTTTGAAAATATCATGGATTCGCATGCTCACGTACTATATGTACGCTATGCCTGCTCACCATTCATTTTCAAATCCAATTCTTCAAATCATTTGAGTATATCACATCGACTCTTATATGGATTTGTTCTTCAAATCATTCGACTATATAGCTTCGATTAATCCTTTAAATAAATTTAAATCATTAGGGTTTAAATATTCAGGATGCCATTCTACTCCTATAACAAATTTGTGATTTATTGACTCGATTGCTTCAATTATCCCGTCCGGTGCTGTTGCTACAACTCGGAGTCCCTTGCCTATTTCTCCTACTGCTTGATGGTGGCTCGAGTTAACCATACAAGTTTGCTTATTTCCCGATAATTTTGCGAGAATAGTGTTTGGTTCTATCGTTATAGAATGCGATAATGTATTTTTGGGGGCAGGTTGCTCGTGGTTAATAGCCGTAGCTACTCCTGCTTGTGACTTTATGTAATCAGGTATATGCTGGATAAGGTTGCCACCGCATACTACATTTAACATCTGCATGCCACGACATATTCCAAGGAATGGCATGTTCTTTTCTAGAGCTTTTTGGGTAAGTAGTAACTCAAAATTATCACGTTGGTCGTTGGTAGCTGTTCTATCACAAGTGAATTCTTGACCATAAAATTTAGGGTGAATATCCTCATCACCGCCGGGAATAATTAGCCCATCGATAATTGACAGCATCACTTCAATTGTATCATATTGATAGGGTAGCATTAAGGGGATTCCTCCAACTTTTATCACACTATCTGCATAATTTTGCCTAATTGCATACCAAGGAAAAGTAGCATAGGCATATTTTTCAGAATTATTAGCCAAATCTAGTGTTATTCCTATTACTGGTTTTTTTTGTATCATACTAACCTTATCTTTTTACCATCCGAGTACCACAAATCATGTCATGTAGAAACTTTTTCTCATCAGTACATATCATGCAGAAAACACTTATAATCCCTAATATTACAGTACTACTTATTAGTGCTAATATAATAAATCTAATCAACGCTTTTAAAAAGCTTATTCGAGTACCATCCTCGTTTATGATCTTCATGCCCAATATATAACCGCCAAGAGTTGCTTGCATTGAAGATGACTGAAATATTGGATCATATAGTATTGTTAATGATAGTATTATTAATGTCGAAATGAAAGAATCGGATAGTGTATCGGCTAGTGTAGGATTACTTGCTAGTATCATAATTATACAAATTAGAAGAAAAATAATTAAGAAAATTCGATCCAAAACTACAGCAATAGATCTCCGCCAAAAGCCACAATAGATATATCCATTCATAAAATTAGTTTCCTTTATGTGATGTTTCAAAAGTATGAAATGGTGGTGGAGAGGAGATTGTCCATTCGAGAGTATCCGCCCCATCCCCCCAAGGATTATTTGGACATTTTCTCCCGTATTTCAGAGTATAAATAACAATGAATACAAAATAAAGAGCCGCAACAAATGAAATACTAGCTCCGATAGATGAAACCATATTCCAGCCGGCAAACGCATCCGGATAATCCGGTATTCTTCTTGGCATACCAGCTAATCCTAGAAAATGCTGAGGGAAAAATGTCAAATTAACACCAATAAAGGTAACCCAAAAATGAATTTTGCCCATCATCTCAGGATATTGCCGCCCTGACATTTTACCAAACCAATAATAGAACCCAGCAAATGCAGTAAATAACGCTCCAAGTGACATAGTGTAATGGAAATGTGCTACAACATAATATGTATCGTGTAAAATTCTGTCGATTGCTGAATTTGATAATATTATACCGGTAACTCCGCCAATAGTAAATAGCAAGATAAACCCTATGGAAAATAACATAGGGGTTTCAAAAGTAATTGATCCTCCCCACATTGTGGCAATCCAGCTAAAGATTTTGATACCAGTAGGTACAGCGATAATCATAGTGCCCGCAGTAAAATATATTAATGCATTGTACGAAAGACCAACAGTAAACATATGGTGAGCCCAGACTATAAAACCAACAAACCCGATAATTACCATAGCTACCACCATACCAAAATAACCGAATATTGGCTTACGGGAAAAAGTAGAAATAACCTGACTGACTATACCAAATCCCGGCAATACTACAATATATACTTCTGGATGACCAAAAAACCAAAATAAATGCTGAAATAACACTGGATCTCCGCCACCATCAGGCTTGAAAAAAGTAGTACCAAAATTTCGATCAGTTAGTAACATGGTTATTGCACCTCCTAACACAGGAATTGCCAGTATCAACAAGAAGGCAGTAACCAAAATTGACCAAACAAATAAGGGCATTTCAAATAACCCCATACCATCAGTTCTCATATTAAAGATAGTGACAATCATATTAATTGAACCAAGAATGGAGGAAAGTCCTGTAAGATGTAAGCTTAAAATAGCCATATCCACAGCAGCCCCAGGATGCCCTACTAGACTACTTAGAGGAGGATAAAATGTCCAACCAGTACCAGCTCCTCCATCAACCAAACCTGACAGCATTAATAATATAAAAGCAGGGACAAGTAGCCAAAAACTTATATTATTTAGCCTTGGAAAAGCCATATCCGGGGCACCTATTAAAATTGGTATGAAGTAATTACCAAATCCGCCAAATAAAGCTGGCATAATCATGAAAAACACCATAATTATAGCATGAGCGGTAATTAATACATTGTATAGCTGATAATTACCACCTAGTAGATGTCCGCCGGGTACTGCTAGTTCTAACCTAAAAATAACAGAAAATAATCCACCAACAAGCCCAGCAAATATGGCGAATATAATATACATTACGCCAATATCTTTGTGATTAGTGGAAAAAATCCATCTTTGTAAACCCGTAGGAGTTTCGTGATGATCAGATATTAATTCAGTAGAGGCTTGATCTTTAAGTGTCATAATGGTTACTATTTACATTCTTTAAGTTGATTAATATCTGCCCCTACTATAACTTCGATATTTCTAGTAATTTTATCATAATCCCAGTCCCACCATTTTATTTGTACTAATTCGCCTATTATTGTTTCTGAGAATCTTTTTCTAATAATTCTACTAGGATTACCTACAGCGATAGAATAGGGTGGTACATCCTTGGTGACCACTGCATATGCTCCGATAATTGCTCCGTCTCCTATTGTTACTCCTGGCATAATGACTGCATTCGTACCAAACCACACATCATTACCAACTACGGTATTTCTGCTTTTACCAAGAGTTGGCGTATAATTGTCCCAATTCTCGAAAATAAAAAATGGATAAGTAGAAAAGCCATCCATTGGGTGATTCACATCATCCATGATGAAAGTGGTTCTCATGGCGATAGAACAAAACTTACCGATAATTAATTTACACTCATGGCATCCTCTGATATTATTACGCTCAAAATATTCTGGGTGTTGGTTATCATGATAGTAAGTATAATCACCTACCATTATGTTAGGATTGTGAATAAAATGTTTTAAAAATACGGTTTCTTTAACCTGTTTTGCATAAAGATGTGGATAATTATTATTTGAGTTTACCATATGAGTCCTGCTTATTTAGTTAATAATTATTCCCGCTTCAGTGCGGAATCTATAGCTAACCCGTTAATATTCTAGATAGTCTCCTCGTCTATTAGCGAGGAAGACCGTAGGTCGACGAAGCAATCCAGGAAAATGACTAGAAATGGATTGCTTCGTCGCTACTAAAGTAGCTCCTCGCAATGACGAGTTATAAGTACTTTCGCCTATTAGCGAGACCACGTGAGTGTAGTGGCAATCCACTTAGATTGCTTAGTCGACCTCATGGTTTCCTCGCAATAACTTTAGTCTTCATATTCATAGAAAATTTTGATTTTGCCATAATCAACCAGTTTTGAAATTCTTCCTTACTTACCACTTCAATGGCAATCGGCATAAAACCGTGATTAACACCGCAAAGTTCTGAACATTGACCATAATACACGCCTTTTTTGCTAATTTTAGTCCAAGTTTCATTGATTCTTCCAGGAACAGCATCCATCTTTATGCCCAGTGCTGGTACTGCAAAACTATGTATGACGTCTCCCGCCGTAATTAGAAATTTCACAGTAGTATTTTCTGGTATGATAATACGGTTATCGACATCTAATAAGCGTTTTTGACCAAGTTTTAATTTTTCATCGGTAATTAAATAACTATCAAATTCGATATTATCGTGATCAGGATATATATAATGCCAATACCACTGATAGCCCACGACTTTAACAGTCATATCTATTTCAGGAATTTTTTCTGCAAAACGTAAAATACGAAATGATGGTATGGCAATAATAACTAAAATTATTATAGGGATTATCGTCCAAATAACTTCAATTAAGATATTATGAGAAAATTTTGCTGGAATAGGGTTGGCTTTGGCATTAAATCTAATGCAAACATAGACTAGTAGAATGGTAATAAAGACAACTATTCCTCCTGATATTAACAGTAGGAAATTGTGAAACCCGTGAAGCTCTTCCATAAGAGGGCTTGCTGGAGTTTGCAACAACATTTGCCACGCCTGAGGTTCTGAGGCTAAGCAATCGTGAGCAAATAACAGATATAAAATTATAAATTTTTTCATATTTGGTATTAGTGGGTTCGTTCTATGTGCTATACTAGCTAATATAAAAGGATATGCAGTTTTATTAAAGTAAAAAATGACTCTAATGTTGGAAAAGCTTGAAGAATTTATTCTTGACTTTAAATTGCCTTCTGATACGATCCGGCTTTGATAGCTTTAGGTTTTATGGGAGCATTATGGCCGGTCATTCGAAATTTAAAAACATTCAACACCGAAAAGGTGCACAAGATAAGAAAAGGGCGAAAGTTTTTACTAAGCTAATTAGAGAAATTATCACTGCTGTTAAAATGGGAACTGATGTAAGCAATAATCCACGCCTGCGGAGTAGCATAGCTGCAGCACGCAGTCAGAATTTGCCAAAGGATCGAATAGATAAGGCAATAAGTGCAGCAAGTGATTCGAATAATAACGAAAATTATACAGAGATTAGATATGAAGGCTTTGCTCCGGGCGGTATTGCAATAATAGTAGAGGCTTTAACTGATAATAAAAATCGCACAGCTGCTGAAATTAGGTCGGCTTTTACTAAATTTGGTGGTAATTTAGGTGAGACTGGAAGTAGCAGTTATATGTTTGATCATCTTGGAGTAATACAATATCCAGTAGAATTAATATCGGCAGAATCTATATTGGAAAGTAGCCTAGAGGTTGGGGCAAAAGATGTGATTTCTGAAGAAGATGCGTATTTAATCTATACAGATATTGAGAATTTTGTACAAACTCTTGAATTTTTGACTAATAAATATGGAACTCCTGAGGAATCCTACATCGGTTGGATTCCTCAGAATATCATGATTATAGAAGATAAAGATAAGGCAGAGAAGCTATTAAAATTAGTGGATCTTTTAGAAGAAAGCGATGACGTACAAAAAGTTTTTGGTAATTATGAATTATCTGATGCAATTTATGAAACTATGAAGGACGTTTAATATGGACTGCCAAATTATTGTTCTAGCTGCTGGTAATGGTAGAAGAATGGAATCTTCGTTACCAAAAGTAATGCACGAAGTTGGTGGTAGACCTATGCTTGATAGGGTGCTAACAAATGCCAAGAAAGTGACTAACGATGTTATCTTAGTTCACTCATTACAATTAGAAGAATATATTCCTTCTTATAAAGAGGGGTGTAAATTTGCATTGCAGCTAGAACGATTGGGTACTGCTCATGCGGTATATACTGCTTTAGACTTAGTTGATGACAATAAAATTGTAGCAGTGCTTTACGGAGATAATCCTTTAATCACCGCAAATATTATTAATGATTTACTAGACCACCTAGTTTCTACAAATTCAGCCATTACAACGTTATGCTTTAGACGTGATAACCCCGGGCAATATGGACGAATAGTTACTGATAAACTAGGAAATTTTTTAAAAATTGTAGAATTTAAAGAAGCAACGAATGAAGAACAAGCTATAACAATTTGTAATTCTGGTATTATGGCTTTTGAAGCTGGTATATTAAAAAAATATCTACATACTATTTTTTTAGGTGAGGTTGATAGATCAAAAGAGTTATATTTGACCGCCCTTGTAAAAATAGCTAAGGATAGCGGAGAAAAAGTATCATATTTGCTATCTTCAGACCACGACATAGTGCTTGGAGTAAATACTAAACAGGAGCTAGAAGAAGCTAATAAAACTATTGCTAAGTTAACCATGACCTGAATTTGATGTAAGATATTTTAATAGCAATGTTATATCGAACTCGGATTAATCCTAAGAGTGTTAAAAATGACTAAAATTGAAAGTGAAATATTATCTTACCCAGAAGTAAAAAGTTTGAATGGTCAATGTAAAAAGCTTGTTGTATTGTTACATGGGCTTGGTTCAGATGGGCATGACTTAATAAGCTTAGTTCCCTTTATATCTAAGGAATTGCTAGATTGTCATTTTATTTCGCCGCATGGAGTTGAAAAATTTGATAATGCACCGTATGGTAGACAATGGTTTAGTATAAATGATCGTACCCCTCATGTAATAGGGGAATTAGTTGCTAAAAATAGTGGTTTAGTTACAAAGATAATTCAAAAAAAACAAGCAGAACTAAATTTAACTAATAAAGATACTATCATAATTGGTTTTTCACAAGGCACTATGATGGGATTATATTTAAATTTGGTACAAAAAGAGCCTTTTGCTTGTATGGTAGGCTTTTCTGGTAAATTAATTGCCCCACTAGAATGTATCAATAAAACTACGCCAGTTTGCGTAATACATGGCGAATTAGACGATGTGGTTGATGTAAGTAGCATGGACGAGATAATAGAATATTTACAGAAATATAATATTGCTCATAGTAACTACAAGATACCAAATCTTATGCATTCTATTGATGATAGGGGTCTACAATTTGCCGTCAAGTTTATAAATACTAAAGCATAGTAAATTGTAAGCAGTGTCAGCCCCCCTATTGTAAAGAACTATAATCGTCAAAATCAATAGTGTAGTATATTTGAGTATATATGATTAGCTTATTATTGAATTTTTTATATATATTAAGAGTGATAAGCAAGCAGCAAATACTGACTTATCCTGGTACAATAAGATTACCATCTAGGTTAAAAATTCTTGGCTGGATGATAACCATAGTAGTTTATCCAATTGGTCTATTTAAAACACCAAAAGATGATTTTGGTATAAGGTTAACCGATTGTTTTAAAAAATTAGGTCCTGTTTATATAAAATTTGGTCAAACTCTTTCCACAAGACCGGATCTTATAGGAGTTAAGATTGCCAATTATTTGCAGACTCTGCAAGATAAGTTGCCACCTTTTAGTAGTAGTATAGCACGAAAGATTATTGATGAGTCTTTTGGCCAAAGTACCGATGAGTTATTCTCCGTCTTTGAGGATATACCAATTGCAGCAGCTTCGATTTCTCAAGTACACAGAGCTAAGTTGAAGACCGGTGAATTCGTTGCAGTAAAAATATTACGCCCAAGAATTCATTATACATATAATAAGGATATTAAACTTTTATATATTCTTGCTAAACTAGCAGCAAGAATATTTATAAAATTTAAAAGATTGCGACCAGTAGCGGTAATAGATGTATTTAATACTACTATGAAATTTGAGCTTGACCTACGTTTAGAAGCAGCGGCAGCTTCAGAACTCTCTGATAATCTGCAAAATGATGTTGCTATATATATTCCTAAAGTTTATTGGCAACTGACTCATGAATATATAATAACCACAGAATGGGTAGAGGGAATATCAATTTATGCTCGAGATAAGCTTATAGAGCAGGGCTTAGATCTAACTAAAGTAGCCCAAAGATTTGCTACAATATTTTTTAACCAAGTATATAGAGATGGTTTCTTTCATGCAGATTTACACCCCGGCAATATTTTAGTTAGGTCGAATGGTAGCATAGTGTTGCTAGATTTTGGTATAATGGGTAGGTTATCTGATAAAGATAGAATGGCAATTGCTGAAAGCCTATTTGGTTTTTTAAGTAGAAACTATAAGTTAGTAGCACTTGTCCATCTTAGGGCTGGTTATATTCCTCAGAATACCGATCTTGATCTTTTTGCTCAGGCGTGCAGAGCAGTGAGTGAACCGATTATGGGATATGCTGTCAAAAATATTTCTATAGGTAGGTTACTTGCACAATTGTTTAAAATCACCGAAGATTTTGGCATGGAGGTACAACCACAATTGCTATTATTACAAAAAACTATAGTAGTAGTTGAAGGGGTAGGGCAGCAGCTTGATCCAGAAATTAACGTATGGCAGCTTATAGAACCATGGATCAAGAAATGGGCGGCTAAGAATCTTAGCCCAGAGGCGAAGATTCTTAGAATTTTAAAGCATGTTGTAGTGGAAATATTGGAGAGATTTAATAAATGAAAATAGTAACTTGGAATATTAATTCGGTACGCTTGCGACTTAGTTTGCTCAAAAAGCTAATTGATGAACATCAGCCTGATATTATATCATTGCAGGAGATTAAAACAATTAATGAATTATTTCCTCACCAAGCTATTAATGATATGGGTTACCAGCATATATATTGTTCAGGGGAGAAATCTTATAATGGAGTAGCAATTTTATCAAAATTTCCTTTTACCAATAAATTCATTCTTGAATTGTATAATAGCAATAAAAGGCATGTAGCAGTAGAAGTTTTAGGTATTGAGATACATAATTTTTATGTACCGGCTGGTGGTGATATAGCTGATGTGAATGTTAATGAAAAATTTAAACATAAATTGGCATACGTCAAATTAATGCAAGAATGGTTAACTAATAATCGGAGTAAAGATAGTAAGATTATCATAACGGGAGACCTAAATATTGCCCCTCATGAGCATGATGTATGGTCTAGCCGTCAATTGAGTAATGTTGTCAGCCATACAGACATAGAGCGTTCAACTCTGTTGGAATTACAGGCTTCCTTAGGTTTTATCGATAGTAGCCGCCATTTCGTACCGTATAATGAAAAATGTTATACTTGGTGGAGTTATAGAAATGTAGACTGGCAAAAATCTAATCGGGGACGTAGATTAGATCATATTTGGACTAGTTCTAACTTACAAGATAAGATGCTATCTGTCAGCTCCTTATCAGAAGCTAGGAATTGGCTTATGCCCTCTGATCATGTACCTTATTTTTTAACATTGAGTAGTTGTGTGGGGGTAAAAGGTAAATAAACAAAAAGTATGGAATTAATATAATGAAAGTTCAGGACTATAAATTTTATAATGATTTAATATCACAGATTGTGGTTGAGGAAGTTTGGTTATTTGGTTCTAGGGCAAGGAACGATAATCAGGATAGAGCAGATATTGATTTAGCTATAGTATGTCATAATGCTACTACTAAGGATTGGTTGAAATTACAAGAAATTGTTGATAATGCTGATACACTCTTAAAAATAGATTGTATAAGGCTTGACGAATTAGAGGACTCATCAGACTTAAAATTATCTATAATACGAGAAGGGGTGAAATTATATGAAAGATCCTAAAATAGAGTTAGGTTTCTCAAAGCTAAGTAGAGCTTTAATATCTTTAGAAGATATTGTATTTAAGCCCATGCTAGAAGATCGAAGTAATATAGATGCTACCATTCAAAGGTTTGAGTTTACAATAGAACTATTTTGGAAATTATTAAGGGTGATTCTTGAAAGCAAAGGAGTAGCAGTGCAATATCCTAAAGATGTTTTAAGAGAAGCATTTAAGGGACATCTGATTGATCATGAACAAGAGTGGTTAAAAATGCTGCTAGATAGAAATATTACCTCTCACACTTATGATGAGCAGCTAGCGGATAAAATTTATAATAATATTAAATCTTACATTCCTACATTAAGAAGTACATTTGATAAGTTGAACTTTCTTAATCAGCAATTATAAATTAACCTGAATTCGATGTAACAAGTTACATCGAATTCAGGTTAATTACCTATTAATACATGATTATGATTTTTTTGTGGTAAAGGTTTTTGTTGCACTAATAATTCTATAATTAATTTATCTAAGTTTTTTCTGCGTTTTACTCCAATTTGGGATAAGAATTGACAAATTCTTATCCCGAATTCGCGTATATAGTACGTGAGCATGCGAATCCATGATATTTTCAAAAAACAATTCTTCAAAGCAGAGGAGTATACAATTGGTGGCTGCAGTGCTAAGTTAGTGGAACAATTGTAAATTGTAACGAACTATTGACCCACCAAACCATAGTAAAAAATTAAATGAATTATAGTTTTTTGATCAGATTTTAACCATTATTAAAATTCAGATTCAGATAATATTTCACTATACTCAGTTGATAATTTTTTTATTACAATATTGCTCTTTACTAATTTACATCTTTCCCTCCTCTAAAACTTTTATTACCAGTTTCTATGATTTGACAATGATGTGTCAATCTATCGATAATTACTTTTGTTGCCTTAGCATTACCAAACATATCATTCCATTCTTCAAATGTAAATTGTAATCAGCTATTGACCCCTTTAAGGGAAAAATTGTAATGAAAATTGACCCCCTAAATAAGTAACAATATCTCCAAAAAATTAATATTTTTAATATTTTTTTAAGGAGTTTTTAAAAGGGTGTTTATAGTGGAAACAATTGGAAGAATACGTAGAATGTATTACGTTGATTGTAAATTGTAATGTGTTTTTGCCCCCCTATTGTAACAAATTTTGACCCCATTGATAAGTTGTATAAAAGCTATATCTTCAGGGGTTTTACTGTTATGATAAGAGGGTCACTTATAATTACAATAGAGGGTCAAAAACACATTACAATTTACAATTCACAATAATTCTGAATTACCAAAGAAAAAAAGCAAGAAAAATCCTTTAACTAAAAATGATAAAAAGAATAATCGTAGGTTAGCAGGAGAAAGAGTTATAAATGAAAACGTTATTGGTATGCTAAAACGGTTCAAAATTATTGCTGACAAATATCGAAATAGACGTAAAAGATTCGGTCCTCAGTACAGGACAAAGAGATTAAGGAGAGAATAAAATAGTAGATAACGCGTAGCCAAAGCTCTATTACTTAGGTTATTGAAGACTTAAGAGGCAAGAGAATGAGTACAGCGTTATCACAATTAATAGGAGACTACTTTTTTAATAGTTTTGCAAGCATAAAATTAATAGAACAAATAATACTTAGATTTAATTTGATCTCTGGCATTTATAATTTTGAACTACATTAACCAGTTTCGAAAGAGGTTTATTGTAATTTTTGCCATAATTCAATTTCTCCATTTATTAATTTAATTGGTTAATCTTAAACTAAAAGGGTTTTGTCAGAACCGAAGATATACCCTGAACAATACGGCATATAGTAATATTAATAATATACTTTAAGTATTATATAATAAATAATATAATAAATTGTAATTTTTGTTATTTTATTTTTTATTAAGTGGTTCTGGACCAATGTTTAATTTATATTAGTTTATTTATATGGCAAAGGCAAAAAAACATAAACCCTCTACAAAAGAGTATACAAGTATTAGCTCATCAACTAGTAGTTCAGCAAGTAATTCCAGTGTTAAACAACAATCTGATGATAAATTACAAGCATTTTGCAATATCCTTTTAGGTAATAGTAAAATAGGAAATTTTATAGTCAATTGTATTATACTTTCCCTTGATGCAACTAATATAACTAATGAAAACAAAATAAAATATATAAAGATTATCGAGCAATTTTTGTCAAAATTTGTTCAAGAAACAGATGAGGTTGTAATAGAACAATTAAGATGGCAGAAACAATTATATAATCTTGTATTAATTCGTGATCATTTAAATATAGGGAAAGGTAAGGAAAGTGTTATCGAATATTTATTGAATAGTGAAGTTTTTGATAAGAATTTATTTAATCCTAATAAATTAGATGACGATAATAACTTAGCATTATTAGATTTGCTCCAATCTTTAGAGGATGTATTAAGAACTAAACCAGAAATCAATAACAACAAAAAGTTAATTAAATGGTTAAAAGATACAAAAGGGGCTAAGCACTCTTCAGAAATACTACAAGACAAATTTAATAAAGGGGATTACGATGAAAATATACAGAAATTCAAGCAAGAGTTACAAAATTATTTACCACAGGAGGAACACAAGGGAAGGGGGATAAAAGTAGTAACACCTGCATTGGAGAACAAGAGACCACAAGAATTTTTAGAATGTCTCGATGTTATTTTACATAATAAAAGAAATGAGATTCCGCAACGAGTGAAATTATTTTTGTGTGTATATAATAAACGTAAATATAGTAAATGTGATGAAATTTATTGGGAAGTGATAGATACGCTTCTAAGTAAATATTACAAAGAGATAGATCGTGATAAATATATAGAAATAATACGTTCTGTTATAAAAGATATACCATTAAAGACATCAAAGATGATTCACTATGAAGAGTTAATAAACCTATATCTTAAAAAAATAAGTCTAAAGTCATTCTTCACAAAGGAAGAGCGAGAATTATTCGATAATTATACTAATACACTGGTTGAATTAAGCACTAAGGCCAAAATTAGCAACGATTTGAAATACCAAGCTTATAAGAAGCGCTTTGTTTACTGTAAGAATGAAGAAAATTTAAAAAGAACGGTTTTACAAGAAACAATTGAAGTATCATTGGAATTAATAAAATATGCTGATAATACTGAAATAAAGACAGATTTATATCGTTTATTAATAGCTTTATATAATATAGAAAGTAGTGAATTTAAAACGTCAACCCTTAATCAGTTAGCTAATGATTTTAAGTTATCTAGTGAAGTTAAAGAGAAATTTATAAAGTTATTTTCATATCATAGTTTTGATAAAGCATTTGTTAAGACAATACAGGAAGATGTAGAAATAATTAAACAAGCTCTTTTAATAACAACAAACAAGCAGGCAATCAATACGACTATTATAAAATACTTACAGGCATTCATCATGCAAATAGGAGAGTATAGTGTTAGCACTATAAAGGAGGTAATTGATGATCTTGATACTAATGATTTTGAGTGTGTTTTGAGGGTTTTAACTAGTTTACAACATTGGTCTAAAGATGATATAGAACAAGTAAATTATACAAAAGTTTTAGGTACACTTTCAGAAAGCGATCTAAAAAAAGATCCTATAGTTAATATAAAAGTAGCGGAATTCTATTTAGCTATAGAAAACTTAGAGCAAGCTAAATGTTGTTTAGATCGGGCAGAAAAGCTGTTACAACGTCATAAATCCTCTGCAATAATTGAAAAACACATTAACGAAGATAAATTAAGTTTAATGCTCAATGCATTTGCAGATAATAACAAAGAATTTCTAAATAAAAATTGGGGGTATATTAAAGAAATATACAGCATGTGTAGTGCTAAAAGAAAAGAGTTTTTAGAGGCGTTTCACAGTATAATTGATATATGTCAATATCATATATTAACCAAAGATCCTGAAACAAGCTCAAACTCACAAGATCAAATTAACAAAATTGTTGATAAAATCATTGAAGATGATGAACTTACTTTTTCCTTAGAAATTATAAATCAAACTACTAGTGAAAAGAAACAGCCTGAGACTAAGACTCATGAGGATGATAATATTGGTGCATCTAGTTGTGGTGCAGAAGAATATAGTTTTGAAAGAAAATCTGATACTAAGATAAGTGATACTGCTATTCAAGAAGTCTCTTACAAAGACAGTTTTGTTACAAGATTTTTAAATCACGGGACAATTATCCATCAATATTGTCAAAATATTAAAAAAGCTACTCGATTTTCTCATGATAAAAGCTCCGATCATCATCAGAAAAATTATCACACTTGGAACATTTCTAACGAAGTATCATATACAACAAAGAAAAAAGATGATGTTATACGTATTAGTAAACACAAGAATATTTATGCTATTATTGACCCTAAACTGTTAGGATCATTAGATACATCTGAACAACAAAAATTTACTGATGCTTTAAAGAAAGGTATAGTAACAGATCCCAAGCTTAATGGGGTTAAAATATGTAAAAAAAAATGTTTTCTAAAACTTAAAATAAAGGGAGATGATCGGTTATACCCAACCATTTACGAAAATGATGATGGTGGTATTTTAGCAATATTTAATAAGAAAGCTAATCATAAGGAAATGAAAAAGGTGTTGAGAAAGGATATCAAGGTTAAAAAAGTTCCTGGGGGTGTAGACCATAGTATACAGGTAGAAGATGATCCTTTAAAGTACGACGTTTTTCTAGGAGATTATCTCAAATATGATGAAGTAAGCTGCATGGGAGATATAATGAACTGAAAGAATCAGACAAAAAAGAGAGTAGTACTTTTGGATTTTCTTTGAATCTACTAACCTCTTCTTCTTTTATTGTAATTTTTGCCATAATTCAATTTCTCCATTTATTAATTTAATTGGTTAATCTTAAACTAAAAGGGTTCTGTCAGAACTGAAGATATACCCTGAACAATACGACATATAGTAATATAGTGAAACACATTGAATTAGGTGAGTTTATATGATATAAATAAGAGAAAAAATGTCAACAAGCCCATATAGTCAAGATTTAAGAGAAAAAGTAATAAATTATATAGAAAAAGGTAATAGTCAAATATCTGCTGCTAAGATATTTGATATACACAAGAATACAATTAGTCGTTGGAAGGTAAGGAAGAAAAAAGAAGGAACAATATTAGCAAAAGCGAGATTAGGATTTAAAAGTAAAGTTGACAAGCAACAATTAGAAGATTTTGTTAAAAATAATTCAAATATTACGCTAAAATATCTTGGTAAAAGATTTGGGATTACAGGCACTCAAGTTGGAAGAATATTAAAGAAGTTAGGCTATAGTTATAAAAAAAACCCTTCAGCTATTTGGAAGCAAGTGCAGAGAAACGATCTGAATATTTAGAAAAGGTCAGTAAATATGACAAAGAGCAAATGGTGTATCTTGATGAGAGTGGTATAGATAGGACCATTTGCCAAGATAGAGGTTGGGGTAAGATAGGAGAATTGTTGGTTGGACAAAAAAGTGGTAAACAGTATCAAAGAACTAATATCATAGCTGGTTTAGTAAATAATAAGCCGATAGCCCCTTTTGTGTTTAATGGAACTTGTAATACAGAACTATTTAATAATTGGGTTGAGAAGTTTTTAATTAAAGAATTAAAAGCAGGACAGGTTGTAGTACTAGATAATGCTAGTTTCCATAAATCAAAGAAGACGAAAGAATTAATAGAATCAGTAGGTTGTAAGGTTATTTTTTTACCCCCATATTCACCAGACTTAAATCCAATAGAAAAATTTTGGGCTAATATGAAAAAATGGATTAAAAATAAGATAACAGAAACTAGTAAATTATTCGAAGCTATTTCTATGTTCTTTGTCATCTAATTCAATGTATTTTAGTATAGTGGTAGACCCAGTGAGTGGTCCAATAATAAAAAAAATCTTTGAAACTTATGCTACAGGAGTTTATACTTTATCTGAAATGGTAGCCAAGGCAAAAGAGTGGGGTTTAAGGAGTAAAAAGGGTTTTCATTTTACTAAATCACCTTTGCACCGACTTTTACAAAATCCATTTTATTACGGAGAAATGAGGATTAAAGAAGAATTGTGGCCTCATAAGTATGAACCACTTACCACAAGAGAGATTTTTATGGCATGCGAAACAGTAAGAAATGGCTGGAATAAAACACCTTTTCAGTATAGAGGTAAAGAATTTTTATTTAGGGGTATTCTCAAATGTGCTGTTACTGATAAACTAATTACTGCTGATACTAAAACCAAAAGATACAAAAATGGTAAAGTATCAGAATGGACTTATTTACGTACTTGGGATCCACAAAATCCTGAAAAGATGATTTGGGTCAGAGAAGATCAAATAGTGCTGCAGCTTGAAGAAGTACTGAAAAGCTTAAAAATTAAAGATACTGAAATATTAAAACAGACGATGGAATATCTTATGAATGTTAATCACGGAAAGGCACATGAATTTAATCGTGAAGTTGGTGCATTAAAGCAAGAACATACCCAAATTCAAAATAAACTTGACTCGATTGTAGACTTAGTTACAGAAGGGGTTTTAACTAGGGAAGAATTTTTGCGTAAAAAAACACAATTAAGAGATAGGCAATATGAATTAAGTGAACTGATTAAAAGTTATGACAAGGTAGATGACAAATTATCAAAAAAGCTTGTAGACCTGATAAGTATTACTACAAACGCCTATGAAACTTTTAGGGATTCGACGATAGCTGAAAAACGGGAATTACTAAATTTTATGTTTGCGAACCTAAATCTTAATGGTTCAAACCTAGAGTACACCTTGGCTTTCCCCTTCACAGAACTAGCAAAATTAACCAATTGTCCCATTTGGCGGGGTAGTGGGGGAATGTTCGTCTAACTGTGTCAAATAGAAAAAGATAATCTTTTAAATATATAAAATAAAGATTATTGATGTTGTAAATAGCGAAGAATGTGGATAAGTTACTATCAACTTATCCACATGTTCTTCGCGTAAAATAATAGGAAATTTGACATGAGTAAACCAATGAAACCAATTCAACTAGATAAAGTATCACAAATACTTAATCAAGATAAATGTATGGAGATCATACAAGGACTATACCAAGGCAAGCCATTACTTGGTCCAAGTGGACTGCTAACGTCTTTAGTGAAAGATTTTACGGAGCTTGCCCTAGAAGGTGAAATGGATTATCACTTACTAGAAAATAGTTTGGAACAAGGTAGTAACCGTAGAAACGGCATTAATACTAAGACTATGAAGACGGCTACAGGTTCCTTCGAACTTGAAACACCAAGAGACCGTAATGGTAGTTTTGAACCACAATTGATTAAAAAAAGACAAACTATTTTAAATGAGGAGCTGGATAATAAAATATTAGCTCTTTATGATCTTGGGACATCTTACGAAGGGATTGCTGGACACCTACAAGAGATATATGGTGTAGAGGTATCAGCTGCTACAATTTCATCTGTTACCGACAAGCTGATGCCGCAATTAAATGAATGGCGAAGTAGACCACTTGAAGCGATGTATGCGATAGTTTTTCTTGATGCTATGTTTTTTAAGGTTAGACAAGATAACAAAGTAACAACTAAAGTTGTTTATAATATTATGGGGATTGACCAAAATGGTCATAAGGATATTCTAGGATTTTATGCTTGTGAATCAGAAGGATCACATTTTTGGTTAGGTGTTCTTAACGATTTAAAAACACGTGGTATGAGAGATATATTAATAACCTGTATTGACGGGCTGAAAGGTTTTCCGGAAGCCATTAATACAGTATTTCCAAAAACTGAAATACAGCTTTGTATAGTACATCAAATTCGTAATTCTTTAAAGCATGTAGCTAGCAAAGATCAGAAATCATTTATGGTAGATTTAAAGATGATTTACCAAGCGGAAAGTAGAGATGTGGCAGAATATAACCTGCTACGACTTGAGGAAAAATGGGGTAAAAAATATCCGATGGTTATTAAATCTTGGCAACAAAATTGGGATAATCTAGCAACGTATTTTAAGTATTCAGGCGAGGTTAGAAAGCTGATTTATACCACCAATCCGATTGAGGGTTTTCACCGTCAAGTCAGAAAATATACTAAAACAAAAGGAGCTTTTACTAGTGAAAATGCTTTGTTTAAACTGGTATTTTGTGCTATAAAACAGATTACAGCTAAATGGAATATGCCAATACCAAATTGGGCAGTGACCGTTTCGCAGCTAGATATTTTCTTCCCTGATAGGTTGAATTTTAAAGTATGATATTCTATACTGACACAGTTCAGCGAATGTTCTCCGTAGTGGACAATTTCAGAACCACAACAGACATAAAATTACTGGTTATTCAAGCCATTACACTCTATTATTAGGGTTCATTAACTTGGTATTGTAATTCCACATTCTTACCGCAAAAAGCTATAGAAAGTTTAATGATTTTTTTGACATGAGAATATTCTTTTATCTTAGTGTCATATTGCTTATCTATAATCTGTTTTAATCCCATTTGGGCTACCAAGGCTAAATCTTCTGTATTTTTGGCGATCTTGTACTCAATAATAATTGCATTATCTTCTTTACCAGTTTTTGGGATCATCATAATATCAGCTCGTCCACTGCCTGACTCTTGTTCACTGGTTATGATGTAGGCAGAAGATAACATGTTAACAAGTCCTAGCATAAAACCACTATAAAATAACTCAGCTTTTTTATTTCCTGTTTGGTGAAAACTAGTAGCGTTTAATAACAATTCCTGAAGCCGTTTCTTAAATTCTTCTAACCGACAAGCAGGTAATAGAGTAGCAAAAGGATAATATAGTGAACTATCAATCTGTAACTTATTACTAACCCATTGTAATAATCTCGCATTATAGATATGTTTTACCTCTCTATTAGGGGCGGATAGTTCATAAACATTCTCTTCTAACTCGATGACCATTGGATTCAAGTAACCACTAAATAGTAATAGACTAAATAGTCCTGAGCGTGAATTAATATCATTGAAACTTATTTGTTTAGTAATCTGCGATATAATACTCTTACCACTAGCAAGTAGTTGTAAATCTTGTTGCATTTCATCTGACAATAATGCCTTATCAATTATTCCCGTACCCCCACTATCTAGCCAATAGTGATCAAGCTTACCTTTATGTGCTAAACATTGCATTATTGACCACGGATTGTAAATTACCTCTCCACCAAATGTATAACCATTATACCAATCCTTAATTTGTTCAGTATTAGTGTCGAGCGGTACTTTTGTAAGCAAATCATCTACCTCTGCTTGAGTGAAACCATAGAACTTAGAAAAATCATCATCAAGTAATGTATATTCAGTAACATTATTCAAATCTGAGAACAAATTAGCCTTAGCTATCCGTAATATCCCAGTAATTATGCCTTTTTCCACATAAGGGTTACTCTTTAAACTACTACCAAATATTCCGCGAAATATCTTTAGTACATCCTCAAACTCTTTTGGTTTATCCCCAAATTCAATGTATGAACTATTAATAGGCGTATCATATTCGTCAATCAATATATAGGCTTTTTGATTAAAGTGCTTAAACAGTAGTTTACTTAAGAAAGATAAACTAATTTTCAACTGTGCTAATTCTAGCTTATCTGTACCTGTTAAATAATATTGAAAATTCTTTTTTTCTTCTACACTAAGTTTATCACTACTTTCTAGATATTTATGATGGTCATAAGCATTTGTAATATTTATCCTTATCCCACTCTCAATTTCTTGGTAACTACTACCTTTAACATCCTTAAAATTTATGTATATTACTGGAAATTGGCCTTGGTAGTCAGAGATAATGTCTGAATACTGTGTTATCTGAAGTGGTTTAAGTAGTCTTTTTTTACCACTAGCTAGTCCTAAATCAATTTCACCACCGATAAATAATTTGTGATTTACTCTATCCTCTTTAGGTAAAGCTGTACCTTTTTGATTTACTTCTATTTCAAAAAACTTACGGAGCATATCCATATTAAGGCTTTTACCCCAACGTCTTGGTCGGGTGATTAGAACTACCTCTCCACTGTCTTCTAGTAATTCTTTGATCATTAAGCTTTTATCAACAAATACATCGCTATTTAACAATAATGTTTTAAAATCATCAGTACCTACTCTCAGTCTAGGCGACTTATTACTCTCCTTAACAGTGTTAGCCCCCTTGAGATGTGTGTTAGTGTTTGAAAGTTCAACTATCATATTATTCAATTATATTTATATTCTGATACCAAAGTTTTTAGTTAAATTTTAATAAATTATTTTACCGATTAAGTTTTAATAAAATGTGGTAATATGCTGTTTCGATAAAAATATGATATAGTATAGATAAGTTTGATTCAATATAGAATTATATCTCGTGACAACATCGCCTAATTATCATAATTGTGTTCATTTAAAAAAATATTGGATAACTAATTAAGGTCTTTTTCTAAACTAGGATTTTAACAGATATTAATTAAAAACCCCAACGGACTTGATAAAACGTATACGTGCAGCAAACTGCTTTGCAATCTTTTAGCAGTATAAATCACATTTTAAGTCGCCAAGTAAATTGTTGGTAAATTCTTCATTTACTAGGTCATAATTGTAAAAATCATGCTCATCTGTAAATTGTAATCAGCTATTGCCCCCCCTAACCACATAAAAAAATTAGTTAATTTTGGTTAAAATTCAGATAGAATTTTCTAAAATCATTGTAATTTTTAATTAATACCGTAGTCTATTATTTTAATCTTTAATCTACATCTTTCCCTCCTCTAAAACTTTTATTACCAGTTTCTATGATTTGACAATGATGTGTCAATCTATCGATAATTACTTTTGTTGCCTTAGCATTACCAAACATATCATTCCATTCTTCAAATCTCAAATGGGTAGTAATGATCACTGAAGTTTGCTCATACAATTTAGCAAATAACTCAAATAACAGGAATCTAGCTTCGGCTTTTTGTAAATTGTAATCAGCTATTGACCCCTTTAAGGGAAAAATTGTAATGAAAATTGCCCCCCTAAATAAGTAACAATATCTCCAAAAAATTAATATTTTTAATATTTTTTTAAGGAGTTTTTAAAAGGTTGTTTATAGTGGAAACAATTGGAAGAATACGTAGAATGTATTACGTTGATGGCAAAGCAATTAAAGCAATTGCTAGAGAACTGAATATATCAAAGAATACAGTAAAAAAAGTCATTTGCAGCAATCAAACTAAATTTGAGTTAGCAAAATATAGCAAAGG
Organism: Candidatus Tisiphia endosymbiont of Nedyus quadrimaculatus; assembly: GCF_964059235.1. Lineage (NCBI taxonomy): Bacteria > Pseudomonadati > Pseudomonadota > Alphaproteobacteria > Rickettsiales > Rickettsiaceae > Candidatus Tisiphia > Candidatus Tisiphia endosymbiont of Nedyus quadrimaculatus. The sequence continues at coordinate 1,252,729 of NZ_OZ060452.1, forward strand.
TAAGCCTGTTCTTGGCAATCATCTTGAAGTACTAAATCAGCTATTAGCAGAGAATAGCAAGGAGTCGGTTCGACGTAGAATGACGGCAGCTATACCAACAGCTTCAGATATCGGGTTATACAGGAAGTTACGAATCTGTGAATCTAATTGTACGAAACTTCCGTAGAGAATACGAGGCAAGGGGCGGGCAAGTTTTTATTCCATTAAATTTTGAAGCTGGTCAGGCGTTTCAGTTTGATTGGGGAGAGGAAGAAATATGTTTAAATGGGGAGGTTACTAGAGTTAAAGCAGCGAGAATAAAGCTATGCTATAGTCGTTATTCTTTGGTAGTGGTTTATCCTAATGAGCAGCTGGAAATGGTTATGGATGCCCATGATCAAGCTTTCAAGTTTTTTGCTGGTTGTTGTAAGAATGGTATTTATGACAATATGAAGACGGCTGTCAAAAAAATATTGATTGGCAAGGATCGTATCTTTAACGAGAAGTTTATCCAAATGGTCTCTCACCATTTATTTGAGCCACTTGCCTGTACTCCAGCATCAGGATGGGAGAAAGGACAGGTTGAGAAACAAGTAGGAGACACTAGACGTAACTTTTTTACTCCAATATTGAAAGGAGATAGTTATGAAGCTATTAACATTCAGCTAAGAGAGATGTCTATAGAGTGGGCTAAAACTAAAAGACATCCTGAATTTACAGAAAGAACGATTCTAGAAATATATGAGGAAGAGAAGGCATATTTAATAGGATATAGAGGGCAGTTTACCGGTTATAGATTACATCCAACGACCGTATCACCTTTGAGTTTAATACAATACGACAGCAATATGTATAGTGTTCCGTGTGAATATGTGGGACTTAGCGTACAGATTAAATCCTATGCTTGGCAAATAGTGATTTTACATGAAAGCAAGATTATTGCAGAGCATGTTCGTAGTTTTAAACGCTATCAGAAGAATTATAATCCATGGCACTATATAGCAGCTCTAGAACGTAAACCCGGTGCTTTACGTAATGGTGGACCGTTCAAAGAGTTAATGAGTTTGTTACCTGAGATATTTGGCAAACTACGAAATAAGTTAGAGACTTACAAGGATGGTGATAAACAATTTATAGATATCCTGCTACTTGTTAATAAGTATGGATTAGAAAAGGTAACAAATGCTTGTAACCTAACAATTGCTGCTGGCGGCTGTAGCTCTAAATTAGTTGAGCAATATTTGTTGCAACCAGCAATGAAACTAGATATCCAAGAGACTGAGTTTATTCAGCTAAAAAATCCTCCTGATGCTGATTGTAGTATTTATAGCAAGTTGCATTTAACAACGGAGGTAAATTAAATGAAAGACTTAATATTGTTATTAGATAAATTAGGTTTAGTCGGTATGAAGATGCAGTTAGCTGAGTCAAGTAATTTAACAAATGATGTCCCTACTACTAGTGTGTATGATGTGTTAAAGAAACTTCTTGAAGCAGAGTGTGAATATACTCGATGAAAATCAAGAATTGCGTTGTCGTCTTCAGGGATCTTCGGTGCTCACGTACTAAATGTACGCTCCGCTCCTCGACCCTTCGACTCCTAGCACTTCATAATTTTGATCTTCGTCTATCAACTCTTCATTTACGAGTAGTATATAAGAAGTCACGCTCGCTAGGTTATAGGTTGCAACTAGCTAAGTTCCCAACCATAAAGTTACTATCAGATACATGCCAAGCTAAATTGGTTGAAAATATTGATATACAAAAAGTGATTGATAATCATCAGAATATCATGTTCATAGGTGGTTCTGGGTCTGCAAAAACTCATCTAGCAATTGGTTTGGCGTTCACCGCCATTGAAAAAAGTTACAGGGTAAGATTTTATACTTTAAATGAATTAGCTAGCCAATTGCTTAATGCTAGAATCCATAATTATGAAAGCAAATTCATCGATTCAGTTAAGAGATTCCATCTGATTGTAGTAGATGAATTAGGCTATGTATACTCGATGAAAATCAACAATTGCGTTGTCCAAGACCTGCGGTGCTCACGTACTAGTGTACGCTGTACTCCTCGGCTTGGACACTCCTAGCACTTGTTGATTTTGATCTTCGTCTACCAACTCTTCATTTATGAGCAGTATACCAATAAAAGCCGAAGCTAGATTCCTGTTATTTGAGTTATTTGCTAAATTGTATGAGCAAACTTCAGTGATCATTACTACCCATTTGAGATTTGAAGAATGGAATGATATGTTTGGTAATGCTAAGGCAACAAAAGTAATTATCGATAGATTGACACATCATTGTCAAATCATAGAAACTGGTAATAAAAGTTTTAGAGGAGGGAAAGATGTAGATTAAAGATTAAAATAATAGACTACGGTATTAATTAAAAATTACAATGATTTTAGAAAATTCTATCTGAATTTTAACCAAAATTAACTAATTTTTTTATGTGGTTAGGGGGGGCAATAGTTTATTACAATAGGGGGGCAATAGCTGATTACAATTTACAAATATTAAAAATATTAATTTTTTGGAGATATTGTTACTTATTTAGGGGGTCAATTTTCATTACAATTTTTCCCTTAAAGGGGTCAATAGCTGATTACAATTTACAACGAGATGTAATTCTGTATTGAATCAAACTTATCTATACTATATCATATTTTTATCGAAACAGCTTACTACCACATTTTATTAAAATTTAACTAAGAATTTCACTACTAGAACATAAATATAATCGAATAATATGATAGTTGAACTTTCAGACACTAATACATATATCAAAGGAGCTAACACTGTTAAGGAGAGTAATAAGCCGCCTAAAATGCTAGTAGGTACGGATGAATTCTATGACTTAGTAGTTAATAGTGATGTATTTGTTGATAAAAGTCTAATGATCAAAGAATTATTAGAAGATAGCGGTAAGGTTATCCTAATCACTCGGCCAAGACGTTGGGGTAAAAGCCTTAATATGGATATGATTAGGAGGTTCTTAGAAATCGAAGTAGATGAGAGAGGTAAGCCTTTAGCTCAAGAAAAGAGAGTAAATCATAAACTCTTTACTGGAGGCATAGTAGATTTGGGCTTTGATGAAACCAAAGAGCTACAGCCTTTAAAAATATCCATTCATAAAAATATAATAAAGCGTCAAGGCCAATTTCCAGTAATATATATAAATTTTAAAGAAGTGAAGGGGAGTAACTATAAGGAGATTGTTAGTAGCATTATAGATCAAATAATAGAATTATACGAAAGATTTAATTATTTAGAACAATATACTCAAGAAGGTAGTAAATTTCTCAGTATCCCGCAAAAAGTAAAGTTAAAAAATTATCTAAGTGGTGATATTAATATAAGCTATTTAAAAAATAGCCTGAAGTTTTTAAGTCAAATATTGTATAAACATTTTAAACAAAAAGTATACATATTAATAGATGAATATGATACACCAATTAATAATGCATATTTAGAATTTGGTCATAAAACAAAAGAATTTGAGCAGATTCTTAAGTTGTTTAGAGGAATATTTGGTAGTAGCTTAAAAACGAATCCCTACTTAGAGAAAGGAGTAATTACTGGCATATTACGGGTTGCTAAAGCTAACTTGTTCTCAGACTTGAATAATGTTACTGAATATACTTTACTTGATGATGATTTCTCTAAGTTCTATGGCTTCACTCAAGCAGAGGTAGATGATTTGCTTACAAAAGTACCGCTCGACACTAATACTGAACAAATTAAGGATTGGTATAATGGTTATACATTTGGTGGAGAGGTCATTTACAATCCGTGGTCACTAATGCAATGTTTAGCACACAAAGGTAAGCTTGATTATTATTGGCTAGATAGTGGAGGCACAGGTCTTGTTGATAAAGCATTATTGTCAGACGAAATGCAAGAAGATTTACAGAGCTTAGTTGCTGGAAAAAGTATTATCTCACCTATTACCAAACAAATAAGTTTTGCTGATATCAATAAACCAGTAGGATTGCTCAGTTTATTACTGTTCAGCGGTTATTTAAATCCTACTGCCAAAATATCAGAAAAAAATATCTATGAGCTATCTATCCCTAATTATGAACTAAAATATATCTATGAAACAAGAGTGCTGCAATGGGTTACTGATCAATTAAAAATTGATAGCTCTAGATATTATTCGTTTATTAGTTTATTGCCAACAGGTAAAGTAGAGGAATTTAAAGAGCGTTTACAAGAATTGTTGCTAAATTCTACTAGTTTTCATCAAACAGGAGAGAAAAAGGCAGAATTATTTTATAGCGGCTTTATGCTTGGTTTAATTAATATGTTAGCACCTAGTTATATAATAGCAAGTGAACAGGAGTCAGGAAGTGGCAGAGCTGATGTGATCATGATCCCAAAAGCTGGTAAAGGAGATAAAGCAATTATTATTGAGTATAAGATAGCTAAAAATACAGAAGATTTAGCCTCAGTAGCTAAAATAGGATTGAACCAGATTATAGATAAACAATATGATGTAAAAATAAGGCAGTATCAATATGTTAAGCAAATACTCAAAATTTCTATAGCTTTTTGCGGTAAGAACATGGAGTTACAATACCAAGTTAATGAACCCTAATAATAGACCTAACAATTAGCCTTAAGTTTTAATTGCAAGGATAAAAAAGAAATAAGATAATATTAAATTTTATTTTTTAAGATTTGAGGCAAGCAATTGAGTAGTGTAGGACTAGGAGAAGGAAGTAATAAGTTATTTTTTGAATCAGAATTTGAAAGTTTAGTTTTAAAAGATCAACGTCTTAAATCAAGAGCTTTAAAGATTTTTACAGCCCTAATGGCAAAATTTACAAGCTGTATTAAAAATCTTTTTGATAATCCACAAGATCAAAGACAAGCTTATGATTTTTTTGTTAATAACAAAGTTAACAATGATCATTTAATAGAGCCGCATTTTAGGCAAACTACTGATAGAATTAACAACAATAATGATAATTTATTGCTAGTGATACAAGACAGTACGTATCTTAACTTTACTAAGCACAAAGCCAAGATTGACATTGGTAGGATAGGGAAAAATAGTAATACAGAGCAATATGGTATTATCCAACATTCCAGTTTGTGTACTACTTTAAATAATGAACCTTTAGGGTTAATAGATTTGCAATTTTATGACAATGAAGATTTTATAAATAAAGCTAGTCGAGATAAGCGTTGTGCAGAAGATAAAAAAACAAATTACTGGGTTAAAGCCAATAAGAATTTAAGAGATAGAGTTAAAGACACAAGTCGTAAGTTAGTGAGAGTCTCTGATAGAGAATCGGATTTTTTTGACTACATACACGACTTAGTTAACCATGATGAATTATTTGTGATCCGAGCTTTCCATAATCGGTATACTGGTGAAAAAGCTAGTAGAAGAGAGGCTAAAATAATAGAATTAATAGACAAAGAGAAAATAGAGGTACAGTCAAAATTTGAGATATATGGCCCTGAAACTAGGAGTTTAGAAGAAGTATTATTAAATATTAAGAAGTTAGAGAAGGTCAGTATTCCAGTTCTAGAAAAAATGTTAAATAAAGAAAATTATCATGCGATAAAATTAAATGTAGTTAAATGCTATGATAATGATAGATGTTGGATATTATTGACCAATTTACCAGTTGACAATATAGAGAAATTAGGAACAGTGATAAATTGCTATCGTATGAGATGGCACATAGAAGATTATCATAAAATATTAAAAACAGGGGTTCAAATAGAGAAGGTTTATTTGCATTCAAGTTCTGAGGCAATTAAGAATTTACTAACAATGATAGCAATATGTGCATGCCGTTTATATTGGATAATTTTTATGGGTCGCAATGATGACAATAACAGAGCAAGTAAATGTTTTAGAGAACATGAGTGGCAAGCTATATATATGTATCACAAATTAGAAATACCAAAAATTGAACCTAGTATAAAAGAGGTAGTTTTATTAATTGCTAGACTTAGTGGATACAAACATACAAAACACTCTGCTCCTCCAAGTATACTGCTCGTAAATGAATAGTTGGTAGACGAAGGTCAACTTCAAGAAGAGCTAGGAGTGTCAAAGTCGAGCAGCGGAGCGTACATTAGTACGTGAGCAGCGGAGATCTTTAGACACGACGACACCAATTCTTGAAGTTCACCGAGTATATAAAAACTATGTGGACAGCTCTGAAAATTTTTTATCCAATCACACAAATGTTTTATTTGATGTCAACTAAAACTTAAGGCTAATTGTCAGTAATAGACCGTGAGCGTTTGAATAACTAGCAATTTTACGTCTATCGTGGTTCTGAAATTGTCCACTACGCCCCGCCAACCCTTTTAGAAACATTTCGGTTAGAAGCCTGATACTCATGGTATTTCCTCCAGTTAATTAGACTAAATTTTAATAGTATAGAAAATTTTATTACTTGTCAATTTACAATTAATTTGTAGGTTTTTTTGGTGGAAGAGTTACATATCACGTCAGTTCGGGATAAGATATAGATGAAATAGTAATAGATAAAAGGATTGTCAAAAAGGAGTGCCTGCAGTATTTATATTTTTAAACAAAAAAACAAACTACAGGCATGAAAAAAGATATCACAGAATTATATAGTTTTATAGATGATTTTTGTAAAATTTATTTGGAGTATGAACAGAGAAATCGCTGTTGTAGCATGAGTTTAAGTGAAATGTTAACAATAATAATTATGTTTCATACATCCTATGCTAAGAATTTTAAATTTTTCTATAAAAGTTATATAGAGTGCATGCATAAGGATGATTTCCCTAAAGCCTTGAGTTATAATAGATTTGTTGAATTAATGGCACGATTATTCATACCGCTAAATATGTTGATTCATTTGTTGTTTGGTGAGGAAACAGGTATTTATTTTATTGACTCTACAACGATTAAAGCTTGTCACAATAAAAGGCGTTATAGCAATAAAGTTTTTAAAGGATTAGCCAAACATAGTATACTAAAATACATTGAATTAGGTGACAAAGAACATAGAAATAGCTTCGAATAATTTACTAGTTTCTGTTATCTTATTTTTAATCCATTTTTTCATATTAGCCCAAAATTTTTCTATTGGATTTAAGTCTGGTGAATATGGGGGTAAAAAAATAACCTTACAACCTACTGATTCTATTAATTCTTTCGTCTTCTTTGATTTATGGAAACTAGCATTATCTAGTACTACAACCTGTCCTGCTTTTAATTCTTTAATTAAAAACTTCTCAACCCAATTATTAAATAGTTCTGTATTACAAGTTACGTCAATTCGGGATAAGGATATTGAGAACATGTAGATTAAAATCAAATTTTGTTGAAGGTTTATTTTTCTTTAATGAATAAGCAACAAGAGTAGATAATATATGGACAAAGGCATTTATTGGTGATCTATGTCTAGTATGTTCAAGGTTCATTTTATTTTTTAGATAATCAAAAACTGTTTCAATTAAGTTACGCTTTCGAAGTAAGATTTTTTCTTTCAAATCCATTAATTTATTTTCCATATTCTTCTTAATTCCATGAATCATTTTTAAGCCTCTTTCATATAAATTTAAGAACAAATTTTGCTTAATATAACCTTTATCAGCTGCTATAATTCCAGTTAATCTTTTTGTTAACTCCGGTACTGGAACCCTATCATCTACATTGCCTTTGGTCACTTTTAATGCCATAAACTCCCCTTTATTATTGATTATTACATGTAATTTAAAACCATAAAAATACCCCATAGAGGATTTACTATGTTTGGCTAATCCTTTAAAAACTTTATTGCTATAACGCCTTTTATTGTGACAAGCTTTAATCGTTGTAGAGTCAATAAAATAAATACCTGTTTCCTCACCAAACAACAAATGAATCAACATATTTAGCGGTATGAATAATCGTGCCATTAATTCAACAAATCTATTATAACTCAAGGCTTTAGGGAAATCATCCTTATGCATGCACTCTATATAACTTTTATAGAAAAATTTAAAATTCTTAGCATAGGATGTATGAAACATAATTATTATTGTTAACATTTCACTTAAACTCATGCTACAACAGCGATTTCTCTGCTTATTTGATGGTAATAACTTTCTCTGTTCATACTCCAAATAAATTTTACAAAAATCATCTATAAAACTATATAATTCTGTGATATCTTTTTTCATGCCTGTAGTTTGTTTTTTTGTTTAAAAATATAAATACTGCAGGCACTCCTTTTTGACAATCCTTTTATCTATTACTATTTCATCTATATCTTATCCCGAACTGACGTAAGTTCCATTAAACACAAAAGGGGCTATCGGCTTATTATTTACTAAACCAGCTATGATATTAGTTCTTTGATACTGTTTACCACTTTTTTGTCCAACCAACAATTCTCCTATCTTACCCCAACCTCTATCTTGGCAAATGGTCCTATCTATACCACTCTCATCAAGATACACCATTTGCTCTTTGTCATATTTACTGACCTTTTCTAAATATTCAGATCGTTTCTCTGCACTTGCTTCCAAATAGCTGAAGGGTTTTTTTTATAACTATAGCCTAACTTCTTTAATATTCTTCCAACTTGAGTGCCTGTAATCCCAAATCTTTTACCAAGATATTTTAGCGTAATATTTGAATTATTTTTAACAAAATCTTCTAATTGTTGCTTGTCAACTTTACTTTTAAATCCTAATCTCGCTTTTGCTAATATTGTTCCTTCTTTTTTCTTCCTTACCTTCCAACGACTAATTGTATTCTTGTGTATATCAAATATCTTAGCAGCAGATATTTGACTATTACCTTTTTCTATATAATTTATTACTTTTTCTCTTAAATCTTGACTATATGGGCTTGTTGACATTTTTTCTCTTATTTATATCATATAAACTCACCTAATTCAATGTGTTTCACTATAAATCCTCTATGGGGTATTTTTATGGTTTTAAATTACATGTAATAATCAATAATAAAGGGGAGTTTATGGCATTAAAAGTGACCAAAGGCAATGTAGATGATAGGGTTCCAGTACCGGAGTTAACAAAAAGATTAACTGGAATTATAGCAGCTGATAAAGGTTATATTAAGCAAAATTTGTTCTTAAATTTATATGAAAGAGGCTTAAAAATGATTCATGGAATTAAGAAGAATATGGAAAATAAATTAATGGATTTGAAAGAAAAAATCTTACTTCGAAAGCGTAACTTAATTGAAACAGTTTTTGATTATCTAAAAAATAAAATGAACCTTGAACATACTAGACATAGATCACCAATAAATGCCTTTGTCCATATATTATCTACTCTTGTTGCTTATTCATTAAAGAAAAATAAACCTTCAACAAAATTTGATTTTAATCTACATGTTCTCAATATCCTTATCCCGAATTGACGTATAATGATTTTAAATTGTTTTTTTAATTGTAGCACTTATGAGACACTTATACAAGATAAGTTTTATAAATTAAGGATTCCATCTTTGACAAAGTAGTGTAAAAGTGTTACGCTACTTTTAAGCACAAAAAAGCATAGAAAAATACCAAGTTACCCCAATTCGGGATAAGAATTAGTTAATTCTTATCCAAAATTCGCGTAAGTTTATTAGATAGGAGCAATTTAATTACTAATACTTCAAAAATACTTATTATTGATAATCAGAAAGCATTAAATGAATTCTGTCGACAGTTATTGGATTGTAAGACTATAAGTGTTGATACTGAGTTCTTGCGTAAAAATACCTATTTTGCTCAGCTTAGCATAATTCAAATTATGACCAGTAGTTACAAAGTGATAATTGACACTTTGAGTAATTTGGATCTTTCTCCTATTAACGAAATATTTTTGAACGATAAGATTCTTAAAATAGTTCACGCCCCTAGAGAGGATTTTGAGATATTTTATCATTTATTTAAGAAACTGCCCAAAAATGTTTTTGACATACAAATTGCAGCTGGTATTTGTGATTTTGGTAAATATTTGAGTTATGCGGATATATGTAGCAAAATTTGCTTCGTTCACATTGATAAAACTTACCAAAGGTCTGATTGGTTAAAGCGTCCAATTAATGCTAATATGTTAAATTATGCTATTAAAGATGTTGAATATTTAGAACCGGTTTACAAGCTATTACAACAAATAATTCAAGATAATAATTTACAAAACGAATATGACGAGCAAATAAAATCTTTGCTTAATATTGAAAATTATATTGTTAATGTACAAAAAGCTTGGCAAAAAGTCAGATTCGATAATCATTCAGAGTCTTTTATTCATAAAATGAAAATTATGGCAGCTTATCGGGAAGAACAAGCCAGTACAATAGATTTACCAAGGAGACATTTTATTTCTGATGAGGAATTAGTACAGATTTGTCAATATTTACCTACCAGTAATAAAGATTTTGAAAATCTTAAATTAAATAGTCGCTATCTTAGTAAACAAAAATATAGAACTCAATTAGCAGATCTGTGTCTTGCTATACAAGAATTAGGTGAATAAAGGTACTTTATTTATGTTAATTGTGGAATAAATTTGCTATTTTCTAAAAGGTTAAGTAAAACAGCATCTGATATCTTTTGGCTTTTATTGCATGGCAATTTTTACTATAGTTTTTTTTAAAACCATTTCTGTATTACTGAGTGTAGTAATTGGTTTTTTAGCAGGAAGATATTCTAAAGTTGAGAGAGATAGTATAGCTTCTTTGTTATTCTATTTTATATCTCCTATTGTTTTTTTTGCTATTCCCGCCAGTACTACTTTGACTTTATCAGCATTAAGCGTTACTGTAGTTGTTTTTTTCATCGCCACTTTGTTATCAATATTTTCTTACTATTTTTTTGGGCGATATTGGCTTGATCATACACGAAACATTATAGCATTATCTGCGGGTACCGCTAATGGTGGTTATTTTATGCTGCCAATAGCCGCTGCTCTCTTTGATGATTATGTTTTAAGCATCTATATGATGGCAGTTATAGGAATAAATATTTTCGAATCATCAGTAGGTTTTTATATTTGTGCTAGGAGCTTTGCTAATAGTAGTGAAAGTATTTTGAAGGTTGTGAAGTTACCAATTTTAAACGGTTTTTTACTAGGTTGTTTATTTAGTTTTGCTGGTTTTACTTTACCTGATTTCCTAGATGATTTTATATATAACATGCGGGGGGCATTTTCTATACTTGGTATGGTTATGGTTGGTTTAGCTCTTTCAGCTTTGAAAAAGTTTGAAATAGACATAAAGTTTACTTTAGCTACTTTCATGGCAAAATTTTTATTCTATCCACTAGGGGTTAACATATTTATTCTTTTGGATAAGTTTGTTTTAGGATGGTATGATGAGAATTATTACAATGCTTTAAGGCTTCTTTCAACTGCTCCTATGGCAGCAAACGTAATTGTCATAGCCAGTTTACAAAAATTCTATCCAGAAAAAGTTGCTACTACAGTATTTCTTTCCCTGCTTTTTGGTGTAGTATATATACCAGTTATGGTAACTATATTTTTAAGCGATTTGAATTAACCAATGAACACAGTGTGTGCAATGCGGGAAGGCTTTGTTGTGTGTATCAAAAACACCGACGTTAGTATGGTACTTACAGAATCAAAAACGATGTCATTCCCGCGTAGGCGGGAATCCAAAAAATAGCCTGCAAAGGCTATTAGATATTATAGATTCCCGCCTACGCGGGAATGACATCGTCCTGAAATAAATTCAGGAGGATATCCCCGACTTAAAATTAATTAGTAGAAAAAAATGATACAAAAATTTATCCAAGTTGGGCCTTATATTAATTGGTTAGGCTCACAATATATTCCAGCTCATAAAATAGCTTATCTTGAGTTTGGTGACCCTAATAATGAAAATGTAATAATTTGTGCCCATGGTTTAACTAGGAATGCTCATGATTTTGATAAAATCGCTATGGCATTAAGTGATAATTTTCGAGTAATTGCTATAGATTATCCAGGACGAGGGGATAGTGATGTTTTTAAAACGAAAAAGCATTATAATTATCAAGTATATGTAAAAGATACGGTGCTTTTTTTAAAAAAATTAGCTATTAACAACTGTATTTGGCTTGGTACTTCCATGGGTGGAATAATTGGTTATGTGCTAGCTAGTAAATATAAGGAACTTATCAAAGCAATGATTATAAATGATGTAGGACCTTTTATTCCAGCAGCTCCTTTGGTTAAAATCGGTCAATATGCAGGTCAAACTCCCTCATTTGTTGATTTAGTTAGTGCCAAGCAACATTTAAAGCTAATATATAGCCAATTCGGTATTAGTAGTGAGGAAGATTGGGATCATCTTACCAAATATAGTTTTATAAAAATCCAAGATGGAAAATATAAAATGAATTATGATCCTGGCATCATACAAGGTATGAATGCTAATGCAGATAAGCCAAAAAATGTTGATATATGGACTATATGGAATAAGATTGTTTGTAAATTGTTGGTTATCCACGGGGCTAAATCAGAAATTTTACAACAAGATACTATTGATAAGATGAAAAAAACCAAAGATTTTGATCTTTTCGTTGTTGATTATGCTGGTCATACACCTTCATTAATGACCGATGATCAGATTAGTTATATAAAATCTTGGGTAAATGCTTTGAAAATATAAAAATTTAGGTTGCTATGAATCGTTCTACTAAAGTACTTATTATAGGTTCAGGTCCTGCTGGACTGAGTGCAGCAATCTATACAGCTAGGGCAGCACTAAAACCGATATTATTGCATGGTATGCAGCCAGGTGGGCAGCTAACTATTACTACAGATGTTGAAAATTATCCAGGTTTTGCAGAGCCTGTTCAAGGTCCATGGTTAATGGAGCAAATGACGCAACAGGCAAAAAATGTTGGTGCAGAAATTATCTGTGATTATGTAGAAAAGGTTGATTTTTCAAAAAAACCCTTAGTGGTAACCACCTCGTCTGGTATAATTAGGGCGGACAGCGTTATAATATGTACCGGTGCAGAAGCAAGGTGGCTTAATATTCCTTCCGAAGCACAATTCAAAGGGTATGGTGTTTCAGCTTGTGCTACTTGTGATGGTTTTTTTTTCAAGAATCAGGATGTATTAGTTATTGGTGGGGGGAATAGTGCTGTTGAAGAGGCATTATATTTAACCAATCATGCACGTCAGGTGACTATTGTTCATCGCCGGGATAGTTTTAGAGCCGAGAAGATTTTACAAGAGAGATTATTTAGAAATCCCAAAATATTGGTCATTTGGAATCATAGACTGGTTGAGGTCATTGGTACTGATAATCCTAAATCGGTTAATTCAGCCAAGCTTGAAAACACTCAAACAGGTGTGCTTAGTTCAATTAATTGTACTGGTATATTCGTAGCAATTGGTCATATGCCGAATACTGGTTTGTTCAAAGGACAACTAGATATAGATAGTGATAATTATATTATTACTAAACCAAATTCAACGGAAACCAGTGTTAAAGGTGTTTTTGCTGCTGGAGATGTACAAGATAAAATTTTTAGACAAGCAGTTACCGCTGCTGGTACGGGATGCATGGCAGCTTTAGAAGTAGAAAAGTTTTTAAACCATTAAATAAAAAATTATGCCTCGTAGTAAAAAAGAGAGTGATAAAGCAGATAAGTTAAGTGGATCAAATCAGACAAGTATAGTTTTGCCTGTTGCTCGAACTTTACCGGCAAATGTTCAGGCCGAGCAAATGTTAATAGGAGCAATTTTAGTCAACCATGATTACTTAAATACTGTTTCAGAATTCCTAAGATCAGACCATTTTTTTGAGCCGATACATCAAAAGATCTATAATGCTATTGAAATTATTACCGAAAAAGGCTTAATTGCTACTCCGGTAACGCTTAGAAGTATGTTAGAACGAGATGAATTATTTCAGCAATTAGGTGGCAGTGACTATCTAAATAAGTTGGTTACTCTGTCAATGATGGTAATTAATCCTCTTGATTATGGAAGAATAATCTATGATTTGGCAGTAAGGCGTAATTTAATTCAGATAGGGGAGGAGGTAGTTAATAATGCTTATGACTCCTCTTTAGAATATGATGCAAGTCAACAAATAGAGCATGCAGAGGGTAAGCTTTATAACCTTGCTAGTGAAGGAATTAATGACAAGAGTTTTGTTAAAATTGCTGTGTCTCTTTCAGAGTCTCTTGCTAGTATTAACAGGGCGATGAAGAATTCTAATCACGTAATAGGTATTTCTACAGGATTAATTGATTTAGATAGGGAGTTATCAGGTTTTCATAATTCAGATTTGGTTATCATTGCTGCACGTCCATCAATGGGGAAAACAGCTTTTGCCATAAATCTTGCGATAAATGCTTGTAATTCTATGCAGTTAAAAAATAAGGAACAAGAAAAAGATAAGTCAGTAGGTTTTTTCTCTCTTGAAATGTCATCTGAGCAGCTTGCTACTCGTATTCTTTCCATGCATACTAACATTGACTCTTCAGCCTTACGGTCTGGTCATGTGACAGAAGAGAATTATAATCGATTACGTAGAGAAATTATAGCTCTTGACCTACCATTTTTTATTGATGATACGCCAGCTTTATCCATTGCGGCTATTCGTACTAGGGCAAGAAAAATGAAGCGTAAATATAATCTTGGTATATTATTTATAGATTATCTGCAGTTGATTAGAGGGATAAATAAATCTGATAATAGAGTAAATGAAATTTCGGAAATTACTCAAGGATTAAAAGCTATAGCAAAAGAATTAAATATCCCAGTAATTGCTTTATCGCAATTATCTAGAGCTGTAGAACTTAGAGAAGATAAGAGACCAATGTTATCTGACTTGCGAGAATCTGGGTCTATTGAACAAGATGCGGATATAGTGATGTTTATTTATCGAGAAGAATATTATCTAACTCGTAAAGAGCCTTCTTTGAGTGATGCAAAATACGCAGAAAAACACGCAGAATGGTTGAGTAATTTAAATCAAGTATATAATATTGCCGATATTATAATAGCAAAACATCGTAATGGTCGTGTTGGTAGCGTAAAACTTCAATATGATAGTCAGTATTCAAAATTTAGTAATTTACAGAAAACACTATAGGGATAATAAATGTTCAAGAAACCTTTAATATTTGGTATTGCTGGTACTAGTTTGACGGTGCAAGAAAAGGAATTATTGTCAAAAAATCCAATATATGGTTTTATTCTCTTTAAGAGAAATATTGTAGATCGAGAACAGTTAGTGAAGTTAGTACAAGATTTAAGAGGCTTATATGACTATAATATATTGATTTTTGTCGATCAGGAGGGGGGCAGGGTTGCGAGGTTGAAGCCAGCTATCATAGATATAGAATATCCCCCTGCTGGTGATTTCGGTAAAATATATGATCAAGAAGGTGCAGAGAATGCATACTTAAAAGTTTTTGCAAATTATTCAAGCCTGATGAAGAGTTTAAAAGAATATAGAATAGACTCGCCATGTTGTCCAGTTGCTGATTTGCGTTACCCTTATACTGATAATGCTATTGGAGATCGTAGCTTTGGAGATTCTGTAGTAAAAGTAGTTGACTTATGTACAAAAACAATAGAGGCGATAGAAGGGCAGGGGGGCATTGCCATTATTAAGCATATACCAGGGCATGGTAGAGCTACGTGTGATAGTCATTATAAGTTGCCGCGTGTTACCAGTTCGCTTGCTGAATTAAATAATACAGATTTTGAAGTGTTTAGACAACTATCTAAAAATGCTAAGGCAGGATGGGCTATGACAGCTCACATTGTATTTGAGGCTTTAGATCCCAATTTACCAGTGACTTTATCGCCAATTGCCATAAAGTTCATTAGAAATGACATTGGTTTTAAAGGTATGTTAGTTTCAGATGATATTTGTATGCTTGCCCTGCATGGTGAAATTGGAGCTAAATACTCAATAGTTAAAAAACCTCTGACGATTTTTGAAAAGCAGGATTCTACGACTACGCTAAGTGATCAAGATTTAGAAAAACTTATTGAATACGGAATTATTAAAGACAAATCCGATCAGGTCGGACTAAAAAAATATTTAGTAGAAGAATTCCCAAAACTGAAGGCAGAATTTATTACAAGTATAGCTGAAGTTGCTAGGCAAACTATTGCAGCTGGTTGCGACTTAGTGCTACATTGTAGTGGTGATATACAAGAAATGACTGCTGTTTGTCAGGACCATTAGGGGTGATGTCACCGCCATTATGTCATCCCAGCGAAATCTGGGATATAAAACTATACAACATACCTTCTATGCTATTTTTTTAGACTCCGCTACCTTTGCAGGGGTGACATAAAAGGAGAGGTAGGGATGATACCATAGTTACCCTACTTTTTTTATAGAACCAATATTAAAATTGCTGCTGATTGTCATTGCGAGGAGTCGCTGAAAGCGGCGACGCGGCAATCTAGGATACGCGAAGCGTACTAGAAAAAACAGCTTCGCTGTTTACTTGGATCGCCACGGCATCTAAAGATGCCTCGCGATGACGATTATAGAAAAAAGTAGGGTGCTATGGGATGGCACACACCCTAGGTATTAAACCGATGTCTTACATCAATACTTGAGGTAGCTAAAAGTGGGAATGACATCGAAGACACACTACTTATTTCAAGAGTTGTTTTTACAACTCTTGAAATAGCAAGCGAGTATACTTTATTTTATAGCGGTTACAGCCCTACGGTTCTGTGCCCAAGCTGCTTCGTCACAACCCATAACAGCTGGTTTCTCTTTACCGTAAGAGATAGTATCAAGTCTGTTATTCTCAATTCCTAGACCAACCAAGTATTTTAGTACAGCTTCTGCTCTTCTTTCACCAAGTGCTAAGTTATATTCTCTTGTGCCTCTTTCGTCACAATGTCCTTCAATAGTAGCTTTAGTATGACAATGTTTTTTTAACCAAACGGCTTGTTTATTTAGCTGTTCTTTTGATTTACTTGAAAGATCTGATTTATTGAAACCAAAAAATATCCTATCACCAACATTTCTTTCGAAATCAGCAGCTAAAGAACTTTCCTCGACAATAGGAGTCACCACCCCTTCTGCCGGTTTCTTTTTAGTATTACATCCAGAAAGCACAAATAGTGCTAAAAAAGCTATTGCAGTTTTTTTTAGTAGCATAATAAACTCCTTAATTTAAATAAAGCTATTGGTTATATTTGCTTAACAGAAAAATTGTTAAACATCTCATCTATGTATTATATATTATCATACTGCCACTTAAAAGCCTAAAATAGTTTTAGCATTAAACTCTTGGATAAATGTGGTAAAAATATCGTATAATTTAGAACTTAGATAACAACTCTCTTATCATATCTTGTAACTTTCCTACTTTACTTACATTCGTGCCACCAGCCTGGGCTATATTCGCCTGACCACCACCGCCGCTACCGCCAAGGAATACAGACACTTCTTTAGCTAAGTTACCTGCATGTACCTTATTGCTAATTTCTTTACTAACCGCAATAGTAATAGATAATTTACCCTGCAAATCAGGCATACCTATATATACAATCACTAGATTATCCGACTTATCAGCTATTCGTTGGGCAGATAAGCGTAATATTTTAGTATCCAAGTTTTGTACTAGTTTATAGACAAAATTTATACCTGATACATGGATTGATTCTTTGGCAATTTGCTCAATATTCAAATCAAGCATAGAGACCTGAGTAGCTACTAACTTATCTTCTAATTGTTTTTTACTAGCAATCAGGTTATTTACTTTATCAGTAATTTCATTCTTACCTATTTTTAAGGTTGAAGACAAGTCATCAATTACAGTATCGTTTTGTCTAATTAATTTTAATGCAAATTCACCACAAACAGCTTCTATCCTTCGAACGCCAGCTGCAACGCTACTTTCGCTAATAATTTTAAATATTCCAATATCCCCAGTTCTATTAACATGCGTGCCACCGCATAACTCAAGCGAGTTGCTCATTGCTACCACTCTTACTTCAGAATCGTATTTCTCACCAAATAAAGCCATAGCACCTGCCTTAATAGCTTCATCTGTTGACATTAATGTTGTAGTAACCTTAAAATTATCAGTGATAATTTGATTTACCTTATCTTCTATCAATATAACTTCTTGTTTTGTTAGTGGTGTCATATGGCTAATATCAAAACGCAGACGATCATGTGCTACGAGAGATCCTTTCTGTGTTACATGTTTCCCCAGCACTTCATGTAATACTGCATGTAATATATGAGTTGCAGAATGATGAATTCTTAAATTTTTACGGTACTTGACATCAATAGCAAAATCAGCATTATCTCCCACTTGGATAGCTGTTCCTTCCTGTAGAACGCATATATGAGCAATTATTGAACCAAGATGCTTTAAAGTATTTAGTACTCTAATTTTATTGCCGGCAGATTTAATAAATCCTATATCTCCCATCTGTCCGCCAGATTCCCCATAAAAAGGAGTTTGATTACTAATTAGAATAAATTGCTCTTCGCTAGTTTCTATACTGTTGACTAACTTATTATCTTTAATTAGAGCTAATATCTTACCTTCTGCCTTATCCAAAGAGTAACCCAAAAATTCAGTACTACCAAATTCGCCTTTAATATCAAACCATATTTGATCAATTTGTGACTCATTTGAACCTAACCAAGCTTTTCTTGCCCTTTCTTTTTGCTCTTGCATCTTATTATTAAAGCCATCAAGATCAACTGATATCTGTTTACTTTTTAATATATCTTCAGTTAAATCGAGAGGAAAACCATATGTATCATATAATTTAAAGGCTATCTCTCCTGAAAGCTGTGAATTCTTACTGAGTTGCTTTGTTTCATCGTCAAGCAGTTTCAGCCCTCGTTCAAGAGTTGCTTTAAATCTTAATTCTTCCTGTTCCAAGATACTATGGGTAAAAGCCTCAGCTCTCTTCAGTTCAGGATAAGTTGCACCCATAAGATCTACTAATTTTGCTAGCAATCGGTGCATTAAAGGTTCACTGCTACCGAGTATATGTGCATGCCTCATACTCCGACGCATAATACGTCTTAGCACATATCCTCTGCCTTCATTAGACGGCATAACACCATCACTAATTAGAAAGGCACAAGCTCGTAAATGATCAGCAATAACCCGGTAAGAAAATTTTGCTTCCCCTTCTACTTTAACTTTTACTATACTTTCCGTATAAGCAATTATTTCCTTAAATAAATCTATGTCATAATTATCATATACATTTTGCAATACAGCACTAATACGTTCTAGCCCCATGCCAGTATCAACGGATTGTTTAGGTAAGGCAATCCTAGTATTGCTATCCAATTGTTCAAATTGCATAAAGACCATATTCCAAATCTCAATATAGCGATCGCCATCTTGATCTTTTGTACCAGGTAAGCCTCCTGGTATCTTATCTCCATGATCATAAAAAATTTCTGAACACGGTCCACAAGGTCCAGTATCTCCCATTGACCAAAAATTATCATTGGTTGGTATCCTGATAATTCGGTCATCACTTAAATTAGCAATTTTTTTCCAATATGAAGCCGCTTCTTCATCAGTATGATAAACAGTTACATATAATTTTTCTTTATCTATAGCAAATTCCTTGGTTAAGAGATTCCACGCGTAATATATTGCTTGTTCTTTAAAATAATCACCAAAAGAAAAATTACCTAACATTTCAAAGAATGTATGATGTCTTGCAGTATAACCAACATTTTCAAGATCATTATGCTTACCACCAGCCCGTAGTGACTTCTGACTAGTAGTGGCTCTTTGATAGTTTCTAGTTTCCTGACCGGTAAAAACATTTTTAAATTGTACCATCCCGGAATTAACAAACATTAAACTAGGATCATTATGAGGAATTAGGGAGCTAGCTGGAACGTGTATATGATTATTTGCAACAAAATAACTTATAAATTTACTTCTAATTTCTTCAGTGGTAAGTTTAGTCATTACTAATAATCCTTAAAAATTAGACATACTGTAATGGAGTATGTCTATTATGTTATTAACTGTGTATTAAGCCTTGCTATCGCTTCTAATAAACTTTCTTCTGAGCCAGTTATAGATATTCTTATATGATTTTCTCCGGCTTTACCAAAGGCTGTCCCAGGGACAACCGCAACACGAATCTTATCTAAAATAAAATTAGCAACAGATTCACTTACAGAATTATTCTGATAGCTATTAGGAATTTTTTTGTATAAGCTACTAATGTTAGGAAATAAATACATACCTGAATCTGGAGCTTTATCAAGCTCAAAACCATCAATTTTTTGCAGTGAAGAGAAAAAGCGAGTTAGCTTTTTCTCTAACAGTGATACATTACTTTGGGTCGTATTTATAACCTCTTGATCATTCATTACCTCAGCTATTGCTGTTTGTATCAATGTGTTAACAGCCAAACAATTATAAGTATGAGCCTTTAGTGCTTGTGCAGTAAACTTCTCTGATGCAACTAGCCATCCTAATCTCCAACCAGTAATTCCTAATCTTTTTGAAAAGCTGTTTACAACAATTAAATTATGCATGTTATCACAAAATTTAATTATTGGTATATGAGATTGTCCTGTAAAGATAAAATCATCAAAAACTTCATCTTGCATAAGATAAATATCTTTTTCTACTATAATTTGGTACAATTTTTTTAATGTTTCTAAAGTATAAACTGTACCCGTTGGATTACACGGAGTATTAATGATGATTAATTTGGTTTTAGGAGTTATGCACTTTAAAATATCGTCAAAATCTAATTCAAATCTATTAAGATGCGAAGTAACACTTCTTACAGGTAGACGTCCTAATGAAATAACAATAGGTTCATAAAGCATATAACATGGATCAGGAATTATTACCTCATCTCCTATGTTAGTTGCAGTAAAGATTGTTAACCAAATAGCTTCAGCACAACCGTTAGTAACAAGTATTTGGTTATTTGGTTGCAGCTTAATGTTGTATTTTATCTTGTATCTTTCTGCAATCGCGGTACGTAAAGGGTAAAAACCTCTTGAATCTGCATACTTATTAAGAGTACTATCATTGCTTTCTATTGTAGCCTTTAAACTATTCAAAAGTTTTTTAGGAAAGTTGAAATTTGGATTGCCTACCGTCATATTGATATAATTCTCTTTGCCCCCAATTTTATCTGATATGTCTTTAGAAGGATGGGGGTGAATTATATTCAACAATTTATTCATACTAAACTCTCTTTATTAAATTCACCTCTTCAATTGGGAATTATACTGACTCTACATATTTGCAAATCAAGAGTTATTAAAACTTAGCAATCTCAAATTTGGGGTATAATTTAGGCTCTTAATATTGTAAAATCCTTGAAGATAGCAGTATTATAGAGAAGAGGGGGTGTGGTGTCTACTGCAAATAATAACTTTTTTTAGTATATAACCGCCATGGTAGTTTAAAAATTATGAAGAGAATTTGAAAAAATGTCATTCCCGCCTACGCGGGAATGACATTGATTCTATCCCATTACTGCAACTAACCTGTCTGTGTTAGCCTATAGTTTAAAGCGTATCATTATGTTCTACATCTCCCCCTGCTACGCTAACGTCATCATTATTATTAATATATTCAGTGTTGCCGAGTTCTATTTCTCGAGAGAATTCATCTGCTAGTTCCTTGATCTTTAACAATACTGGATGCTGTGGATTATTTTCTGATAATATATCCCTTAGCAACACTGCGTATTGTATTTTGCTAGTACTAAGATCATCATCGCTAGATGTATAATCAGAATCATTTTCTGATACTAGATCACTATCTGATACTGGATCACTATTTGATACTGGATCACTATCTGATACTGGATCATTTTTGTACTTGTTCTAATTCTTCTTTTTCCGTAGCTAATTTTGTGCATAAATTGTTTAGTTCTTGGGATTTTGAGTCTATAATATTGTATTGTTCTTCGTTTGTAGCGTAACTCGTTTTTAAGTCTGAGAGTTCTTTAGTCAATATCTTTTCAGCGTTAGTCAATATCTTTATCTTTTCAGCGTTAGTCAATATCTTTTTAGCGTCACTAGTTTTAGCATTAAATTTCTGTAGTATTCTACTAGGTAAACTTACTATTTTGTATACAGCATTTGCTTTAATATTTTGATCATTAAGTTCCTGTTGTATTCTACTAGGTAAAGCTACTATAAGTTTCTGTAGTATTCTACTAGGTAAAGCTACTTTGTATACAGCCTCAATATCTTGGTCTTGCACAGATATAAGTATCTTCTTAGCTTCCTCTACATTCGGTTTTGTAAACAAATAAGCTTCCTCTACATCCTGTTTTGTAACCAAATCATTTTGTTGTTTAGACATAATAATATAATCCTCAATTAGTTCAACATATTACTAATAATTGATTTTGTAATACTACAAATTTTCAATTATTAAAACCATTAGAATTTTATTAGATTATCGTCCTTTATAATAACCTAACTCAAGGAAAGTATATTTATTATTTAAGAATGTCCAACAAAATATTACAAAAATAAAAATTTATGTTAAAGTAATAGTAATTTAACCTCAAGTATTGATGTAAGACCATTTCCCATTATTAACTACGCTAATACTACAGTTGTAGTTACTACCCAGAGCTGTCATTCCCGCGTAGGCGGGAATCTAAAAAAAATAGCCTAAAAGACTATTAAACATTATTATATCCCAGCTTTCGCTGGGATGACATCGTTTTGACATTAGTACTACAGTGTAGTGCTAAATAGTGTAGTTAATAATGGGAAGTGGTATAAGACATTGGTTTAATAGCCTAGGGTGTCAATCCCTGCCCCTTCGGATGTCACCCCTAATGATACTGAGCTTATTATTAATTTATTATATCAAACTGAGGTTAATTTAAGATTTTGTACCTATATCATTCATATAGTCTTTATCCGTTTAGAACGGATAATATTGTAATTATTCAATCAATGTTTAATATTTTTTTATAGATAAATCGTAAAAAAATACTAAATCCACTTAGTGGAAAGATAATTGATGTTATAATAGTCTATGTTTAAATATTTAAGTCTAAGTATTAGTTACATGATTAACATATCCAAACTACCCAAACTACAAGTTTTACTAAAAAAACTACATGAATTGGTGGTATATTTTTTATATAAAAGAAATATTATTATTTTAATAGGAGGTAAAGGTACATTTCTTTGTGCTTTAATACACGATAAAGTTGAGGATACTTTATTTGTCCCTGCTGAAAACCAAGATAATTTAGACTCCTATAAAGAATTTTTTGGTAAATTCAAAAACTGTTACGTTTTCTTCTTATTAAGCGGTTCTGCATGTGAAGTACGCCATGATATAGTACCTGTACTACATTCAATAGTAAAAACCAATCCTGTAGAAAAGTTTATTGAGGAGTATTTTTCTATAGATGATATAGTTGCTTACAATGTCTATAACATCAATACCAAATATAGTGAGGTGTGGAATACTTTGCTGGTATCTACTCCTTATACCCCACCTTTAAGTAAGCTACTTGAGAATCTTTTGGCAAGTAAGAGGCAAAAGTTTGGTGGGATTTATTTTTTAGCTTTGGAATGGAAAACAATTATAGATAAAATTGTAAAAAATGTTGAAAATAATAAATATAGTGAATATTTACAAATTTTTGTATGTATTTTAAGTACAAACGGTATTAAACTTGTTGTTAAACACCAAGGTAATATAATCTCAATTCAAACATTTGATTATCCAGCTGATAAGTCAGACTTATATATTCAAGGTATAATTGAACAAGAAGTGGAAGATTGTTTGATATCTTGTAAAAGCTATATTGATAGTTTAACCCTTAAAGTTTGTATAATTCTTATAGCAGACCAAAGTCTAAAATTGTTATTAGAACAATCCAGTTTTGGTGAACATCCAGTAATATGTAAGTCTAACAGTATAGATGATAATAGCAAATTTTCAGATGAAATGGTTGTCAAGTTATTTAATGAACAAAAAAGCTTTCTAGCCTCTAATAAATATTTAGAATCCATAGCTAAACTCAATATTATCAGTTCTTTAATTTTTAAACCATTTATCACTATAATAATAGTATTGATATTTGCTGCATGCGTTATCAAAATTAAAACCATAGCAAATTACAGAAAATTGGATCTTTTAAATTCACACTATTTTAGTGCTGAACAAGATTATTATAATGTTAAGCAAACCTATCCATATATTCAAAATACCACTAATTTAGCTGATTTATACGTATTTGAAGCCTTATTGCAAATCCCTGTACCAACGCCATTTGACTCGTTAGAAAAGTTTTTAACAAATTTACCACCTAATCTGCACCTAGAGGAGATTAAATGGCAAAGGTCGGATCTAGATAATACGTTATTATCATCTAATCAGTATATACAAATTGAGATGTTATTAAAACTTATCGTTAGTGATATGCTAGTTGAAGATGCTACTCAGATATTAAAACAAGAAATTGCAAATTTTAGTAAAATATTTAGCAATATGGATATTAATTTTACAATATTTACTGATCAAATATTAGAGTTACCTAATAGAGTAGTAATACCTGCTGAGGTCATTATTACTAAGAAAAAAGGATAAGAGATGCTTAAAAATTTTATTGTTCATCTAAAAAATGTTATATTCTTTAAGTTTATTATATGTTGTTTGTGTATTTCTACTATTTTTTGGTTACTGCAAAGTATTAATAAAGATTATATGGAGTCAATTGCCAAGAATCAAAATATAGAAGAATCTCTAGCTCAAGAAACGTTAAAGTTATATTCTATAATAAATTCCAAACATAAAATACTAGAAACTTATGCAAGATATTCGAAATTATTATCTATTTCTGCTAGACAAAGTTGTTTAGCACGAGCAAGGTTAATAACAACAATTGATAGTTTTTCAAAAAAATACAACTTAAATGAGCCTATTACTATATTAATTAAACAAGAATTCTTAAGTGGTATTAACCCAATGGTGGGAACAAAGCAGGATACTATAAGGATAAAGAATTATGATGTTTATATAAGATTTTCTACTAAAGATTTTGCAACTTTCTTGACAATTATAAGAGAAATCTACTCTTGTATGCCGGAGAATACTATTGTATTATCTATAGACATAAAGAAAGAAGATGTGTTAGAACCTAAGGTTGTTTATAAACTATCAACAGAAAGAACACCTGATATGATATTTACAAAACTTAACATGCGTATAAGAGAAATAACGGCAAATAAGTAATTGTAACCTTAAGTAGTTATTATATATTTTATAACAAAATTATTAATACTCGATAATCAAGTTTTTATTGAAATTTATAATTCATGGCATGTTAAAAGTCATGAAAAGAAGCTGAGAAGATGTCATCCCTGTGAAGGGGGGTGTAGGGTTTATGTCATTCCTGCGAAGGCAGGAATCTAGAAAAATAGACCAAGAGGGTTTGTTAGACTTTTTTAGACCCCTGCTTTCGCAGGGGTGACATCGTAGGAAGGGGTGACATAAACTGCCATGAATTGTAGCCTTCAGAAAAAAACTTGATTATCGAGTAATAAATCTTAGAGAAATATATGAATATTATTGTAAAAAAGTTAATAAGATTTATCATTATTTTAAATATTATTTTTATCGCAGAAGTGACGATGGCTAGTAACTCCTCATCAAAAGAAACAAAAGATTATATCGCTACTAGTAAATATTACCATAATTTAATATCCAGTAACGATATGGCAGAGCTTAATATGTTTTTAAGTTTATTACCCAAAGGAGGGGAGCTTCATCATCATTTTAGTGGAGCTATATATGCTGAAAATTATTTAGATTTTATTAGTAAGGCCGGTTTTTATATAGATAAGAATAGCTATCAAGTGCAAAAAAATAAACCAAATAAAACATGCCTTAGTGTTACTGCTCTGCAAGATAATTATGATCTATATACCACCATTTTACGTCACTGGTCATATGGTAAATTCTTTTACGACCATGATTATACTCAAGAAGATGGATTAAAACATTTCTTTAATGTTTTTGGATATTTAGCCCCAATAGAAGCAGTAGATGTCAAAAGTAGTTTGACTTTGTTGAAGCTAAGAGCTAAATCGGAAAATATCCAATATATTGAAACTATATTGTTCCCAGCCCCAACTAGTTTCAATCCTGCACTTGATAAGATTAATCAACTAACAAGTAATACAGATGATACTACTATCAATAGCGTTTTAAGGCAGGCTGTTGATGTTTTAGATAAAGATAGCATTATACAAAATGAAATTGCTCAAAATTTACGTGAAATCGTATCTAACTCCCAAGATATTGATGATGATGATTTTAGTATGCGATTTCAACCATATGTACTACGTTTCAACAAACCATCGCTGATATTTTCCGGATTATATTCAGCGTTTTTAATGGTCAAAAATAATACCAAATTTGTTGGAGTTAACATTGTTGGTAATGAGGCTCATCCTATTGCTTTACGTGATTATAAGTTGCATATGAAAATGTTTCGTTTCTTAAAACAAAAATTTCCTAACGTAAAATTGTCGCTGCACGCGGGAGAGCTTACTTTAGGGCAAGTTACTCCTGAAGAATTGAGTTATCATATTAATGATGCGGTTAATGTGGCAGAGGCAAACCGTATAGGACATGGTGTCGATATTATGCACGAATCTAACCCCTACCAATTAATAAATACATTATTAAACAAAAATATACTTGTAGAAATTAATTTGACTAGTAATGAAACGTTACTAGGAGTACAAGGTAACGATCATCCAGTGAGACTTTATATGCGGTATGGAGTACCAATTGCAATTTCTACTGATGATCCAGGGGTATCACGTAATAATTTAACGGATGAATATTTAAAATTTGTCACTTGCTACAAGCCATCTTATGATAAGCTAAAAGAAATAGTGTCTAATAGTATTAAATATTCTTTCTTAACTGAAGATGAAAAAATAAAGCAAATTAATTTACTAAATGAAAAGTTTATTTTTTTTGAGGATACGATAGCTTCATTTGTAAAAAAACACTCTCATGTTAAAAAATAAAGAGTCAAAGACTAATGAACATCTTTAGCAGTATAAACATTTCTATATGTAGAAAAAGAATAAGTGAAGAGTTATTTAATAATATAACAAAACATGCGTGTTTAACACTTGCTAATATAATAGTTATTGATTACGAAATTAGACTTAAATCAACACCTGAGATTGATATCCATATAAGTAATTGTATTGGTAAATTAAGAGTTTTTCTCGGTCAGAAAGTTATTACGGATGATAGTTTTTCAACAGTTTTAATGTTATTTTCAGTAGCAATCTCTCCTGATGCAGTAGAATATCAAGATAGAGATAATATTCTAAACAAATCAGAAGATATAATAATTGATACACTAATAAGTACAAATTTTGCTAAGGCAAATTCTGAAGAGAGAAAAGTAATAAAACAAGTGTTAAAAGATTTACTGGCAGCAAGGAATAGTTATGAATTAACAAATTTTATACAGCTTGAACCAGAAATATTTTGTACAACGGTAATGCATGCGGTGAAAAAATATCAAAACCCAAAGGAAGTCAGCACTAATGCTAGATTAGAAATTAATAGAATAGTAAATGTTGCAGTAAAACATAATAAGAAAATTGAAATATTTAAACAAGCAACTAGTAAAATTATAACTGCCATTTCTGTTCTAGCAGTTGGGGCTATCAGTGTTGCAACAGCTGGTGCAACATTTGCTTTTATGGTAGTACCAGCTTCTATTCTAGCCATAGAATATGCTCCCAAAATCGGCGAGAAAATTGGCGGGGTAATTCTGAGTCAGGATAAATCCATGAGTAGGCAAGAAGAAAAAATTACCACTCTAAAAACTAATTTATGGAAAAATAATAAGGAATTCTTGTCTCAACAGCAAGCAGTAGAGCATAATGTATCCATACAAAAATTAGATAGTCAAATAAAGTCGGTAGTCAATCTAAAATCTAACAAATTAAATATAATAAAAGATCAGGTATCGGTTAACTTACCTAGTAAAAAATCTTTACAAAATAACAAAAATAGCAAATCTTCAGGGCAAATTAAACAAAGGTAACAATATGCTAGTAACTTGGGTTCTCCTTATACTTGCAGGATTATTTGAGGTAGGTTTCTCTATATCGCTGAAATTGTCAGATGGTTTTACCAAAGTAAAACCCATTATAGCTTTTATTATTTTTTCTATATTGAGTTTTGTTTGTCTAAGTAAAACTCTAGATAAACTTCCTCTTGGTACTGCTTATCTTATATGGACTGGTATCGGAGCTGTAGGAACAGTAATAGTAGGGATGGTGTGTTTTAACGAGTCATACTCTGCCATACGAGTTTTCTTTATTACGACTATGATAATTTCTATGATAGGGCTTAAGTTGTCTTAAACTTATGATCAGGCTTATTTATCCTAAATTTTGGCACACCAAGAACATTATAGCATATTTATTATTACCACTAAGTTGGTTATATCTTTTTGCTAGTTATTTAAGAAAAATAATTGCACGCCCTATAATATTTCCTTGTAAAGTAATTTGTGTCGGTAATATAAGCATTGGAGGTACTGGTAAAACTCAAATAGTGATCTTCCTTGCGGAAATGTTGAAGGCTATTAATATTGATTTTATAATTATTACTAAAGGTTATGGCAGTAAACTGCAAACAGCGTTGTTAGTTGAACCACATCATACAGTACTAGATGTCGGGGATGAAGCAGTAATGCTATTAAAATATGGTAAAGTCATAGCTAGCAAGAAAATTCAATATATACTACCTTTTATAAAAAGGATTAAACCAAAGGTGATTATAGTAGATGATGCAATGCAGAATCCTAATTTTTATAAGGATATTGTTATTCTGTCAGTTGATGCTGACAGGTTATTTGGCAACGAATTGTTAATTCCAGCCGGTCCTTTGCGTGAGTATCCTAAACAAGCTATTGAAAAAGCGGATATAGTTATTCTCGTCGGTTCGAGTAATAGACTTCTTGCAGAATTCGCTGCTGCTCCGGAATTTATAGTAGATACGGAGCGGAAAACCGCAAGCAGTACGGCAAGTGTACGTGAGGATTTGAGTACCGGATCGACGTATAAATTACCAACAGAAGTAGAGTTATGCAATAAGTCTAATGTTGTTTCTTCTTTCTTACATAAGGAGCTTCCCTTTTTTCAAGCCCAAATAGTTCCAGCTATAGACATAGATAAAACAAAGAGCTATTTTGCCTTTAGTGGTATAGGTAATCCGGAACGGTTTTTTTCTACATTAGAAAATTATGGATTGCAGTTAGTCGGTAATAAAATTTTTCCGGATCATCATCAATATCGTGAAGAAGATTTAGACTATTTAAAAGAACAATCAGAAAAATCTAATTCTCTTCTAATAACAACTAGAAAAGATTACGTAAAAATATGTGATACTGACTTGTCAGTAATATGTTGTGATGTACATTTATTACTAAATAATCAAAAATTATTAGTAGATTTAATATATGAAAAAATTCTTTAAAAATATTAGGTATTTGCTTGAGTATTTTTTCGTTTTAATAGTACTAAAGATACTAGGAGCATTTGGTATCGACAAATCTGTACAAATTTGTCGGTATATAGCAAGGAAAATAGGACCTCTATTGCCAGTCAATAAAATTGCAAAAGAAAATGTTCAAAATATTTTTGGCAAGAATCAGACAAATGGTCTAAGCGTGGAGACTCAAACAACAATTAATCAAGTATGGGATAATTTTAGCAGTTTTATAGGAGAATTTCCATATATTAATAATATGTCAGAGGAAGAATTATCTAGAAGGGTAGAAATAAGCGGACTTGATAATATAATAGAATTTCAGAAATCACACCAACCTTTCTTATTATTTACGGGGCATTTTGCTAATTGGGATTTTGCACTTAAAATTATAAATAAATTTTATCCTAAGTTTGCTATTATCTATCGTAAATTAAATAATCCTTATATTGATAAGCTAATTAATAATACGCGTAAAACTAGTGATATAAAGCTAATTCCAAAAGGAGAAAAGGGGGCAAGAGATCTCATATCTGCAATCAAATCAGGATATGCAATTGGCATGCTTGTAGATCAAAAAATGAATAATGGCATTGAAGTACCATTTTTAGGCCAGCCGGCCATGACTGCTCACGCAATTGCTAAAATTGCCTTACAATTCGGCTACCCGATTGTACCATTACAAGTGGTTCGCACTAATAGTAATAATAGTTATTTTAAAGCTATTATCCATCCACCAATACAATTACAAAAAACTAATAATAGTAAAACAGATTGTTATAATATAATGTTTACCATTAACCAAATTTTAGGTAATTGGGTTAAAGAAAATCCAGGTCAATGGTTTTGGTTTCATAATAGATGGAAGAAGAAACATAATAAATATCCGAAGGTTAAGTAATTGCAATTACTTAACAAATATGCAATAATCAGCCTATAGCTAACCCGAAAAGGTTTTAGATATATGTTAATCTTAGCTTAGCTAGAAGCGATGTCATCCCTGCTTCGGTGCGGAATCTAAAAAAATAACCAAGATTAGGTTGTGTTAAGTTATTTTGAACCCCGCTACCTTCGCAGGGGTGACATCGTAAGATCGTATTTATACTCCCGCCTACGCGGGAATGACATCGGCTATTACCATTACTATGCCTTAAACCTTTTCGGGTTAGCTATATAAGAAATTAAAATTAATAAAAAATAAGATTATGACAAGGGTAAAACCCCCTCAAAAGATTATATCTTTCGCTGAAAACAAATCTGATTTAGATAAAATTACTCAATCTATTATGGACGGTTGGGCAATAGTAAAACTAATGCCACATGGTAATTATTTTATTGGTGTCATGGAAAAAATGAATTATGACAATAATATAAATGACCAAGAAAAAATTGTTTATATCCCTCCAAGAAAAAAGATCATTTTTACTTAGTGGTCTCTATTTTTTAGTGTATAAAACCTTATGGGCTTTGTTATTAACTAGACTATACTCTTTTAGGATATTTATAATGACTTATTTAAAATTTTGTTTTCGTTTAATATTATTAGTATTTTTAATAAACTATTCCGCTCAAGGGAGATGGAGTAACTACGAAGATGCTCCTGTTGAAATAAAATTGTGTAACAACAATATTACTATTAACCAAGATGGTACTTCTGAAGAAATAACGGAAATGCACGCAAAAATACTAAAAGAATCAGGACGTAGTCAGTTCTCTCACTATAGATTGTCTTATAATAACTATAGTGCCCAAATCTCTATATTGGAAGCTAAGACTGTTTATAATGGGCAAGAATATGTAGTTTCTAAAGATATGATTGAGGATAAACCGCTAGCTAGTTTTGGACAAGGTTTTGATCAATTAAATCAGATAACTATCTCATTCCCTAAAGTGGAACTTGGTGCAGAAATATACTTAAAATATAAGTTTGTTAAAACGAAAGTCCCTGTAGATAATTTTTATGGTACTACTTTATTTTATGGTACGGAAGGCTACTTGCGAGCAGATCACACTAAGATTAATTCCAAATTACCTCTAAATATCAAAGTAAACGACCCAAAAGGCGTATTAAAAGTTATTACTGATGCTGAAAGTGACTTTCATTCGGCAGAGATTATCCTAGAGAAACCTGTTTATAATCAATTGACCAATGAACCAAATAATGGTGTATTAAATGTTAAACATACTACTTGGGTATCCTTGTCAAGCTTAACTAAATGGCAAGATTTGGCTAAACAACTTGCTCCTGGCTATTTTAAGGTAATCAATCAACCACTTCCTACAATCTTCATGAATATAGCGGAATCTGCTCTAGATAAAAATACCGATGAAGAAAAAATTAATTTTGTCACTTCTTCATTAGCTGAGAAAATCCAATATATGGGTGATTGGCGAACAGTATCAGGTCAGTATTTTCCTAGAGATTTAGAAAAGATTGCTACTTCTCAAATTGGTGATTGCAAAGATTTTTCTGCAAGTACTGCTGTTATCTTGCAAAAGCTTGGGTTTAAGGTTCAACCCATTTTAGTAATGCGAGGTATTACTAATTTTTCTAACCCAAATGCACTACCTAACATAGGAAATTTTAATCATGTGATGCTTAAAATAGCTAATAAAAATGGAAAAATATATTGGATTGACCCAACAAACTTTGTTAGTATGGCACAAGGAATTTTTCCGGATGTTGCAGGTAAGTTAGCCTTGGTATTAGATATTCAACAAGCAGGTTATACCAAAATTCCTGAAATAGCCTATCAAAATTCACAAGCTATAATACACAATGAGTTCGTAATAAGAAATAATATTGTAGATGTGCATGGTCAGCTTGATTTGAAAGCAGAAGTAGCAGTAAATATAACAGGTGCTGGGTTATATGAATCAAATGAACAGCTAAGGGATTTTACTTTCCACATGTTGACAGGAGTATATCTTGATGAAGAAGAGAAGAAATTTTTAGAATTACCTGATCTTACTTCTCGTATTGTCAAGGATATTACAATTAAATACGCATATCAGCAAAAAAACCAAATTTTTAAAACCAATAAGGGGGCTGGTTTAAGGTTAAGATTATATGGGATGGAGGATATTACAAATACAGCTTTTGACCAAGTATCAGACCTTTTTATAGGTGTACCTAACACTAACAAAAAACATACAATTATAAAAAATATTATAATTAAAGACTGTAAAAAATTAAATTTTGAAATTGATACTCCGTGGATATATGTCAATAGATCATGTAAATATCAGAATAAAGATACTGAATTTACAGATATAATCTCCATAAGAAAAAGTTTGATTACCAATGAAGAGTTAAAAACTCCTCAGTATAAAAACCTTAAAAGCAATTTAGAGAATAAGTTTGAGCGAGCTGCGATAGTTATTGAATGAATATAATTATCCCTTGCTGTCAAGGTAATGTCATTCCCGCTTCGGTACACTAGTGTCCGGTTTAAGTCAGTGGCGTCATCTTAGGCAAGTGAGAGCCTTCGGTACAAACGCTCGATCCATGATCGAAGGACTTCAAATTGTCGTAAGGATGATTTGTCAATCTTACTTACGATAATTTTTGCTAACTACTTGATGTTCTAGATACTGAAATAAATTCAGGATGACGTCCCACGAATCCAAAGATGTGGGTAATAGTAAGCACAAAACCGTAGCGTACTAAATTCCGTTACGGATTCGAGAACGAAAATAACGATCGATAAAACCATTAGATAGAAATCTTCACATCACCTAGCAAAACAGGTTATTCATCTTTTTTCTTATCAATGTCTTTCATTCCTTCCTTGAAAGCTTTAAGACCTTTTGCAAGATCTGACATCACTTGAGGCAATTTACCAGCACCAAATAACACTAAGATAATTAACAAGATCACTAATAAGTGACTGAAGCTCATTCCCATAATATCAATTTTGTAAGTTTTAAGTTAAAACTACTGTAATACTATAGTAAATAGTTAATTTGATCTAGCATAAAAAAATATAAGTTTATCAGCATGAAAAGATTAAAAACTAACATCACTAATATCTATGGCGATCAAGGTAAGGTTTGGTTAGATGATTTACCAAGAATTGTGGATGAATTGGCTAAGGAGTACGGTTTGTCTAGTTTAAATCCTATTAAAAACTTGAGTTACCACTATGTTTTAGCAGGTTTTCAAGGTCATCAGCCAATTATCTTAAAGTTGGGGCTAGATATTGCTGGACTTAAGAGAGAATCAGCAGCTTTAAAGGTTTTATCTAGATTTGGCAGTGTTAAGGTTTTAGCTGAAAGCCCTAGCTTACTATTACTTGAGTGGGCTATTCCTAGTATATCATTAAAATCCTATTTGTAAATTGTAATCAGCTATTGACCCCCTATTGTAATAAACTATTGCCCCCCCTAACCACATAAAAAAATTAGTTAATTTTGGTTAAAATTCAGATAGAATTTTCTAAAATCATTGTAATTTTTAATTAATACCGTAGTCTATTATTTTAATCTTTAATCTACATCTTTGCCTCCTATGAAACTTTTATTACCAGTTTCTATGATGTGACAATGATGTGTCAGTCTATCGATAATTACTTTTGTTGCTTTAGCATTACCAAATATATCACCCCATTCTTCAAATCTCAAATGGGTAGTGATGATAAGCGAAGACTGCTCATATAATTTAGCAAATAGCTCAAATAACAGGAATCTAGCATCCACTTTTATTGGTACATAGCCTAATTCATCTACTACAATCAGATGGAATCTCTTAACTGAATCGATGAATTTGCGGCTCTGTCCAAAAAACTGTGTAAATTCGAAAAAATGGGAATGTTCGTCTAACTGTGTAAATTGTAATCAGCTATTGACCCCTTTAAGGGAAAAATTGTAATGAAAATTGCCCCCCTAAATAAGTAACAATATCTCCAAAAAATTAATATTTTTAATATTTTTTTAAGGAGTTTTTAAAAGGTTGTTTATAGTGGAAACAATTGGAAGAATACGTAGAATGTATTACGTTGATGGCAAAGCAATTAAAGCAATTGCTAGAGAACTGAATATATCAAAGAATACAGTAAAAAAAGTCATTTGCAGCAATCAAACTAAATTTGAGTTAGCAAAATATAGCAAAGGTAAGCCTGTTCTTGGCAATCATCTTGAAGTACTAAATCAGCTATTAGCAGAGAATAGCAAGGAGTCGGTTCGACGTAGAATGACGGCAGCTATACCAACAGCTTCAGATATCGGGTTATACAGGAAGTTACGAATCTGTGAATCTAATTGTACGAAACTTCCGTAGAGAATACGAGGCAAGGGGCGGGCAAGTTTTTATTCCATTAAATTTTGAAGCTGGTCAGGCGTTTCAGTTTGATTGGGGAGAGGAAGAAATATGTTTAAATGGGGAGGTTACTAGAGTTAAAGCAGCGAGAATAAAGCTATGCTATAGTCGTTATTCTTTGGTAGTGGTTTATCCTAATGAGCAGCTGGAAATGGTTATGGATGCCCATGATCAAGCTTTCAAGTTTTTTGCTGGTTGTTGTAAGAATGGTATTTATGACAATATGAAGACGGCTGTCAAAAAAATATTGATTGGCAAGGATCGTATCTTTAACGAGAAGTTTATCCAAATGGTCTCTCACCATTTATTTGAGCCACTTGCCTGTAGTCCAGCATCAGGATGGGAGAAAGGACAGGTTGAGAAACAAGTAGGAGACACTAGACGTAACTTTTTTACTCCAATATTGAAAGGAGATAGTTATGAAGCTATTAACATTCAGCTAAGAGAGATGTCTATAGAGTGGGCTAAAACTAAAAGACATCCTGAATTTACAGAAAGAACGATTCTAGAAATATATGAGGAAGAGAAGGCATATTTAATAGGATATAGAGGGCAGTTTACCGGTTATAGATTACATCCAACGACCGTATCACCTTTGAGTTTAATACAATACGACAGCAATATACGTTAATTCGGGATAAGGATTAGTAAAAATAGCAGACATATATACACTACGAAGAGCAATTAATGTATGAATTCACAGAAATGCAATTTATACATATCCAAAATCTTGTATTAGTTATAGCTAAAGCATTTTTACTAATCCTTATCCGGCTCTGTCCAAAAAACTGTGTAAATTTCGAAATAGGTTATATATAAAAGTATAACAAAAAAGGAAATTACATGAATAAAAAAACTAATGAATCAATAAAGCAAGCAGTAGATTTATTAATAGATAATGATACAGATGTAAGTACAATACTGAAAGAAGGAGGTTTATTAAAAGAATTGACCAAACGTTTAATAGAGAAGGCACTGCAGTCAGAAATGAATAATCATCTAGGCTATGATAAATACAGTTGTGCAGATAATGATAATGCTCGTAATGGTATAACTAGCAAAAAACTGATCTCCGAACATGGAGCTGTAGAAATAGAAGTACCAAGGGATAGGCATAATACCTTTGAACCCGCAATACTACCAAAACGCCAGAAACGTTTTGATGGTTTTGACGATAAAGTACTATCATTATATGCTAAAGGCATGAGTATATCTGATATTAAGATTCAGTTACAGGAGTTATACAGTGTTGAAATAAGTGAAGGCTTAATCAGCCAAATTACTGATGATGTAATGGATGAGGTTAAAGCTTGGCAGAGTCGACCATTAGAAGAGATATATCCGATAGTATTTTTTGATTGTTTAGTAGTAAAAGTCAGGCAAGATAAAAGGATAATCAATAAGGCAGTATATGTTGCATTAGGAATTGATTTATCTGGTAAAAAAGATATATTGGGATTATGGATCAGTGAAAATGAAGGGGCAAAATTTTGGCTCGGTAATTTTACCGAAATGAAAAATAGAGGGCTAAAAGATATACTGATTGCCTGTAGCGATAATCTTACTGGTATGTCTGAGGCAATAGAAGCAGTTTATCCAAAAACAGAACATCAATTGTGTATTGTACATCAGATTAGAAATAGTTTAAAATATGTGTCGTATAAAGATAGGAAGCAACTGTCTAGCGATTTAAAGCCGATATATACTGCAGTAACGGAAGAACAAGCCCATTTAGCTTTAGTATCTTTTGAAGAAAAATGGAATAAACAATATCCACAAATTGCCAAATCATGGTATAATAATTGGGACAATCTAATGATTTTTCTAGGGTATCCTGAGTCAATTAGAAAGGTAATTTATACAACTAATTCAGTTGAATCTGTCAATAGTCAATTGCGTAAAGTAACAAATAATAAGCGGGTTTTTCCTAATGATAATGCTGTTTTTAAAAGTTTATATTTGACAATTGACTATATGACCAAAAAATGGACTATGCCCATTCCAAACTGGAATGAAGCTATGGCTCATTTGATGGTTAAATTTGAGGATAGGCTTAACAAAATTTAATGACCTATTTTTTCGAATTTACACAGTTTTTTGGACAGAGCCGATTATTTTGCTTCTGCAGTTCAGAGGGGTTCAGATTAACACATAGATATTGTTGACAAAGTTTTATTAGTTCTTGCTCTACTCTTGGTATTTCCAAATATGCACAAAGTGTTATAAAATGTCCTATTGTCTCTTGAATTATCTTCTTAGCTTTTTCCGGTGATTTAGCTCCTAGAGTTTGCAAGTTATGTTTTCTGTCAAGAACTTTAATCAATGCTACATCATATTTTTTTTGCTGAATTAATAAATCTAGTGTTTCCGCTGAGCTAATCTTGCCATAAGGTTTAACCCTAGTCAAATCTTCTACTTGACTAGCCACTTGATTGCCAAAAATATAGGCAATCATGGGTTCGGTCAGTTTTGTATCTTCAATGGTATCGTGCAGTAATGCGGTAACAATCATGTCGGTTCTAAACAATCGTGGAATTTCTAGGGTTGTGTACTGGGCAACCATATAAGCCACTTCAATCGGATGCGAGTAATATGGCTCACCGGATTGTCTCATTTGACTGCCATGATATTTTTTAGCATAGTAGATGCCTTTTTTTACTACATCAATGTCTATTGGTTGCTTTACTTTTGTATTTAGCAAAATTAATTCATTAAGCAACCTCTCAGCATATGAACAAAACTGGTATTACGTCAATTCGGGATAAGGATATTGAGAACATGTAGATTAAAATCAAATTTTGTTGAAGGTTTATTTTTCTTTAATGAATAAGCAACAAGAGTAGATAATATATGGACAAAGGCATTTATTGGTGATCTATGTCTAGTATGTTCAAGGTTCATTTTATTTTTTAGATAATCAAAAACTGTTTCAATTAAGTTACGCTTTCGAAGTAAGATTTTTTCTTTCAAATCCATTAATTTATTTTCCATATTCTTCTTAATTCCATGAATCATTTTTAAGCCTCTTTCATATAAATTTAAGAACAAATTTTGCTTAATATAACCTTTATCAGCTGCTATAATTCCAGTTAATCTTTTTGTTAACTCCGGTACTGGAACCCTATCATCTACATTGCCTTTGGTCACTTTTAATGCCATAAACTCCCCTTTATTATTGATTATTACATGTAATTTAAAACCATAAAAATACCCCATAGAGGATTTACTATGTTTGGCTAATCCTTTAAAAACTTTATTGCTATAACGCCTTTTATTGTGACAAGCTTTAATCGTTGTAGAGTCAATAAAATAAATACCTGTTTCCTCACCAAACAACAAATGAATCAACATATTTAGCGGTATGAATAATCGTGCCATTAATTCAACAAATCTATTATAACTCAAGGCTTTAGGGAAATCATCCTTATGCATGCACTCTATATAACTTTTATAGAAAAATTTAAAATTCTTAGCATAGGATGTATGAAACATAATTATTATTGTTAACATTTCACTTAAACTCATGCTACAACAGCGATTTCTCTGCTTATTTGATGGTAATAACTTTCTCTGTTCATACTCCAAATAAATTTTACAAAAATCATCTATAAAACTATATAATTCTGTGATATCTTTTTTCATGCCTGTAGTTTGTTTTTTTGTTTAAAAATATAAATACTGCAGGCACTCCTTTTTGACAATCCTTTTATCTATTACTATTTCATCTATATCTTATCCCGAACTGACGTGTATTGTGAATTATCCCAATAGTTAATATCTTCCATAAAAATCATAATATTTTAATTATAAAGTTATAATAAACTAAGATTTTTATTACTCAAAGCATTAACTACTTTTGATTTTTAAAAAGATACAATATTTTCTAATCTTGTTGTAAAATTACAGTTTCTTATCCATAAAAGTAATATCCAATAATTCGCTAACATGCTATGCAGTTTTGATAGTCAACATCTCTTTGATCTTAAGCCTATATTTTTACCAAATATCTCTTTTTCCCTTTCTAATTTATTTATAGAAATGTGATATTGTTACAACTAAGATTTATTATTTCAATTTTCTGTATTATTTTTTCTTGCTATCGTTCAACCAAATCATCAATATCTATAAACTAATAAATATATAAGGTGATAAATGCTAGGAAATTATAAAGAACAAATAAGCTTAACAAAAGAACAGAAAGAAGCGGTTGGGTTATTATCAATCGGTAGTTTTTTGGAATATTTTGACTTGATGCTTTATGTACATATGGCAATATTGATGAATGAGTTGTTTTTTCCAAAAACTGATCCTCATACGACAAATCTTCTTGCAGCTACTGCCGTTTGTTCGACATTTGTCTTACGTCCCATAGGTGCTTTGATTTTTGGCTGGATTGGGGATAATATTGGACGTAAAACAACAGTAGTGATAACAACTTTTATGATGGCGATTTCATGTTTTATTATAGCTGTTTTACCTACTTATGAACAAATAGGAGCTACTGCTGCTTGGTTAATGACAATGTGCCGTATTATGCAAGGTGTGTCTTCTATGGGAGAAGTGGTAGGAGCAAAACTCTATTTAACAGAACTTATTCAAAAATCACCCATGCAATATTTTGTGGTAGCATTAATAATGGTAAGTGTAAGTTTAGGTGGAGTATGTGCCTTAGCTATTGCTTCTTTATTTACTAGTTATGGTTTTAACTGGCGTATGGCCTTCTTGGTTGGAACAGGCATTGCTATGATTGGTGCAATAGCAAGAACAGCACTTAGAGAAACGCCAGAATTTGCTGACGCGAAACGACGGATAAAAAAAACTTTCGAAGAGTTTACTATAAATACAAAATCATTAGTTGCTAATCCTGTTATTCAAGAAAAAGTTAGTAAAAAAACTGCAATATCATATTTTTTTATGGAACTAGGACAACCTGTGTGGTTTTATTTTATTTATATCTATTGTAGCAATAGTATGAAGAATTCTTTTAATTTTGATGCTGGTCAAGTTATTCATCACAATTTCTTAGTTTCTATGGTAGACCTACTAGTAGTTATCACACTTACATTTTTAGCCTATAAGGTACATCCTTTAAAAATTTTAAAAACACAGTCAATAATATTTTTTGGCTTGGTTTTAGTATATCCACTTCTCCTAAATAATATTAATACTGTACAAGGTATATTTATAATTCAAGCACTAACAGCTGTATTTGCCCCTAGTACATTCCCAGCTAATCCTATTTTTTATAGAGCCTTCCCTATTTTTAAACGTTTTAGTTACGCTAGCTTTACATTTGCTATATCCCGTGCATTAATGTCTGTAGTGACTTCTTTTGGAATTGTTTACCTTATAGAATATTTGGGTAATTATGGGCTGTTAGTTGTCATGCTCCCCATAATCACATTATATGGGATTGGGTTATTACATTTCATAAATCTAGAGAAGGTAACTGGTAGTTATGACTCGACTGTAACTTGATACCTAGACTATTTTTACAAAGTGTAATTATGTCATTGCTTATTTGTGGCATTTCAAGGTAGGTAGAGATTATTATAAAATGTTCTATAGTCTCCTCAATGATTTTCTTTACTTTCTCTAGAGATTTAGCCCCAATTGTTTGCAAGTTATGCTTTCTATCAAAAAGTTTAATCAGTGCTACATCATGTTTTTTTTGTTGAAATAATATATTTAATGTTTCTGCCGAACTAATCTTGCCATGAGGCTTAACCCTAGTCAAATCTTGCACTTGACTAGCCACTTGACTAGCCACTTGACTGCCAAAGATATAGGCAATCATAGGTTCGGTCAGTTTTGTATCTTCAATGGTATCGTGCAGTAATGCGGTAACAATCATGTCAGTTCTGAAATATTTTGGAATTTTTAGGGCTGTGTACTGGGCAACCATATAAGCCACCTCTATTGGATGCGAATAATACGGTTCGCCGGATTGTCTCATTTGACTGCCATGATATTTTTTAGCATAGTAGATGCCTTTTTTTACTACATCAATGTCTAT
Source organism: Candidatus Tisiphia endosymbiont of Nedyus quadrimaculatus (assembly GCF_964059235.1). Taxonomy (NCBI): domain Bacteria; kingdom Pseudomonadati; phylum Pseudomonadota; class Alphaproteobacteria; order Rickettsiales; family Rickettsiaceae; genus Candidatus Tisiphia; species Candidatus Tisiphia endosymbiont of Nedyus quadrimaculatus. Next base: position 1,293,538 of record NZ_OZ060452.1, read on the forward strand.
TGGTTGCTTTACTTTTGTATTTAGCAAAATTAATTCATTAAGCAACCTCTCAGCATATGAACAAAACTGGTATTACGTCAGTTCGGGATAAGATATAGATGAAATAGTAATAGATAAAAGGATTGTCAAAAAGGAGTGCCTGCAGTATTTATATTTTTAAACAAAAAAACAAACTACAGGCATGAAAAAAGATATCACAGAATTATATAGTTTTATAGATGATTTTTGTAAAATTTATTTGGAGTATGAACAGAGAAAGTTATTACCATCAAATAAGCAGAGAAATCGCTGTTGTAGCATGAGTTTAAGTGAAATGTTAACAATAATAATTATGTTTCATACATCCTATGCTAAGAATTTTAAATTTTTCTATAAAAGTTATATAGAGTGCATGCATAAGGATGATTTCCCTAAAGCCTTGAGTTATAATAGATTTGTTGAATTAATGGCACGATTATTCATACCGCTAAATATGTTGATTCATTTGTTGTTTGGTGAGGAAACAGGTATTTATTTTATTGACTCTACAACGATTAAAGCTTGTCACAATAAAAGGCGTTATAGCAATAAAGTTTTTAAAGGATTAGCCAAACATAGTAAATCCTCTATGGGGTATTTTTATGGTTTTAAATTACATGTAATAATCAATAATAAAGGGGAGTTTATGGCATTAAAAGTGACCAAAGGCAATGTAGATGATAGGGTTCCAGTACCGGAGTTAACAAAAAGATTAACTGGAATTATAGCAGCTGATAAAGGTTATATTAAGCAAAATTTGTTCTTAAATTTATATGAAAGAGGCTTAAAAATGATTCATGGAATTAAGAAGAATATGGAAAATAAATTAATGGATTTGAAAGAAAAAATCTTACTTCGAAAGCGTAACTTAATTGAAACAGTTTTTGATTATCTAAAAAATAAAATGAACCTTGAACATACTAGACATAGATCACCAATAAATGCCTTTGTCCATATATTATCTACTCTTGTTGCTTATTCATTAAAGAAAAATAAACCTTCAACAAAATTTGATTTTAATCTACATGTTCTCAATATCCTTATCCCGAATTGACGTAATATGTATAGTGTTCCGTGTGAATATGTGGGACTTAGCGTACAGATTAAATCCTATGCTTGGCAAATAGTGATTTTACATGAAAGCAAGATTATTGCAGAGCATGTTCGTAGTTTTAAACGCTATCAGAAGAATTATAATCCATGGCACTATATAGCAGCTCTAGAACGTAAACCCGGTGCTTTACGTAATGGTGGACCGTTCAAAGAGTTAATGAGTTTGTTACCTGAGATATTTGGCAAACTACGAAATAAGTTAGAGACTTACAAGGATGGTGATAAACAATTTATAGATATCCTGCTACTTGTTAATAAGTATGGATTAGAAAAGGTAACAAATGCTTGTAACCTAACAATTGCTGCTGGCGGCTGTAGCTCTAAATTAGTTGAGCAATATTTGTTGCAACCAGCAATGAAACTAGATATCCAAGAGACTGAGTTTATTCAGCTAAAAAATCCTCCTGATGCTGATTGTAGTATTTATAGCAAGTTGCATTTAACAACGGAGGTAAATTAAATGAAAGACTTAATATTGTTATTAGATAAATTAGGTTTAGTCGGTATGAAGATGCAGTTAGCTGAGTCAAGTAATTTAACAAATGATGTCCCTACTACTAGTGTGTATGATGTGTTAAAGAAACTTCTTGAAGCAGAGTGTGAATATACTCGATGAAAATCAAGAATTGCGTTGTCGTCTTCAGGGATCTTCGGTGCTCACGTACTAAATGTACGCTCCGCTCCTCGACCCTTCGACTCCTAGCACTTCATAATTTTGATCTTCGTCTATCAACTCTTCATTTACGAGTAGTATATAAGAAGTCACGCTCGCTAGGTTATAGGTTGCAACTAGCTAAGTTCCCAACCATAAAGTTACTATCAGATACATGCCAAGCTAAATTGGTTGAAAATATTGATATACAAAAAGTGATTGATAATCATCAGAATATCATGTTCATAGGTGGTTCTGGGTCTGCAAAAACTCATCTAGCAATTGGTTTGGCGTTCACCGCCATTGAAAAAAGTTACAGGGTAAGATTTTATACTTTAAATGAATTAGCTAGCCAATTGCTTAATGCTAGAATCCATAATTATGAAAGCAAATTCATCGATTCAGTTAAGAGATTCCATCTGATTGTAGTAGATGAATTAGGCTATGTATACTCGATGAAAATCAACAATTGCGTTGTCCAAGACCTGCGGTGCTCACGTACTAGTGTACGCTGTACTCCTCGGCTTGGACACTCCTAGCACTTGTTGATTTTGATCTTCGTCTACCAACTCTTCATTTATGAGCAGTATACCAATAAAAGCCGAAGCTAGATTCCTGTTATTTGAGTTATTTGCTAAATTGTATGAGCAAACTTCAGTGATCATTACTACCCATTTGAGATTTGAAGAATGGAATGATATGTTTGGTAATGCTAAGGCAACAAAAGTAATTATCGATAGATTGACACATCATTGTCAAATCATAGAAACTGGTAATAAAAGTTTTAGAGGAGGGAAAGATGTAGATTAAAGATTAAAATAATAGACTACGGTATTAATTAAAAATTACAATGATTTTAGAAAATTCTATCTGAATTTTAACCAAAATTAACTAATTTTTTTATGTGGTTAGGGGGGGCAATAGCTGATTACAATTTACACTATACGTAATACATTCTACGTATTCTTCCAATTGTTTCCACTATAAACACCCTTTTAAAAACTCCTTAAAAAAATATTAAAAATATTAATTTTTTGGAGATATTGTTACTTATTTAGGGGGGCAATTTTCATTACAATTTTTCCCTTAAAGGGGTCAATAGCTGATTACAATTTACAGATATGCAAGGTAAATTCTGTAATAAAGCAAAAATAATCAAGGATTAACTCTAGAACTTTTTGATATACAAAATTAATTGGTAACTGGGGTTAGTTATACTGATTATCTTTCAAAATAGAATTAATAATTTAATTCTAACTAATGATAGACCTAATACTAAATTATACCATGATACCATGTTAATTCTATTTTGAAAGATAATTAGTATTAGTTAATGTTAATTATTTTTGTTCCTTGGTCTGTGGCGTAGTATTGCTAGAGCTAGCAAATACTTTAAACTCATCAAGTAGTATTTTAAGATTGATATTTATGTCTTCTAACTGAAAGGTAGCATGTAATATATGCTGTTCTTTCTTAACTGTACTATTAGCTAGCTCTGTGGTCTTTTGATATAGAGCTGCTATTTCATCTTGTGCTTTGATGTAAAAGTTAGAAAAATTATTGCAAATAACCTTGATGTCACTACAGGTTGCTCTGATTTGATTAAGCCATTTGACCGAGAGTAGTATTAATAATATCTGTCCGATGATTAGGCTAAATACTCCAATGACCAAGGCTAATATTTGATAATTCATGTTTTAGTTCCTTTGTTTGCTAATGTTATTCTTGTCCGCTATAACCTCTGTAAATCTAGATAAACTTGGTTGATTGATTGCTACTGAACCGTTACTGGATATTTTGACTCTGCTCAGCTCTGTCAATATTGGGTCTAAGGTACATTTGGCTGCATGTTCTGTTGCCACCTGCACTGCATTGCCAGTAGATGACATTGCTTGCCCACTTGTCCTGTATCGTTTTTCCATATTCATCAGAAAGTTAAACATTACAACTATATACACCACCGCTATTACTACTATGGTTATGTTAAAGGTTTTTTCAATTTCCATATTACTCCTCCATTAAATTACTGGAGCAAGATGTGTGGTAGAATATAAGGCTATGTATTGTTTTATTACATTGATATAATCGAAACGTACGTAATGTATGATTAAATTGTTCAAAGTAATAAGGTACAATCTTGGTCTAGCAGTATTATTGACTTGATGACACCACTTACTAAAATTAGATTTATTTTTGAAATAATTGAAATTTAATTGGAACTCAGTATCACCATTATACCGATGTAAGAAGACTAGCACCGACAGAATAGCGATAGTAGTGGTATCTGACTTACCACACGAACGTAGCAATTTATGATACCAAATACCCGGTACTATATTACCAGTGAGGGTTATTTTATTAATTTCATTCCTTGCGTTATTGCATTCGGAATGGTTTTGTGCTATAAACATAGTTATCTGCGTTGTAAAAAGCGTTGTTAGTTTAACCAGTATTCTCTAAAAGTTTGCCGACCTACAAAGATTACTAGTTTTAGTAAGTTTTATTTTTATTATGATTATGTCTTGCCTTTAAATTCTATATATAGAATTATATGTATAACACTTTTATTACTAATGTCAATAATTATGCATATAAAATTTGACAAAAAAACATTTATGTGCGAATTAATACATAGTGGAACATAGATGTAACTAAAAAATAATTAAATTATTTAGAACATAATGTCATATACAACATTACAAAAAAATTTAGATAAAATTATTAAAGACCGTAATTACCAAGTTACTGAACTTGAAAGAAAAGCTGGTTTAAAGAAAAATAATATATACAATATTCTAAAGGGGATATCTAAAAAACCTTCAGCAGAGTTGTTACAAACGGTAGCCGATGTACTAGGTGTAACCGTTAAAGATTTATATAATCCCTTTATTGAAACAAAAAATTATTTAAATAATGATGATTTTGAATTGATGGAAAAAGTACTTAAGACTGTAATAGAAGAGATAAAAAACCTTAAGTTAGAAGTTACTGAAGTCGATCTAGTCAATATTATGTTAGAAGTGTTTAATTACTCGAAACCCGAACCCAAAAAAGAACTAGAGAAAAGGTTTATTAATTGGATATTACAACAACGCATACAAAAAAAGTAAATTTGGGGCAAAAGTGAATATTTTATCAAATTTTATTAGTTTTTACACTTACTCAAAAGATCTATACTTCTAAAGTGGGTTTCACCAAATTTTTCTATGAGTTGGGTGCTAAATTTTGTATACCAAAATTTATTTGGTAAATTGCAAGTCGCTTTTGCTGCAGCCCAATACAGGTAGCTTACTCCATCGACATTTTTCATATTATCCCGATAATTATTATAATATAATACTTCTGCTGAAGCATAGGACTCAGCTACCTTTTCATTCTGACCAAGAGCTGCTAATGCATCTCCTTCAGCAACAAAAGCCTTGGCTAAGTATGTATCTGATGAAATGCTGATATCTTTATTAGATCTAGCCGAATCATTAATAAATATGACTATAGCTTTTTGAGCATAACCTAGAGCTTCTTGAGCATTGCCTAATCCTAGTTCAGCTCTTGACATTTGGGTAAAGATTCGACCAAATACTTCATGATCTTCTTTCTTTACTATCTTATGCATGTCATATACTTGTTTAGCTTGAGCATAAGCTTCTTGATATTGATTAAGAGAGTTAAGTATTGCAGCTTTACGTATGTAACTACTTGTAAGAAATAAATCATCCGGCTGTAATCCATTTTTAATAAACATTTCTATAGTTTTATTAATTTGTTCTAATGCTTCTAGGTATTTTCCTTGCACAAATAATAACCTTGCTTTAGAACCATATATATAACCTATATCTCTCTTCTCTACTAAACCATCGGTAAACATTTGCTGCATAACCTGAATATTTTCTTCTGCTTCTTGAATTTTACCTAAGTGAATATTAGATATAGCCAAAAAATAAAATATATTACATTTGCAAGCCCCATATCCCTTAACATTATCAAAAACTTCCCTTGCCCTAGTAAAATAATTAATTGCCATATAATGGTCAGTACAACTTATATAATATGTTCCTATTAACCCTAAATAACATGCATATTTACTTTTTGTATCATTATTCATTAGCCATAATTTAAACTTACCCTTTTTATCGTTTTTATTAAACCAACTGATCAGTTTCTCTGAATTATAAATATCTAGAAAATTAACATATCGTATTATCAATTGTAAATTTAACTTCATAAGTTTATAGATGTTAATATTGTATTTTTGGGTATTTGCTGCAATAATTTCTAGGTTTTCACGCATCGTTTTTGCTTCCTCAAAAACATGAGCCCTCATTACACTCTTCGGTACAGAGTTTATCAATTTAGTAACAATCTCTTCTAAATCATTTATATTATTCCCAATTCCACGCATCTCTGCTATTTTCTGAGCAATAACATCATGCATTTCAAAAACAGGATTGGTTTCATTTGGATCAGTATTAGAAATTAAAGCAAATTTAGACAGTTGATAAATATCATCATCAATGGTGTTTTTGTCATCAGCAATAATCTTCAATAGTTCCTTGGAAAAAGCTTGGTTATTGATTAAAGCTATCTTATTCAGTAATCTTTTAGCATCTGGCTTTAATTCCTTAATTGCTAAAGTAATGTTTAATTTAATTTTATCAGCAGAATCTCGTATCCTCTTTTTATACTCTTCTTGACTTAAACCCGGTACTTGGTTCAATAACTGTGTACCTTGTACTATCAATACAGGATAACCAACAAATTCTTGAACTAAAAACTCTGCTAGTTTAGGATCATCTTTTTCTAAAATATTATTAGCAAGTGTTATAGCATCATCTTTGTCAAAGACCGTCATCTTGACTATGATATTAGGTAATAACTCACTATCCTGAGAAGCAAAGATAACATGACCATTATGTTCCCAATTAATAAATTCTTGCACCTTGTGATTTTCTTTGATCTTTAAATTATCAAATACTAATAACCATTTATCTTTGCTTGATAAGTAAGATAACACTTCTTTTTTTGCTGATCCGACATCTTTCGATATTAAATTAGTCTTAGCCTTTTCATTAATTGACTTTGCTAGTTTTAAAAATTCTTCATTAATATCTAAGTTACAATCAATAAACCAAATAAGCTCATAATTATTTTTATTCTCATAAGCATGCATTCTTGCAAGTTGAGTCTTGCCCATGCCACTAATGCCAACGAGACTTGTCTGCCTATATTTAATTAAATTATTTTTAACTAAAGTTAATTGTTTAATATGATCAGCAAAATAACTAACTGGTATAACAAGATTAGATATTGCCGCTTGAGCAACTGATATATAAGACATAATTAATATCATCATTATTAATAGAGATTTTTTCATTTTTTCTTTCTAATATTATTCACATATTTAGTAAAATCTAACACTTGCTCTTGTTTTTGTACTGATTTATTTATGATTCTTATATCTTTAAGATGTACTTTAAATTGGTAAATCTTAGTATTGTCAGACATATAAAAGCAATTTATCAGTTACATCAAATAGGGTAAAATATGTTTCAGGTGTTATAGATTCATTTTGTAATATATTTTTATAAAAAGCTAGGTATATTTTTTAGCAGAATTTAGCTTTGCCCCTGATTTTGAATGGTCTCCGTAATAGAAGAGCTACAGAGGTATTTTCTCTTTACTCCCAATAAAATCTTTCCATAATCTGACGGTAAATCCCCTTTTTTCTGAAGAACGTCCTTGTGTGATTCGTGCAAGAAATTAAAAAACCATTTGTCATGCAAACTGTCATTGACTTTATCTACGTATAGTTTAAAATCAAAAGTAGAGTAACTGCAAAGTTACTTTTAGGTGTCGAAATCTCTATTGAGTATCCGGTAGGCATCAGCCGTAAAAGGGGTAGCCCTCGATTGTTATGGTCGGGGAGGTGCTAGTTATGTTCAGGACTTAAGGTTTGCACCTTAAGCCTAAAGGCTATCGTAACTGTCTATTCACGGTTTTTCGAACTCCCCCGATCGCCAAAGTAATCTCTCAAGATTCTTTGGTGGTTAAAGCTTGATAACTTTAAGTTTAATCACAGAGGGGATGTCGTTATGACTAGTCAAATAGGTAAAAAAGCCATTATCCTATCATATTTATCACATGCCTATTCTGAACCATTAAAATTAAAAGAATCTTTGATTGACTTCTGCAAGGATAATAATTTTACTATAATCAAAATTATTGTTGCAAAAGATAAATACAATAACAAAGCACTTTGTAAATTAATTCAAATCGTAGTCAAACAATATAGCTATAACAGTCCCGTCAACCTAATAAGAAGTATTTTTAAGGATATTCATTGCTTCTTAACTTGGGTAGTAATTGGCACTTTACTAGAGGCTAAGCTAATTAACAAACTTTATGTCCAAGAAAATATACTGCATGCTGCTAATGCTAAAAAAGGTCAGGTTGATAATTTTCTAGAAATGAACCGTAATTTATTTACTCTATGTTTTTTTTATTTTGAACGCATAATGCTTTCTACTACAGTAACAATAGATGATAGTGATGATGAGGAACTATCGTTAATTCAGTTGGATTTGATACTATGTGCAAAGAGCTAATCAAATTAATTGACTATATTATGATAGAAAAAACAATAAATAATGATCCTGTTCTTATATTAGCAGGGGTAATAAGTAGGTTTAGATCAAAGTGAGCATATTTAGAACAGAATATTTGAAAATGAGAATCAATAATGTTCTAGAAGGTGGTTAAAATCTAAATATACTTTGGTTTTATTTATTTTCTTCATTACTATTCATTTATTAACGAAAGGATTACGTATGAATTCGGGATAAGGTTATAATTTAGAGGTCTATCGGCGTTATACATGTCAAAAATCACCATAAGGGATTATACGAACTTTGAGATTGTAAAGATGGCCTACTGATACTAGGTTAGTGGAATTTAGGTTCAGAATTAGCAAACAAACTTTCCTGCTTTTTAATGATTTTTATTATTAATATTCAAACTTAAGTTGAATTATTTCTGCTTATTCTTTATAGTTATCCGTATAATATATTCGTATAATATGTTTTATACGTACCGTTAGGGCATAATTTATTTTTCAACAGTTTTATTATATGAAAAAATTTTTACTATTAATCATATTATTAATCATTAATACTAGAACTTTAGCAAAAGAACAAATAACTAATTTAATCACCCCAGTTAGTTATTTTGTCAATCATGAGCAACAACTTAAAATTCTTGAGAAACATTTAGATAAATATAGACAAGCAAGTATAGTGGGTACTAGCGGTATAGGTAAAACTCAATTAATTAGGATGTATAGTTATGAGAATAAAAATAATTATGATCTAATTTGGTTTTTTGATTGTAACCTAGACCTTAATGAACAATTTGTTAAATTAGCCCAACAACTCAATATGGTTAAACAAACTAATATATCTGAAGCAATAACTCTAGCCAAAAAAGAAGTAATGTCATATTTAACTTCTACTAGTAAATGGTTATTGGTGTTTGATAATTTAAAAGTTAATGAAAATAAAAAAATTCAGAACTTTATTGATTGGGAACATAATGGTAATGTGGTGTTTTGTTCTCAAAATAACGAGAGATTACCTAATGTTATATTAATGACCTTGTTTAATAAACCTACTATCGTAGCTTTGGCTAATAGTTTATTGGATAATAAGGATAAAAATAGTATCGAATTTTTAACGCAATATTTTAGTGGTTATCCAATACTTATAGTTCAGGGGGCTCAATTACTCAATAAAATTAAAGGTCTAGATAAAGAAGAGTATAAAAAGAAAATTTATCAATCAACTGATAAAATAGCAACAAATATCAGCATGGCTATTCAAGAATTAAAACCTAGTGCAGTAAATTTACTTAATAAAATAGCTTTGATAAATAACCAAAGTTTCTCAAAACAATTACTTGCTATAATTATTGATAACAAAGATACTCTGGATGATGATATATACCAATTATCTAAGTTTATGTTGATTAGCAATATTGATTCTAATCAGGATAATCCTATTTTTGAAATGCATGATATAATTAGCAATAAAATAATGGAGATGAATGGGGATGAAAACAATAGAATATATTTAGAGGATATTATTCTAAAATTACCTAAGCTAAAGGGGGTTCATTCCGCACATGTATGGAGAGGCAGTAAGACTATATCCGAAAATTTAGAGATTATTTTTCAAAATGCTGAAAAATATAATATTAACATATATTTAATGCTTAACTTGAGATTGCAATTGTTTGCCTCATATATGAATGCCTGGAATCTATATAAATCAAAGCAAATGGTTAACTGGTTTGAGCAAAAAGAACAAGACGAACAGTTTAAATTTTGGCAAATGTCTACTTATCAAAAATTCTGTTACGCTAGATATTTAGTAGGAGTAGGACTTTACAATAGAGTAACATCGATAAATTATCAAAAAACTATTTCTTATTTAACTAAAGCACTTAAAGTTTTAGATACCCTAGGTGATGATTATGATTATATTTATTCTAAATTTAACTGTAGCTTAAACATTGCTCTAACTCATGTATATTTAGGTAATATAAAAACTGCTGAAGAAATTATTAACGAAATGGAGAAACTATTTAAACATAGGATAGAGGGAGGAGATATATTTATATTGTATCATGTAAAAGCCAGAATATCTTTTATTCAAGGTAAATATAATGAGGCTTTAGAATATGTTAATAAAGGCATTGAGGTATGGAAGATGTTAGATCCTAATGATCTAGGTTTTACTAGAGATTATTTACTTAGAGCAGCAATATTAAGCTCTATTGGCAAATATCAAGAAGCTTATGTTCAAACTCAACAAGTATATAATATGCATAAATCTGTAAACCAAGAGGCATTAGGTTATATTTATACACAAATGGCAAAAAGTGAATTAGGATTAAATAAAATAGATATTGCTTTAGATCATATTAATAGAGCTCTAACAATATTTTTAGCAGATGAGCGTAGAAATCCTAAGAATGTAGATCATTTGGAAGATCCAGATTTAGCAGCAAGTTATGTAGTGCAAGGTGATATTTTTCTTAGTCAAGGTAACATTAAAGAAGGTATAGAATCTTATAAAAAAGCTTACGCTATATACCACTATTTCTATGGGGATAAAAGTAAAAATGTTGTTCAAGTAAGTGAGTTATATAACAAAGGAGCAAAGGCCGCTTGTAAAAGCAAAGATTTATATAATTATAAATTTTTTGGCAAGCCACAAATTAAGGCATTTGGCATACACCATCCTAATACCGTTGATATGCTTGAATATTGTAAACAATATGACATAGATTTGTGGAACAAGAACAATTAAGCATTAAGGTCACATTTGTAAATCGTGGTTTAAGAGTTAATCATATAAATTGTGATATTGGTAAACAAAGTGCTGATATTATTAAGCTTCTTGAAAAAGTTAGCTCTTATTTCCAAGAGATAATATATGATAAAACACTAGCTAATGAACTTAAACAGCAGTATTCCTCATTCATCTATCGAATATAACGTTTGATTAAGATTATGGTTGTATATTTTCATTACTCTTAGTATGTTGATTATTATTTTCTTCTTCGGTCTTGCCTTTAGGATTGTTAAGTTTGACAAATTCTCTAAATTCATCAAGTAGCATTTCTATACATATATGCATCTCTTCTAAACGAAACGTGATATGTAATATAACCTCAGTTCGATATAAGAATTAATAATTCTTATATCGAACTGGCTTTGTTATAAGGAAAAATGCACTCTTGAAACGGTTCTGCGAGTGCATTTTAACTTTTTTCATCATTCAATATACGTTAATTCGGGATAAGGATTAGTAAAAATAGCAGACATATATACACTACGAAGAGCAATTAATGTATGAATTCACAGAAATGCAATTTATACATATCCAAAATCTTGTATTAGTTATAGCTAAAGCATTTTTACTAATCCTTATCCCGAATTAACGTTTGCTGAACAAAAAATTATCAGTCAATCAGGCTATTCTTATTTCCCATTTTTTGTAACGCGGTGGGTAAAAGAAGAAGGTGAAGTATATGGCTATGCTCCGGCTCATCATGTGCTACCTGATATTAAATTACTCAATAGCTTAAGACAAATTACCCTGAAAGTAGCACAAAAACAACTAGACCCACCATTATTAGTGCCTAAGGATGGCTATTACTTACCTCTTTACACTACGCCGGGTAGTGTTATGTAAATTGTAATATGTTTTTGACCCCCTATTGTAACAAATTTTGACCCCATTGATAAGTTGTATAAAAGCTATATCTTCAGGGGTTTTACTGTTATGATAAGAGGGTCACTTATAATTACAATAGAGGGTCAAAAACACATTACAATTTACATTAGGTAGACTTTGAGTACTTTTCCAATTATTACTAGCCAAAAATACTTCAACATTTTGCTTACTATGTGGTTCATTATTATCTTTCTCTGCAATGCTAAAAGTAATTGTATTAGGAGTCTCTACATTAGGAGGTGGGGTATATTTCATCGGTATTTTAAAGTTATTTTTCCGATAATGATTAGCCCAAGAACCTGCGTTATATCTTTTAGTCATGTTATTACCTCCGTTTTAGGTATCATTGCTAAAATAAAATTACCGCCCTGTGCTAAAAAACCCCATCTACTAAAAGATTTTGAGCAATATTTTAACTATCCCAAATGCTAAGCCACCGCTTTCAGCGGTGGAATCATAGAGTTTGACATATACTAAAGATATCCCTAAATGATTTTGCCGCTCAAAGCAGAATCAAGAAGGATAATGTATATGCCAAACTATAATAGTTTAAACCACTGTACATGGGAATGTAAGTACCATGTTGTTTTTACACCCAAATATCGCAAGAAAACGATATTTGGATTAATTAGGAAAGAGTTAAAAGAAGTGTTGCATCGTTTAGCGGGTCAAAAGGAATGTAAGATAGAGGAAGGATATTTAATGCAGGATCATGTGCATATGCTAATATCCATTCCTCCCAAACATTCTATTTCAACCATTGTGGGTTTTATTAAAGGTAAAAGTTCTATATGGGTAGCACAAAATATAGCAAATAAACAGCAAAATTTTGTTGGTCATAAATTTGGGGCAAGAGGATATTTTGTGAGTACCGTAGGAGCGAATGAAGAGGTAGTACGTAAATACGTTCAAAACCAAGAATCTGAGGATAAAAGAGCTGATCAACTTAACCTGTTTTACAGGTCAAAATAAGTAATATTAACCCGCTTTAAGCGGTTCTATAACAAACTCCCACTTCTAGGGGGAGTAATTGGCTATTATTCCTTAATTGATTTAACCTTAATTAAGTATCTAAAAAAGTGATTGAAGGGTTTCTGCATAAAGCAATAATTAATTAGCGTAGCAATTTAAATTAATCAAATACAAACAATAATTAAAATAATAAATAAAAATTTAACAATATGTGTTAAAATAGTAACGGAATTTTACGAATATATATTTTAACTATAGTGGTTTTGAGCTAAAACCTCAGATTTTTACAAAAAGTTTATAACTAATTTTTTCTATGTTGCCTTAGATTGCGTGAAATACAAAATTGAATAATTTTAGAGCTATTAAATTTTATTGAGATAATATGCTCGTGGTAAATACTAGTAATGCAGCATTGCTTATGTTACAATAATTTAAAGAACTTATATAATAACTATCAATTAACATAATATGATTAGCAAACCTTCTGATACCAAGACAAATCTCAAGAATATTAATATTATTGAGGTTAGTAAGTCCCCTAGAATGAGGGTAGGTACTGATGACTTTAAAACATTATTATTAAATAGTGATATATTTGTTGACAAAAGTCTAATGATCAAAGAATTCCTAGAAGATAGTGGAGATGTTATATTAATCACTCGACCAAGACGCTGGGGTAAGAGTCTAAATATGGATATGCTCCGGAAATTCTTTGAAATTGAAGTAGATGAAAAAGGCAAGCCTTTACCACTAGAACAAAAGATAAATAACAAACTATTCCTTGGAGGTACAGTAGATTTAGGTATTAAAGGTAAAAGGACTCTAAAACCTTTAAAGATTAATAGTAATGAATACGCTATGGTTCAACAAGGTAATTATCCGGTTATTTCTATAAGTTTTAAGGATGTTAAGGGTAGTAATTACCAAGACATTGAGAACGGGATAAAAGAACAAGTTATAAGATTGTTCTCTAACCATCGCTATTTAAAGCATTATATAACAGAAGATGCAAGTTTGTTAGATGATGCACAAAAGGAAAAGCTAAACCGATATTTTACAGGAAAATTTGATAAAGAAGATATTAAAGATAGTTTACGTTTTTTAAGCGAATTATTGTTTAAACATTTCAATCAAAAAGTCTACATATTGATCGATGAATATGATACGCCAATTAATAGTTCGTACATTGAATTTGGCAATAAATCAAAAGAGTTTGATGATGTACTAAAGATATTCCGCGGGATGTTTGGCAGCAGCCTAAAAGGTAATACTTGTGTAGAAAAAGGAGTAATAACTGGCATATTAAGAATTGCTAAAGCTAATTTATTTTCTGATTTAAATAATGTTAGTGAATATACCTTACTTGATAAAAATTTTGCTAAGTTTTATGGCTTCACTCAAGCAGAAGTTGAGGAGTTATTAACCATCGTCCCAACCAAAACAAATCCTGAGGAAATTCAAAATTGGTATAATGGTTACACTTTTGGTGGAGAGATCATCTACAACCCATGGTCAATTATGCAATGTCTTGCACGGGAGGGCGAACTTGATCATTACTGGCTAGATAGTGGTGGAACTTCGCTTGTAGATCAGGCATTATTGTCAGATGAAATGCAGGAAGATTTACAGAACTTAGCTGCAGGTAAAAGCATTATCTCGCCTATTACCAAACAAATAAGCTTTGCTGACATCAGTAGACCAGTAGGATTATTTAGTTTATTACTATTTAGTGGTTATTTAAACCCTATTACTAAAATGCTAGAAGAAAATATTTATGAGTTGGCAGTACCGAACAAAGAAATACGGTATATATATAATGCTAGAATGCTACAATGGGTTACCGATCAGATAGAAATCGATAGTTCTCGGTATTATTCTTTTGTTAGTTTATTACCAGCAGGTAAAGTAGAGGAATTTAAAGAACGGTTACAAGAATTGTTGGTAAATTCTACCAGTTTTTATCAAACAGGGAAGAAAAAAGCAGAATTATTTTATAGTGGCTTTATGCTAGGGCTTGTTAACATGTTATCACCTAGTTACATAATAGCAAGTGAACAGGAGTCAGGAAGCGGAAGAGCTGATATTATCATGATCCCTAAAGCTGGTAGAGAAGATAAGGCAATTATTATTGAGTATAAGATTGCTAAAAATGTAGAAGATTTGCTTTCAGTAGCCAAAATGGGCTTAAAGCAAATTATAGATAAACAATATGATACTAAGATAAGAGAACACAAACATGTCAAAAAGATCATTAAAATCTCTATGACCTTTTGTGGCAAGGAAGTTGCACTGCAATATCAGATTGATTGTGTTCCTTATTAAAGCTCCACTGTGGTTCATACATCCGTAAAACCTAATGTAGATTGTAATCAGCTTTTGGTGTGCCACGAAGTGTAAATGAGCTAGCTGATGAAAGATCAGCCATAGAAGTGTTGACCTAGCACACTATGTATCGAGTCTTGAGCTAACTTTGGTAACAAAGTCAGTTTGTAATTGTAGGAGAGATTAGGGGTTCGAAGCACAAATCCCCGCCGATAAACCAGCATGGACTAAGCCTTTTATAATATAGGTTTTAGAGTGTTTTTTGTGTTATAGCAGTTAACATATAGTTAGATATTAGTTATAATAATAGATAAGAAAAAAATTATATAATAGAAATATGCCGTCACCATACAGTTATGATTTACGTTCTAGAGTTATAGAACATTATGAAAAACATAAAAAAATAGCATTTACATGCGAGACCTTTAAAATTAGTCGGTCAATGCTCTATGTATGGATTAGATTAAAGAAACAAACTGGAGATATAAAGGCAAAAGAAGGATACCAAAAAGGGTATGGTCATAAAATCCCTGATTTATTAGCGTTTGGTAATTTAATAAAAGAAGATAACTCTTTAACGCTTACAGAGATAGCAAAAAAACTAGATAATACTGTAAGTATAATGACTATCAGTCGTGCATTAAAGAAACTCAATATTACTCGAAAAAAAAGACATATGCGTATAAAGAAAGAGATGAAGGAAAGCGACAAGATTTTCTCAGTGAATTAGAAAAAGTGCCGATAGAGAAACGAGTTTATCTTGATGAAGCTGGCATAAATGATAATGAATCATATGAATATGGATGGTCAATGAAAGGAAGTCGTTGTAATGGAAGTAAATCTGGGAGACGTAGTGAAAGAACAAGTTTTATTGGTGCGTTAAATCGGAATAGTTTAATCGCATCACTAGTCTTTACAGGGAGCTGTGATAGTAAGGTGTTTGAAGATTATATAGAAAATTGTCTTGTGCCGGAGCTAAAGCCTGGACAGGTTGTCATTGCTGATAATGCAAGCTTTCACAAATCCAAAAGGGCTAAAGAATTAATCGAAAAAGCTGGCTGTAAACTAAAATTCTTACCGTCTTATTCCCCTGATTTAAATCTTATTGAACATCATTGGTTTCCGATAAAAAATAACATTAGAAAATTATTAGATAAAGGAATTTCTGTATTTGAGGCAAGTTGTAGAACATTTAAAATAATGTATGAACCTATATGTTAAGTGCTATATTAATTAATTAAACCATTTAAAAACTCGTATTTTTGTCTCCATTTAAACTATCTTTCAATTTTCTTTTTTGAATATAAGTATTAAGCGATATATGGTTATTATAACCAAAGAATCTAGATATTTTTCTTACCGACAGACCTAGGTTCTGTTGACAAAAATTATAGTTAGGAAAGAGGAATAAAAAGTTGCCATAGTAAGAAGAAATGGTAGTTTCTAGTTATCAAAAAAAGGAACTACCAATATGAAGTATTACATAGAAGAACAAGCATGGGAAGTAATTTTATCATTTTTTAAGAAAAAAAAATGGTATACACAACAAGAATGAAGAAAAAATGAGACATTTTATTGAAGCAATATGGTTTATTGTTAGAACAGGTTGCCAATGGCGTCTTCTACCTGATGATTATGGTTGTTGGTACAGTATTTATCGCAGATTTAAGAGATGGGTTGACAAAGGTATATGGGAGGATTTAATGGATTATGTTAAAGTAGATGCAGATATGGAATCAATTATGATTGATGCAACTATTGTGAGAGCACATGCTTGCTCATCTGGATATATCAAAGGTAATCAAGAAGAAGCGGCTTTAGGTAGAAGCAGAGGTGGTTTTAGTACTAAAATTCATGCCCTTGTTGATGCCCTTGGTAATCCATTAAAGTTTATACTAACTGCTGGGCAAAGAAATGATATAACTCAAGCGGGAAATCTTACTCAAGATGTTCAGAATACGACTGTGATAGCCGATAAAGGATACGATAGTAGTGCATTTGTAGAAAGTTTAGAAAATAAGGGGTGTGAGATTGTTATACCACCAAAATCTAACCGTAAAGTACAACGTGAATATGATAAACATACTTATAAGGAACGACATTTAATTGAGTGCTTATTTGGTAAAATCAAACATTTTAGGCGTATATTTTCTAGATTTGATAAAGCTCCAGCCACTTTTTTAGCTTTTCTAAATTTCGTTGGAACTTTAATATGGTTACGTTAAAATTTTTGTCAACAGAACCTAGTTTTAGTAATTCTTTAATTTTACTAACGTCTTTATCAAACTTGCTTTTTTGTATACTACCAATTGGTTTACCTAAATATTTGGCCTTGAGCTTTTTTAAGTGCAAGGGCATCTTTAGTACGCACACTGATTAGGGCGTGTCATCAATTAAGTTGACAGGAGTGTTTGTTTGTTGTGTAATAGAGAAAAAATTAAGGATAAATTTTCTCTATGCGTCGATATGCTCTACGTGACGATCAATGGGATCGGATTAAAGATAACCTACCTGGAAGGGAAGAGTCTGTTGGTGTAACAGCCAAGGATAATCGCCTATTTGTAGAAGCAGTCTTGTATCGGTATAGGGCTGGTATACCTTGGAGAGACCTACCTGAACGTTTTGGAGATTTTCGAGTGATTCACCTACGTCATTCAAGGTGGAGCAAGACAGGTGTGTGGAAAAAGGTTTTTGAGATGCTGGCTGAAGATGCTGATAACACGTCAGTTCGGGATAAGATATAGATGAAATAGTAATAGATAAAAGGATTGTCAAAAAGGAGTGCCTGCAGTATTTATATTTTTAAACAAAAAAACAAACTACAGGCATGAAAAAAGATATCACAGAATTATATAGTTTTATAGATGATTTTTGTAAAATTTATTTGGAGTATGAACAGAGAAAGTTATTACCATCAAATAAGCAGAGAAATCGCTGTTGTAGCATGAGTTTAAGTGAAATGTTAACAATAATAATTATGTTTCATACATCCTATGCTAAGAATTTTAAATTTTTCTATAAAAGTTATATAGAGTGCATGCATAAGGATGATTTCCCTAAAGCCTTGAGCCAATTACTCCCCCTAGAAGTGGGAGTTTGTTATAGAACCGCTCAAAGCGGGTTAATATTACTTATTTTGACCTGTAAAACAGGTTAAGTTGATCAGCTCTTTTATCCTCAGATTCTTGGTTTTGAACGTATTTACGTACTACCTCTTCATTCGCTCCTACGGTACTCACAAAATATCCTCTTGCCCCAAATTTATGACCAACAAAATTTTGCTGTTTATTTGCTATATTTTGTGCTACCCATATAGAACTTTTACCTTTAATAAAACCCACAATGGTTGAAATAGAATGTTTGGGAGGAATGGATATTAGCATATGCACATGATCCTGCATTAAATATCCTTCCTCTATCTTACATTCCTTTTGACCCGCTAAACGATGCAACACTTCTTTTAACTCTTTCCTAATTAATCCAAATATCGTTTTCTTGCGATATTTGGGTGTAAAAACAACATGGTACTTACATTCCCATGTACAGTGGTTTAAACTATTATAGTTTGGCATATACATTATCCTTCTTGATTCTGCTTTGAGCGGCAAAATCATTTAGGGATATCTTTAGTATATGTCAAACTCTATGATTCCACCGCTGAAAGCGGTGGCTTAGCATTTGGGATAGTTACAGGGTAAGATTTTATACTTTAAATGAATTAGCTAGCCAATTGCTTAATGCTAGAATCCATAATTATGAAAGCAAATTCGGCTCTGTCCAAAAAACTGTGTAAATTCGAAAAAATAGGTCATTAAATTTTGTTAAGCCTATCCTCAAATTTAACCATCAAATGAGCCATAGCTTCATTCCAGTTTGGAATGGGCATAGTCCATTTTTTGGTCATATAGTCAATTGTCAAATATAAACTTTTAAAAACAGCATTATCATTAGGAAAAACCCGCTTATTATTTGTTACTTTACGCAATTGACTATTGACAGATTCAACTGAATTAGTTGTATAAATTACCTTTCTAATTGACTCAGGATACCCTAGAAAAATCATTAGATTGTCCCAATTATTATACCATGATTTGGCAATTTGTGGATATTGTTTATTCCATTTTTCTTCAAAAGATACTAAAGCTAAATGGGCTTGTTCTTCCGTTACTGCAGTATATATCGGCTTTAAATCGCTAGACAGTTGCTTCCTATCTTTATACGACACATATTTTAAACTATTTCTAATCTGATGTACAATACACAATTGATGTTCTGTTTTTGGATAAACTGCTTCTATTGCCTCAGACATACCAGTAAGATTATCGCTACAGGCAATCAGTATATCTTTTAGCCCTCTATTTTTCATTTCGGTAAAATTACCGAGCCAAAATTTTGCCCCTTCATTTTCACTGATCCATAATCCCAATATATCTTTTTTACCAGATAAATCAATTCCTAATGCAACATATACTGCCTTATTGATTATCCTTTTATCTTGCCTGACTTTTACTACTAAACAATCAAAAAATACTATCGGATATATCTCTTCTAATGGTCGACTCTGCCAAGCTTTAACCTCATCCATTACATCATCAGTAATTTGGCTGATTAAGCCTTCACTTATTTCAACACTGTATAACTCCTGTAACTGAATCTTAATATCAGATATACTCATGCCTTTAGCATATAATGATAGTACTTTATCGTCAAAACCATCAAAACGTTTCTGGCGTTTTGGTAGTATTGCGGGTTCAAAGGTATTATGCCTATCCCTTGGTACTTCTATTTCTACAGCTCCATGTTCGGAGATCAGTTTTTTGCTAGTTATACCATTACGAGCATTATCATTATCTGCACAACTGTATTTATCATAGCCTAGATGATTATTCATTTCTGACTGCAGTGCCTTCTCTATTAAACGTTTGGTCAATTCTTTTAATAAACCTCCTTCTTTCAGTATTGTACTTACATCTGTATCATTATCTATTAATAAATCTACTGCTTGCTTTATTGATTCATTAGTTTTTTTATTCATGTAATTTCCTTTTTTGTTATACTTTTATATATAACCTATTTCGAAATTTACACAGTTTTTTGGACAGAGCCAATAAGCACTCAATTAAATGTCGTTCCTTATAAGTATGTTTATCATATTCACGTTGTACTTTACGGTTAGATTTTGGTGGTATAACAATCTCACACCCCTTATTTTCTAAACTTTCTACAAATGCACTACTATCGTATCCTTTATCGGCTATCACAGTCGTATTCTGAACATCTTGAGTAAGATTTCCCGCTTGAGTTATATCATTTCTTTGCCCAGCAGTTAGTATAAACTTTAATGGATTACCAAGGGCATCAACAAGGGCATGAATTTTAGTACTAAAACCACCTCTGCTTCTACCTAAAGCCGCTTCTTCTTGATTACCTTTGATATATCCAGATGAGCAAGCATGTGCTCTCACAATAGTTGCATCAATCATAATTGATTCCATATCTGCATCTACTTTAACATAATCCATTAAATCCTCCCATATACCTTTGTCAACCCATCTCTTAAATCTGCGATAAATACTGTACCAACAACCATAATCATCAGGTAGAAGACGCCATTGGCAACCTGTTCTAACAATAAACCATATTGCTTCAATAAAATGTCTCATTTTTTCTTCATTCTTGTTGTGTATACCATTTTTTTTCTTAAAAAATGATAAAATTACTTCCCATGCTTGTTCTTCTATGTAATACTTCATATTGGTAGTTCCTTTTTTTGATAACTAGAAACTACCATTTCTTCTTACTATGGCAACTTTTTATTCCTCTTTCCTAACTATAATTTTTGTCAACAGAACCTAGGGAATCCAACGGGATTCCATCTTACCTTACTATTACCCACAAAATAACAATGGTGAAAAAGAAGTAAAAATAATATACTGATTTGCAATTAAAATATTACATTGTAGAGGTATAGTATGAGTCAAGAAATAATAAATAATTATTTGACCGAGGAATTTAGTGGAGCTATTTTGGGTGATAAAAGGCTGACAGATAGGTTAATAAAGATAGCTGATAATTTTGCGAATATACCTGAAAGCTCAATTAATCAAGCATGTGGAAATTGGGCAGAAACAAAAGCAGCATATCGTTTTTAAAAAAACGATAATGTTAAGGAATCAAAAATATTAGAATCCCATATTGCTAAAACAGTAGAAAGAATCAAAGAGCATGATAAAGTTCTTGTTATACAAGATACTAGTTATATCACATATACTAGTCATAAAAAAACTACTGGATTGGGTGTGTTATCAAGAAAAGAGGGAAAGAATGTTAAAAATATTGAATGTAAAGGTCTGATAATGCATACTGCCTTTGCGGTTGCTAGCAATGGGTTAGCACTTGGGTTGTTGGATCAAAAGATTCACAATAGACCAGCAGTGCCTGAAGAAATACAACAGTTAAAAAAAACTAGTCATGGTAATACGGTACATATTAAAGATAAAGAAAGTATAAAGTGGCTTAATGCATTACAGAACACTATTAATGCAACGAATAATGGTAATACCCAAATTATAACTGTTTGTGATAGAGAAGCTGATATATATGATTTTTTTGAATTGGCACAAGCTCAGAAATCTAAAGTTTTAGTTAGAGCTGCACAGGATAGAGAAATAAATAAAAAGTCAAAATATTCCAAAAAAGATAGACAATATTTGTGGAAGGTAGTATCGGGTTTCCAGTGTGCTGGAGAAATAGCAGTTAAAGATACTAGTCAAGAAAATAAAGCTAATAGGATTAGACATTTGGAAGTTAGATTTGGAAAATTTATAATGAATCCTCCTGTAAACAATGTAAGACATAAAACAGAAACATTGCCAAATTTACCAGTATATGCCATCAATGTTATTGAGCGTCGTCCCCCTAGTGGAACAACACCATTAGAATGGATGTTACTAACCAATATAGTTATCAATAATTTTGAAGAAGCTATAGAGAAAGTAAGATGGTATTGTTTAAGATGGAGAATTGAAATTTTTCATAAAATTTTAAAATCTGGATTTAGGGTTGAACAATGTAGACTTGCAACAGGAGAAAGATTAATAAAATACTTGACAATCATGAGCATAATTGCTTGGAGAATTTTTTTTATTACTTTAATTGGCAGAACTAATCCTAATCTACCATGTAGTGTAATATTAGCTGAAGAAGAATGGCGAGTTTTGTATGTAAAGATACACAAAGCAGCTCCCCCTAATAATACAATTCCTACAATAAAAAATGCTATAATATGGGTTGCTAAATTGGGTGGGTATTTAGCAAGAAAAAATGATCCAGAGCCTAGTCCTATTGTATTGTGGAGAGGATGGCAACGGTTATTTGATCTAGTTCAAGGTTATCAATTAGCTAACTATAATATTTGTGGGTAATAGTAAGTCCATCTTACCCCGGGTCAAGCTCATGATTTGCAAGGATCTGATGTTTTGATGAATGAATTGACGAAAGCGGATGCTGTACTTGCTGATAAGGCGTATGATGCCAATGCACGTATGCGAGATAAGCTGAAAGATAAGGGATGTATAGCTGTGATTCCCCCAAAGAAGAATCGTGTGAATCCAGCTAAGTATGATAAGGACCTCTATAAAGCTAGGCATTTGATTGAGAACTTTTTGCAAAATTGAAGCAATATAGAGCTATTGCAACACGATATGACAAAACATCTCAGAACTTTTTGGGAGCTGTTTATATGGCTTCCATGGTAATTTGGCTCAATTGATGACACACCCTAGAACTAGCCCAGAAATATAAAATAATGGAATTAATAATATCAAGTTGGGTGTTGGGGGTCATGTTTTTTAAAGCAATATATTGTTATAGTTATGCAAACAAAATAAATAATCAGAAAAATTGACCCAAAAAGTCCTAAATTAATTAAAACTTTTTCAAGTGTTATAAAAATTTTACTAGACTTAGAAAGCTAATAATTATATAAACCTTAACTATCATTATAAGAGGGCCTGTAGTTCAGTTGGTTAGAACCCACCGCTCATAACGGTGTTGTCGCAGGTTCAAGTCCTGCCGGGCCCACCATTCTTCGATTTTAGTGCATTTTACGAATGCGTTAAATGGTGAACGTAGCATAAAGTTTAGCTTTCCGTCTTTTAATTCTAGGTTACCAAACACTAAATTTATCAATTTACGTTTTCTCTCAATAGTAGTGATGTGGTTATACTTTTCCGGACAGTTAATACGAGACAATAAATTAACCTCAGTTCGATATAAGAATTAATAATTCTTATATCGAACTGGCTTTGTTATAAGGAAAAATGCACTCTTGAAGCGGCTGACGCGAGTGCATTTTAACTTTTTTCATCATTCAATATGTGATTTTAATAATTAAAATCACATATTGAATGGAGTGTTATATTTTAACAATCAGGTGGGCAGCCGCTTCAAACCTGATTGTTTCTATATATAACACGAAAGTTCGATGTAACTTGTTACATCGAATTCAGGTTAGGTAGTATTTACGAACAATACTACCTATAATCAAATATTATGAGCTGTATATTTTAATAATAAATGTCAAAAAGTGTCAACAATATTCTTTTAGGAACTTTATATTAAATGTGGCGGCTCATCGCAGCTACCTTAACACTGGTCGAGATAATGCTTTAAATATTGTCCAGTATAGCTCTCACTACAAGCAGCTATATCCTTTGGAGTGCCGGTAGCTACTATTCTACCGCCTTTATCTCCCCCTTCAGGTCCAATATCTATAACATAATCCGCTGTTTTGATAACATCTAGATTATGCTCAATAACTATAACAGTATTACCCATATCAACTAGCTTATGCAGCACTTTAAGCAATTTATTAATATCATCTATGTGCAGCCCTGTTGTTGGTTCATCAAGTATATATAAAGTTTTACCGGTTGAGCGTTTTGATAACTCTTTAGCTAACTTTATTCTTTGTGCTTCGCCTCCAGACAAAGTGGTAGCAGATTGTCCAATTTTTATATAACCAAGTCCTACCTCATTTAAAGTAACAAGTTTTTCGTAAATTAGTGGTACTTTAGCAAAGAAACTCATTGCATCCTCAACTGTCATCCTAAGAACGTCAGCTATAGATTTATCCTTATATTTAACTTCAAGGGTTTCTCTATTATATCTGTCACCATTACAAACATCACATTTTACATAAATATCAGGTAAAAAATGCATTTCTATTTTAATCAGACCATCACCTTGACATAATTCACACCTTCCACCTTTAACATTGAATGAAAACCTACCAACTTTATAACCCCGTGCTTTTGCAGTGGGTAGTTCAGCAAACCAGTCTCTAATATGGGTAAACGCACCAGTATAAGTTGCTGGATTTGACCTTGGTGTGCGACCTATTGGTGATTGGTTTATATCAATAACCTTATCAATATATTCAAGACCTTTAATTGACTTATATTCTCCTGGAAAATTTTTTGAAGAGGGTTCTAAAAATTTTAAAGCTGCTTTATATAAAGTGTGAATTATTAAACTTGATTTACCGCTACCTGATACCCCCGTTATTGCTGTAAAACTGCTCAGAGGAATTGTAATATTAACATCCTGTAAATTATTAGAAATAGCCCCTGTTAATGCTATTACCTTACCCGTAGGGGATACTCTAGTATTTGTTGGTACTTCAATAGATTGTTTACCGCTTAAATAGCTACCCGTTATACTATTGGGAGATTGTTTAATTTCCTCAATTGTTCCTTGAGCTATTATATGTCCACCGTGAATACCGGCACCTGGTCCGACATCTATAATGTGATCCGATTCGTACATTGTCTCTTCATCATGCTCAACAACAAGCACTGTATTACCAAGGTCTCGAAGATTCTTTAGAGTTTCTATTAATCTAGCATTATCACGTTGATGCAAACCAATTGAGGGTTCATCAAGTACATACAACACACCACTAAGCCCTGAACCAATTTGCGATGCCAAGCGAATACGCTGACTTTCTCCACCAGACAGAGTTCCTGATTCTCTAGACAAAGCAAGATAATCAAGACCAACATTCATAAGAAATTGTAATCTTTCCTTGATTTCCTTTAATATGCGTTCAGCGATAGTCATTTGTCTTTTATTGAGCTGTTTGTCTAATTGATTAAACCATTTTTGTAGTTGCAAAATACTCATGGTAGATACTTGTCCAATATGCATATCAGCGATTTTAATACAAAGAGATTCCATTTTTAGCCTATAACCTTCACAAGATGTGCATTTGTACTCTGCTTTATATTTTAATAATTCTTCTTTTACTAAAGAAGAATCAGCCTTACGCTCCTTTTCTTGTAAGCTAGGTATTATTCCAGCAAAAGGTTGCTGTACCACCTGAGATTTAGAACCATCATGATACTGAAATTTTATAACATCGTCACCTGATCCATGGAATAATACTTGCTGTATAGTATTTGGTAGTTCTATAAAAGGAGTGTCTAATGAGAACTCGTAATGATTTGCTAAAGCTTTTAATGTTTCTAAAAAAAACTTTGAGGATATTTTCCCCCAAGGTGCTATAGCTCCATCTTTAATACTAATTCTGCTATTTGGAATAATTAATTCTTTATCAAGACACAATTCTGTGCCGATACCCTCACATTTAGGACAAGCACCAAATGGGCTATTAAAGGAAAAAATTCTTGGTTCTATTTCAGTAATTTGGAAACCAGAAACTGGACAAGAATATTTTTCTGAAAAAATGATTCTCTGACCTTTAGTAAGGTTGGTTTCTAATCCGTTTGGTAGGTCAACAATTTCAACATATACTATACCATCTGCCAACTTAAGAGAGATTTCCAAACTATCTGCAAGCCTGTTACCTAAATCATCTTCTAGAGAAATCCTATCAACAATTACTTCAATATTATGTTTTTTATTCTTATCAAATTTTGGAAGATTATCGATTTCATAAATTTCATTGTTAATGAATAATCGCCCAAAACCCTGTTTTTTAAGATCAAGCATTTCACGTCTGAATTCACCTTTTTGTCCTCTGATAATTGGAGCTAATATGTATAGTTTAGTACCCTTAGGAAAATTATGAATGGCATCTATCATCTCTGAGATGGTCTGATTCTTGATTGGTAAACCTGTCGCTGGAGAGTAGGGTACTCCTACCCTTGCATATAATAATCTTAAATAATCATAAATTTCAGTTATAGTACCCACTGTAGAACGAGGATTTTTAGATGTGGTTTTTTGATCAATAGCTATTGCAGGTGACAAACCAGAGACCGATTCAACATCAGGTTTATCCTGAAGGTGTAAGAATTGCCTAGCATATGAAGATAAACTTTCAACATATCTACGTTGTCCTTCTGCATAAATAGTATCAAAAGCTAGTGAAGATTTTCCAGAACCACTAAGCCCTGTAATTACTACAAACTTATTTCTTGGAATATCAACATTTACATTTTTTAAATTATGCTCCTTAGCACCACGGACTTTAATATATTCTTGTATCATAATTTGTTATAAATTTTTAAGGAACTTTCAAAAAACTTGTAGCATTATAGGTTGTTTTGAATTACTATTGCAATAGTAATTTTTAAATAGGTAATGATCTGTGGCTGGTAGTTTAAATAAGGCAGTATTAATAGGTAATTTAGGGCGTGATCCAGAAATTAGGCACACGGCTGATGGTAAAGAGATAGCAAGTTTCAGTATTGCTACTTCTGAGACTTGGAAAGATCGTGCTACTGGAGAGAAGAAAGAAAAAACCGAATGGCATAGAATAGTAGTATTTAACGAAGGTTTGGTGTCTGTTGTAAAGAATTATGCCAAGAAAGGCACTAAAGTTTATTTAGAAGGTAATTTACAAACTAGAAAATGGGTGGATAACCTTGGTCAAGAAAAATATACAACAGAAATAGTATTACAAAATTTTAACTCACAATTTATATTGTTAGACTCTAAAGGTAGTGGGGCTAACTCCCTAGATTCTATTGTACCAAAAAGCACAGTTGGTAATAGTAACTTTGACCATAGTGATCTAGATGATGAAATACCTTTTTAAAATTGTTCTACTTTCTATATCCCTGTTATTTTCTGCGTGTGTTTCATCTATAGATACTAGGATTGAGGAGGCAGATAAGGTAGCCTCAATAAACCACTTTGAGAAAAAACTAGTTAAGGCTGGCGATTTTGTTATTACAACTTACCAACGTGTTTCAGATAAAGATAGCCCTTACGTATTTTATATTGAGGGTGATGGTAGCATTAGTATAGGGCGTTACGCAGTTTCTAGCAATCCAACCCCTTCCAAGATTATGTTGCTTAAGCTTGCAGCTCTTGATACTAGACCTAATATAGTTTATATAGCTCGTCCGTGCCAATATACGCCAGTAGAACTTAACCCCAATTGCAGTCAAATCTATTGGACAGACAAAAGACTTGCCAAGGAGGTTATAGAATCAACAAACATAGTAATAAATAGTATAAGTAATAGTAAACCAGCTAGTTTGGTTGGCTTTTCCGGAGGTGGTGGAGTTGCTGTCTTGGTTGCAGCAAGAAATAAGCATATTAAAGATATAATAACTATAGCTGGTAATCTTGATATTGAGAATTTCAGTAAACATCATGGGATATATGCATTAAAGGAGTCATTAAATCCCATAGATTATGCCATAAAAATTAGCAATATTCCGCAATTACATCTTTCGGGAGGTAAGGATGCAATAGTACCGAGTAAAATTATGCAGGGCTATATAAAAGCTAGTTCTTCAGATTGTATACAACAAAAGATTTTCCCTAATATTACTCATACCAAAGGTTGGGATAAGGTGTGGCAGGATGTGCTAAAAAT
The DNA here is from genome assembly GCF_964059235.1 of Candidatus Tisiphia endosymbiont of Nedyus quadrimaculatus. Lineage (NCBI taxonomy): Bacteria > Pseudomonadati > Pseudomonadota > Alphaproteobacteria > Rickettsiales > Rickettsiaceae > Candidatus Tisiphia > Candidatus Tisiphia endosymbiont of Nedyus quadrimaculatus. The sequence goes on from NZ_OZ060452.1 coordinate 1,321,760, forward strand.
TAATCTTACCTGTGGGTATAACAAACCCCAATTCAAGAATTAGTTAATTCTTATCCCGAGTTGGCTTTAATATAAGGAAAAATGCATTCTTAAAGCGGTTTTGCGAATGCATTTTAAAGCTTTCTAAAGCTAAAAATATGATTTTAATCTTTTTAAATCATGTTTTTAGCAAAATATTAATTTAACAATCAGATGCAGAGCCGTCTCAAATCTGATTGTTTCTATAATTTCACCGAATTTGGGATAAGAATTATTAATTCTTATATCGAATTGAGATTAATCAGGGGAGGGGAAGATTTTATGCAGAAGGCAGTAGCTTTAGTTAGTGGCGGTGCAGATTCAGCCACAGTACTAGCAATGATAGAAAAAATGAATTACGAAATTCATGCCATAAGTTTTAACTATTCTCAACATAATAATATTGAACTTGAGAAAGTTAAAGAGTTAGTTAAGGACTATAATATCAAACAACATAAAATTGTAAATATTGATTTACGTAGCTTTGGCGGATCAGCTCTTACTGATGATGCCATAGAAGTACCAAAATATAAAGATCATAGTGATTTAGAGGATAATATACCAATCACTTATGTCCCAGCACGTAATACTATATTTTTAAGTTATGCTTTGGGATTTAGTGAAATAATAGGAGCCTTTGATATTTTTATGGGGGTACACGCAACTGATTATGCTAATTACCCAGATTGCCGTCCAGAGTACCTAGACGCTTTTGAGAAGCTTGCTAATCTTGCAACTGCGGTAGGAGTATTGGGTACACGAATTACCATTCATGCTCCCTTAATAAATATGACAAAAGGGCAAATTATTAAAACCGGTCTAGAATTAGGAGTAGATTACTCCAAAACAATTTCTTGTTATGACCCATATAATGGGTTATCTTGTGGGACATGTCATGCCTGCTTACTCAGACTTAAGGCCTTTGAAGAAAATAATACAATTGATCCAATTAATTATAAAAGTAAATTCGCTTCTACGTATGCTTAATCGTTCTATATACCATCAATTTCCTATGTTAGACCTAGACAACATAGTGCTGAGAGAATTAACTAGTGATGATTCAGAAGACTATTTTGGTTATATGAGTAAATTAGAGATGCTCCCTTTCTTGACAGATAGCAACAGTCCATCAACTATCCCACAAGCTGCTGATGAACTAAAATATTGGTCTAGCTTATTTCATTACCAAAGAGGATTTTACTGGGGTATTTCCCTTAAAGATAATAATAAACTTATAGGTACGGCTGGGTTTAATACTGTTTCTACAATGCACCTCAAAGCAGAAATAAGCTACGATCTTGATCCTGCATTTTGGGGTAAAGGAATTATGCTAAAATCTATCAAAGCTATTTTAAGATTTATAGAATATGCTGGTATTGTTCGAACCCAAGCTACTGTAATAAATGACAATATACGTTCAATTAATGTTTTGGAACGATGTAATTTTGTCAAAGAGGGGTTGCTTAAGAAATATGAAATTGTTCAAGGAGTACATAGGGATTATTATATTTACGCTAGAGTGCTGTAGCATAGTACCCTACATTTTTTATATAACCACTATTAAAATGGCTGCTGATCGTCATTGCGAGGAGTCGCTGAAAGCGGCGACGCGGCAATCTAGGATACGCGAAGCGTACTAGAAAAAAACAGCTTCGCTGTTTACCTAGATCGCCACGGCATCTAAAGATGCCTCGCGATGACGATTATAGAAAAATGTAGGGTACTATGGGAATTCGTATACACATTATCTACACCTAGTTCGCTCACCCATTGTTTGTTGTCCCTATTCTTCAAATCTTCGAGTATACTTACCATTGAATTCAGGGGTTAAGTAGAAACAATCAGGTTTGATGCTCGCCTACACCTGATTATTAAAATATAATATTCCATTCAATAGGTGATGTTAATAATTAAAATTACCTATTGAATGATGAAAAAAGTTAAAATGTACTCGTGTCAACCGCTTCAAGAGTGCATTTTTCCTTATATTAAAAGGAGCTTATACTTAGCTAATTATAGATCTATCTACTGTTATAAATCTCGTTTATGTTTATCGATCTCTATGATATCATCATTTTCTAGCCCTTGTTCTATTACATGTTTTTCAAACATTGAGTATATCATACTCATATCTTGAAAATTTTCTAGATACTCTTCTAGTTTATCAAGCTCAGTCAGACAGCTATTCTTATCGCCCTGTTTAAGATGTAATTTGGCTGATTCTACTAGTTGCTGTAATGTACCTAAAACATCCAATTTCATTAGCTCCTTCAGAATCACATTGCGTAGCATAAGTACACCTCTCTAAGTTATATATCATATTTCTTATGCTATGCTAAGTAGTTTAGATGTCAACAATTTAATTTCTATTGTAATAAATAATTATCTTTAAAGAGCGAAAGTTTAAACCAGTAGCGATATTGTTACAACCAAGAATTCATTTTATACACATACCTTATGTACACCTATTTCGCTTACCCCTTGTTTACTGTTCCCATTCTCCAAACCATTTGAGTATACTTCTTTAATTTTGCTACTACCCAATAATAAATATTAAAAGCTGCAGAAGTCAGGTGAGACTATCAATTAAATCAGCCATTTTTTCTTCATCTAAGTTCTCAAGGAAATCATCATTAATTTGTACAACTGGTGCATTGACACAAGCTCCCAAACATTCAACTTCTGTAAGGCTAAATTTTTTATCACTTGTTAGTTCACCAAAGTTAATACCAAGTTTTTTTTTACAAATAGTTACAATTTTATCACTACCCCTTAGCCAACAAGGAGTAGTACCACAAATTTGTATATGATATCGTCCTACTGGCTTTAGATTAAACATGGTATAAAATGTTGCAACTTCATATGCTCGGATGAAAGGTAAATTTAGAAAATTTGCTACATACTCTATGCAGCCTCTTGGTAACCAACCATTCATTTGGCGTTGTGCAAGGTCAAGTAATGGCAGGATAGCACTCTTTTGTTTGTTTTCAGGATATTTCTTAATGATATTTTGGGCTTTTTTTAAGTTCTCATCATTAAAACTGAAATTTAGTGGTTCATCATTCATCGATCAATTTCTCCAAAAACAATATCAAGACTGGCAATAATAGTTACCACATCTGCCATCAAATGTCCTTTTGACATGAAATCTAGACCTTGGAGATGGGCGAACCCAGGGGCTTTAATCCGGCATCTATAAGGTCTGTTTGTTCCATCAGAGTATAAATACACACCAAACTCGCCTTTTGGTGCTTCAACAAATTTATATATTTCGCCTTTTGGCACATCATATCCTTCAGTGTAAAGTTTAAAATGATTAATCATGGCTTCCATTGATTCTTTCATTTTTTCTCTTGAGGGTGGTGCAATTCTAGGATCATCAGTTTTAATAGCACCCTCTGGCATTTTTTCAAGACATTGCTGTATAATTTTAAGCGATTGGTACATTTCTTCAATACGGACCAAATACCTATCATAACAATCACCAGATTTGCCAATTGGTATATCAAAATCTAGCTCATCATATACATCATACGGGGTGGCTTTTCTAAGATCCCATGCGATGCCTGAGCCTCTAAGCATTGGGCCAGAAAACCCCCAATCCATAGCTTCTTTTTGACTTACTACTCCGATATCTACTAAGCGTTGTTTCCAAATTCTATTGTCATTTAACAGAGTCTCGACGTCTTCTAATTTTTTTGAGAATTGCTGAACAAAAATATTTATATCTTCTAGTATACCATTTGGTAAGTCCTGTGCAACACCACCAGGTCTAAAATAATTTGCATGCATTCTAGAGCCGGAGACACGCTCATAAAATTCCATAATTTTTTCGCGTTCCTCAAATAACCATAATAGAGGGGTAGTAGCACCAACATCTAGGGCTTGTGTTGTTATATTCAGTATGTGATTAAGGATACGAGTAAGCTCAGAAAACATCACTCGAATAAACCCCGCTCGTCTTGGCACATTGCAGCCAAGCAATCCTTCAACTGCTAAGGCAAAAGCGTGTTCTTGGCACATTGGCGATACGTAATCTAACCGATCAAAATATGGTATAGCTTGTAGGTATGTTTTATGCTCAATTAATTTTTCAGTACCACGATGCAGTAATCCAATATGCGGGTCTGCTTTATTGATAACCTCACCATCCATTTCTAAAATTAATCTTAATACCCCATGAGTAGCTGGATGTTGTGGACCAAAATTTAACACAACACTTTTATTATTATCACCCACCTTGTTTTAGACCCCGGCAATTGTTGATTTTAATCGAGTATATACCAAAATTTTTGTCCACTAAGTGAAAAAATTATATAATATTAAAATAATAGCATTATTTTTCCATGTCCTCTATTAAAGCTTGCTCTCCATCATTGAGATTTTTGGGAGAATGAACTTTGTGGTTCTTTGTATCTTTTTTTTCAATAGAAGGTAAGTCATAGTGAGGGGGGACTTCTAAGGTTTTATTGCGTTGTACCCTATATTCATCAGGACCAGGTGTCACTATACCTATTGTTTCTTTTACTTTTTTATTGCAGGCAGACAGTGTTACTAAGGTAGTAAATAACAAAAAAATTATGCGCATACTCTTCTGCTTTAAAGAATTGGTTTCTGCAAATACTATCGAGGAATTCGTGTACTCACGTACTTCATGTATGCCTAGTTCACTCACCCCTTGTTTGTTTCCCCCATGCTTCAAATCATTTGAGTACATATCAATCCTCTTTATAAATTTATATTTTTCTTAAAATCAAGTTCACGAATCCTATCCGCTTCAGTTTGCAATCGAGCGTGATTATATTCAACATCTTGTTGTTGTTCAACAATTTTCTTGGTCTTATAATAATCATGCAATAAGAATATTGTACCTAATGAAATGAAACTATCTGCTAGATTAAATACCGGAAAACCAAAATCTTTATAGTGAAAATAAATAAAATCAAATACCGCCCCATGAACAAAACGGTCGATCAAATTACCAATAGCACCACCAATGACAAAACTACAACCAACAAAGCTTGGCATCGTCTTACATTTTAATAAGATATACCACAAATATGCTATAAGGGCAGAGTTAACGACTATAAAAAGCATATTACTATACTGATAATAATTTCGAAGCATCCCAAAACTAATTCCATAATTCCAAATATAAACCATATCTAAAAAGCTGGTTACTTCTAGTGTTAGACCAACTTTACCTCTTAGATAATTTATAAAATACCATTTTACTAATTGATCTATAATTACTAATTTAACAATTATACGACTACTTTGGCGAATAATTAGTAATATTTTCTTAAATATTGATGGTATACGCATATTATAATTTAATTTTTGATTATACTCTTCTGCTTTGAAGAATTATTTTTTGAAAATATCAGGAACTCGCATACTCATGTACTAAATGTACACTCCGCTTACTCGTCCCTCATTTTCAAATCTAATTCATGCGAATTCGGGATTAAGAATTAACTAATTCTTATCCCGAATTGGGGTAATTCGTAGGATCATTCGAGTATAGTTCTATTTTATTAATCCTTTCTAGGCAGATATTTTCAGTCACTATCTTTAATTCCTCTACCCGGTTAATAAGGTAAAGTAATTGTTCTTTACTAATTGTATAATCTTGATCATACCTTGCGTCAACATAAGCATTTCGCAGTAACGTAAAGCACTCTTCTTGCTCAGGAGTCTCATGTGGAAATATCTTGTAGAGATCGTAATGATGACTTCTAGCCCTATCGCCAAGTCCCAGTATATCATGTGACTTGGCCTTGTAACCAGTAAAAACTAACAAGATAGCATTATAAAAGCTCTCGGTAGCTTGGTGAAGCACAAAGGCTGCATTATTCAATTGTTCTATATCCAAACACAAATGAGTGAGTAATAGAAAGTCCTTAGCTTTTTTAAACCAATGTTTATAATCTTTTTCAGCTATTGGTTTACGTTCCTGCCATGATAGTTCCTTAGCTTCAGACAGTATAAATTCACCACTATCATATAAAAGAATTCCCTCTTTCTTGATATCACTAAAGAAATACTGCCCTTTTTCCAGTTGCTTATTTACCAGCTTAATAGGTTCAAGTATCAGAGTAATTGGTGGTTTTTCATCTAATGAGAATTTTTTACCTAGCCTGTTCTCTATCTTATGTTGTAGGTTTATAGCTGGATAGCCAGCATATTCTCCGTTCTTTAAAATCAACAAAAGATCAAAATCACTTTGATACTTATAATAACTAATATCCCCTACCTTCTCTATATCCTCTACCCAATCTCCTCTAGCATAAGAGCCAAATAAGATAATCATTGCTATTTTTGATTTGCCTACATATAGGATTTCTTTAACAATATTATCTAGCTTTTCTTTAATCACTAGTGAGCGGTCAGGTAAGGTAGTTTTCATAAAGCTATTTTTTTATCCTAGATCAACTATATACCAAATATTTAAATAATCAACAACAGTTTAATCGTAAATTATAAAATAATTTAAAATTATAATCAATAGTTGTTATATGTGTCATAATGCAGTAACAATAACATAAGGAAATTAAGACTATTAAACAGGTGTCTTATACTATTTCCCATTATTAACTACGCTATTTAGCACTACAGTTGTAGTACTAATGTCAAAACGATGTCATCCCAGCGAAAGCTGGGATCTAATAATGTTTAATAGTCTTTTAGGCTATTTTTTTAGATTCCCGCCGTTGCTAAGAATGACAGCTCTAGGTAGTAACTACAACTGTAGTATTAGCGTAGTTAATAATGGGAAATGGTATTATATCAAACTTAGGTTAAAATTTATAATATC